>JANLPL010000285.1:0-1582 GCA_031367195.1 Bradyrhizobium sp.
CGATCTCAAGGCGCATCACCTCGCCCACCAGACCTTCGCCGATGATGATGCTCTTGACCAAGCCATCCACAAAGCCGTCGAAGCCCTCAACAAAGAGCGCAAACCCGTTCCGTTGGACAGGTTACGAATCTCTGCTTAGGAGGCGGACGGGCTTAGTCTCGCGTTCTGTGGCCACGGCAATGACCTACCCCTCGACTCGAGCATTGGGCGAGCGTGATGGTTTAATTGGATTCAGGCCAATGTGGCGACAATAACGTCGAAGGGATTGCGTCCAGCGAGCCGCGCAGTGTCGATTGTGGTGCGCACGTCCGCTTCGGCCTTTGCGGCCCACATGGCGCGGTAGCCGTTGGTGACCTTTCGCTGGATCACACAGGGTCGTAGTTTCCGTTCCGAGGTGTTGTTGGTGATGTCCACCTCGCCGGGATAATCGCAGAACGTGAGCAGTTGATCTCGGGCGCGCCCGATCTTGGCTTGCAACTCGCGGGCGAGGTCGCATCCAGTCGGCGTGACCAGCAGGGCGGCAAGCTGCTTTTCCAAGTCGCGCTGCTTCCTCAGCACGGTTGCGGCCGCGAAATCGGAGATGGTCTTGGCCAGATCGAAAGCCCTGCCGAGCCAAAGCTTGAACCGAAAGGGCAGATCGTCCGAGCCATGCTCCAGCGCGAAAGCTGTGTCGCGCGCCAGATGCGCAAGACAAGTCTGATGCCGCGTCCCATGCGATTGCTGAGCCGAGTAGCGGTCGGAAATCCAGACTTCGGGCACGCGCCCGTCCATCATCTCATCGACGACGCGCGCCGCGCGCAGGATCGCTTTGGCCTTCTCCGCCTCGATCTTGAACCGAGGATGGGAGCGGATGAACATGTTCATGAGCGCGCCCTCGCTCACGGTGAGCCCGAACGCGTAGCGAAACATGCCGCGCAGGCGTTCGTAGGACAGGGTCTGGAATCCCTTGTAGTAGATCGCCAGCGCGTGAATGCGCGGCCCGAACGGCGTCGTCGTCGCAACCGCCGGCGCGGGGGCTTTGGCTTGCGAGCCGCAATGCGAACATCGGCACGCGTAGCGGCGATGGCGCACGATGTAAGGTTTCAACGGCAGTATTTCGATCTCGTCGTATTCGCCGATCAGATCCTGCGCATCGCTGGTCGAAAACGCGCTGCCGCACTGATCGCACGCTTTCGGCGTGTGATCGCGGACCTCGTCGGGATTATCCGCCAGCCGCCGAATGTGCGGCTCATGCCCGAGCTTCGCCCCGCCGGGTCGGGCGTTCTCGCGCTTCTCCTTCTTGTCCGTCGAGGGCGGCTTGGACGAGGTGCGCGAGGTTTTGTCGGGGCGCTGAAGCCGAAGCACCAGCTCGATCAATTGCTCCTTGCTGAGCTGCTGCAAATCAGTCCGATCCATCCGCACCATGTATCGCCTTCTCGCCGGGCACGACGAAGTTCGTGAACGCCCAGCAATTCTAAAAGTAGCGCATCGCGTTCGGTTTATGGGCCATCGCGGATATTCACGAGTTCTGGCGGGATGGTGGAATTTGTGAGGGCTTCGAGGAGGACGCGCCAGGAGGGAAAGACGACATAACCTGTCAGCA
>JANLPL010000319.1:0-5497 GCA_031367195.1 Bradyrhizobium sp.
GCGGCACAGGACAACCTCCGATTCGGGTTGTCGCGGATAGATTCACACATTCTTGCCAATGGGAATCCCCGACCGCTTATAAAGTACAGAGAACTGAACAGCCCTGCCGCCCATCCATGCGTCGCGTCCAGAAATCTAACGCTCCGAAGGGATGTATTAGATGGAAAATTTCCAATCACAGTGGCTGTAATCTTAGCAAATTCGGCGGCGCGCGTAGCTATATTGCGCTTTTGTTCTATCATATCCGCTCTTCTAGCTTTTATTGTTCCCTTATCTGCATCAATTTTTGCTTGTTTATTCGAAAAAAATTCAGATTGGGTTCTCAATTCGGCAAGTGCGATTGACTGGGCGAAATAGAAAAACACGCCGCCGCCGGTGAGCAGCAAGGCAACCAGCACCAGGCAATACAGGCTTTGTCTCCGCTGCACCGCCGCCCGCGCGCGAATGTCGTCAGCGATTTTTCGCGTTGTTTTTCTTGCCGCTCGCCGCTCCGACGGTCGCGGCGTCGCCTCTGCAGCCGGCGAAGCGTCGCCCGACTTCGTAGCTTCACTCGCAGATTCGTCGTCGTCCTCGTCGCTCAAGTTCCCGCCCCCTGCATCCACTCCTACGGCTTTCAATATCCGGCCTCAAGAAACTATTCCGCTCTTCCCCCGAACTTGCCCTTTCCCCCCGAATTGTCCATTAGGCGCAACGCCCCGCGAATCCGTGAGACGCCGCCGATGCGCCTTTCCCGCTACTTCCTCCCCATCTCCAAGGAAACGCCGAAAGAGGCGGAGATCGTTTCGCACCGGCTGATGCTGCGCGCGGGCATGATCCGCCAGGAGGCCGCCGGCATTTACGCCTGGCTGCCACTCGGCTTGCGGGTGCTGAAAAAGATCGAACAAGTCGTGCGCGAGGAGCAGAACCGCGCCGGCGCCATCGAACTCCTCATGCCGACAATCCAATCCGCCGATCTGTGGCGCGAGAGCGGGCGTTACGACGATTACGGCAAAGAGATGCTGCGCATCAAGGACCGGCACGAGCGCGACATGCTGTTCGGGCCGACCAACGAGGAGATGATCACCGAGATTTTTCGCAGCCATGTGCGCACCTACAAGGATCTGCCGCTCAATCTCTATCATATCCAGTGGAAGTTCCGCGACGAGGTGCGCCCCCGCTTCGGCGTGATGCGGTCGCGCGAATTCCTGATGAAGGACGCCTATTCCTTCGACCTCGACGCCGACGGCGCGCGGCACAGCTACATGAAGATGTTCGCGGCTTATCTGCGCACCTTCGCCCGGCTCGGCCTGACCGCGATTCCGATGGTCGCCGACACCGGCCCGATCGGCGGCGACCTCTCCCACGAATTCATCATCCTCGCCTCCACAGGCGAGAGCGAAGTGTTCTGCCACCGCGATTACCTCGCGCTGACGCCGCCTCCGCAAGATATCGCTTTCGACGACCGCGCCGCCATGCAGGGCGTGTTCGACGCCTGGACCTCGCGCTACGCCGCGACCTCGGAGAAGCATGACGAAGCCGCCTTCGCCGCCGTGCCGGAGGCCAGCCGTATATCCGCGCGCGGCATCGAGGTCGGTCACATCTTCTACTTCGGCACGAAATATTCGAAGCCGATGAAGGCGGTGGTCAACGGTCCCGACGGGCGCGAGCACATCGTCCATATGGGCTCTTACGGCATCGGCCCGAGCCGGCTCGCCGCCGCGCTGATCGAGGCCCATCACGACGATGCGGGCATGATCTGGCCCGAGGCGGTAGCCCCGTTCGACGTCGGCGTGATCAACCTGAAGGTGGGCGACGCCGCCTGCGACGGCGCCTGCGGCCAGATCATCGCCGCGCTTGGCAAGGCCGGCCGCGAGACGCTGTACGACGACCGCGACGAGCGCCCCGGCGCCAAATTCGCGACCATGGACCTGATCGGCCTGCCTTGGGCCGTCATCGTCGGCCCCAAGGGCCTCGCCGAGGGCAAGGTCGAAGTGAAGAACCGCCGCACGGGCGAGCGCGAAACGGTCAGCGTGGCGGCGGCGATTTCGCGGCTGGGCGGGGCGGAAACGTGAGATGAACCGCCTGTTTTACGGCGATAATCTGCCCATATTGCGCGAGCATATCGCCAACGAGTCGGTCGATCTTATTTATCTTGATCCACCGTTTAACTCGAACGCGACGTATAACGTTCTCTTCAAATCGCCCACCGGCGAGAAAAGCACGGCGCAGATCGAAGCTTTCGACGATACCTGGCACTGGAGCGAAACTGCCGCCAGAGCCTATGACGAGGCCGTGCATGGCGCAAATAGCGACGTGTCCGAATTGCTGCGGGCGCTGCGCGCTTTCCTCAAGGAGGGCGACATGCTGGCCTATGTTTCCATGCTTGCGGTGCGCCTGCTGGAATTGCATAGAGTTTTGAAACCGACGGGGTCGCTGTATCTACATTGCGATCCCGTTGCCAGCCACTATCTGAAGCTTGTCCTTGACGCTGTCTTCGGCCGCGGCTCGATTTTGAATGAGATCATCTGGCAACGCACCAACGCCAAAGGGCTAGCCACGCGAAGATTTGCGCGAAATCACGATGTCATTCTAAGCTATCATAAGTCGGATGAATGGACTTGGAACTCTCATTTCTTGGTGCACGACGAGGACTATACGGATAAATTTTATCGACACAAAGGCGCCGACGGCAGGCGTTTCGGCCTCGATAATCTGCTGAATCCGAACAAAGATCGGCCAAATCTTACCTACGAATTCTTGGGCGTGACGCGGGTGTGGCGCTGGACCCGCGAACGTATGCAGCGGGCATATGAAGCCGGCCTCGTTGTTCAATCAACGCCGGGGACCGTTCCGCGACTTAAGCGCTATCTCGACGAGCAGGAGGGCACACCTATCGGCGACATCTGGTCGGATATTCGCCCGATTCAGTCGGGATCGCGTGAGGCGCTGGGCTATCCGACGCAAAAACCCCTGGCGCTATTGGATCGAATACTCAGCGCGTCTTCCAATCCCGGTGACCTTGTGCTCGATCCATTCTGCGGCTGCGGAACAACCGTTCATGCGGCGGAAAAGCTGGAGAGGCGGTGGATTGGAATCGATGTCACGCATTTGGCGGTCACTTTGATTCGCCGGCGTCTGATTGACGCCATTCCCGCAGGCAAGTTCGATGTCGTCGGCGCCCCGAAGGACATCGGCGGCGCACGTCAACTTGCCGAGAACGATAAGCACCAGTTCCAGTTATGGGCGCTTTCCACAATCGAGGCGCAGCCGTTCAAGGGCGGACGCAAAGGCGCCGACGGCGGCGTGGACGGATACCTCTACTTCAAGCCGGACGGCAAGATGACAGAGAAAGTCGTCGTATCCGTCAAGGGCGGCGGCAATGTCGGCGTGGGCATGATCCACGACCTGATCGCCACCGTGGACCGGGAAGCCGCAAAGGTCGGCGTGTTCCTGAGTTTGGAGGACCCAACCACCCGTATGCGCGTGGAAGCGACCGCCGCCGGTTTCTATGAAAGCCCGCTGCACGGAAAATTTGCAAAAATTCAAATCCTGACCATTGAGGAGCTCTTGAGCGGCGCAAAACCGCATTTGCCCTGGATCGACTCTTCTGTCTTCCGCAAGGCCAGGCGCGAGAGCTCCACCAAGCAAGGGAAGCTCGAACTGTGACGGTTTTAACCATCGAGGAAACCGCTGCGGCGCCATCGAAAGCGACCCGCGCCTTCTCCGCCTTCGAATGGATGATCGCGTTCCGCTATCTCCGGGCGCGGCGCACCAAGCGGTCGATCTCGGTAATCGCCGGCTTCTCCTTCGCCGGCATCGCGCTGGGCGTGGCGGCGCTGATCGTCGTCATGGCGGTGATGAACGGCTTCCGGCTCGATCTGATGGATAAGATCATCGGCCTCAACGGCCACCTGTTTCTGCAAGGCGTCGAAACCCCGCTCACCGACTATGCCGCCGTGACCGAGCGCGTATCGAAAATTCCCGGCGTGAAACTTGTTCTGCCGATCGTCGAGGGCCAGGTGTTCGCCTCCTCGCCCTTTGGCCAGTCCGGCGGGCTCGCGCGGGGTATTCTGGAATCCGACTTGAAGCGCCTGCCGGGCGTGGCGGGCCATATCACGCAAGGCTCGCTCGACAGTTTTGATGCGGGGCAAGGCGTCGCGGTCGGCGCCAAGCTCGCGGAGCATTTGAGTCTGCGCGCCGGCGATCAGATCACGCTGATCACGCCGCATGGCGCGCAGACCCCGTTCGGCGTCACGCCGCGGCTGAAATCCTACAATGTCGCGGCGATCTTCAAGGTCGGCATGGCGAATTTCGACGGCTCGTTCATCTTCATGCCGATCGCGGAGGCGCAGGGGTTCTTCAACCTCGACGGACAGGCCAATGTGATCGAGGTCTATGTCGACGACCCCGATCATATCGACCAGCTCAAGCCCGCGATATCAAAGGCCGAGGGGCGGCCGATGATCGACACCGACTGGCGCGAAACCAACCGCACCTTCTTCGACGTGCTGGCGGTCGAGGCCTCGGTGATGTTCGTCATCCTGTCGCTGATCGTGCTGGTGGCTGCGCTCAACATCATCTCCGGCCTCATCATGCTGGTGCAGGACAAGGCGCGCGCCGTCGCGGTGCTGCGCACGATGGGCGCGACGCGCGGCGCGATCCTGCGCATCTTCTTCATCACCGGCGCGGCGATCGGCTTCGCCGGCGTCTTCGTCGGCCTGATTGTCGGCCTGATCGTGGCGCATAATGTCGAGCCGCTGCGGCGTTTCCTGAGTTGGGTGACGGGAATGAACCTGTTCCCGGCCGAGGTCTATAATCTGCCGGGCCTGCCAAGCCGCATCCAGACGCCCGACGTGCTGGCGGTGGTGGCGATGGCGCTGGTGTTGTCCCTGCTGGCGACGATCTATCCCGCCTGGCGCGCGGCGCGGCTCGATCCAGTCGAGGCGCTGCGTTATGAATAAAACGCCGGCGCTTCACCTCAACAATCTCTCGCGCCGCTATGGCGACGGCGAGGCGACGGTGGTCGTGCTCGCCGGCGCCGAACTCGCGCTATGGCCGGGCGAGTCGGTGGCTTTGGTCGCGCCTTCGGGCGCCGGCAAATCGACGCTGCTGCATATCGCCGGGCTGCTGGAGACGCCGGATACGGGCGAAGTTTATGTCGCGGGCCAGTCGACCTCGCAGATGTCCGACAATGCCCGCACCGCGCTGCGGCGCTCGCATATCGGCTTCGTCTATCAGTTCCATCATCTGCTGCCGGAATTCTCCGCGCAGGACAACATCGTCCTGCCGCAGATGATCGCCGGCCTGTCGCGCGCGGAAGCGGGCGCGCGCGCTATGGAGCTTTTGTCCTTCCTCGGCCTCCAGCCCCGCGCGCATCATCGCCCCTCGGAATTGTCGGGCGGCGAGCAGCAGCGGGTGGCGATCGCGCGCGCGCTCGCCAACGCCCCCCGCGTGCTGCTGGCCGACGAGCCCACCCGCAATCTCGACCCCAAGACCGCCGCTCACGTCTTCTCCACGC
>JANLPL010000333.1:0-5636 GCA_031367195.1 Bradyrhizobium sp.
GAACATTTGCGCAGTAAGTGAGACGACGACGCCTCGCGAGGCAAAGCGCGCCGCGCTCGCGTTGACTTGATGACGCGACCGGCTAAGCGTGGCGATGGCGGGACTGGGGGAGACGCGTTGCGACGCGCCGGCGATCGAAAGCGGCAGGGGTTGAGCGGGCTGTTCGCCCGCGTCGGTATGTGGCTTGCCGCCTTTGCCCTGCTCTCGCAAAGCCTTGTCGTCGCCGCGCCCGATATGCGCGCTGCCGACGCCCGTTCGGCCGCGCGCGAACTAACGGCGCTGCTCGGGCCAGGAGTTGTCGTTTGCGCCCAGGTCGATGGCTCCGGGGGGGCGACCGATTGCCACGACCAATGCCCGCTGTGCCGGCTCGTCGCCGACGTGGCCGCGCTCGACCCGCCCCCGCTCGCACGTATCGCCGAACCCGACCGGGTCGCCGAAACCAGGCTCCCGTTCCCCTCCAACCCGCGCGTCCGCACGGCTGATTTCCCAGGCTTTTCGCTCGCGCGCGGCCCGCCTTCCCTGACCTGATCGAACCGAAATCTCCGTTCCATCACGGCTCGAAAGGTTACTTCTCATGTCTATCCGATTCTACTCCGCCCTCGCGGCGGCGCTGGCGCTCGTGTGCGCCGGCTCGACGCCCCGCGCCGCCTACGCCCACACCGTCTGCGGCTCGCGCGTCTTCCCCGCCACGCTCGGCATCGACGATCCCGGTGTCGGCGACGAGATCGCGCTGCCGACGATAGCCTACCTCCCCGGCAACGGCGACGGCGTCAACGAAGCGGACATCAGCTTCAGCTACACGAAAACGATCTTCCCCGGTTTCGGCCTGTCGATCTCCAACGGCGCGACCTTCCTGAACGGCCAAGGATGGGGCCGAAGCGATCTCGGGCTCGGCGCGAAATACAATTTCTTCTGCATCCCGCAAGCCGAGTTCATGGGCTCGATCGGGCTCAACGCCGACATCGGCAAGACCTACACCAACGGCATGGGCGCGGATTTCAACACCTATTCGCCCACGCTCAATGCCGCCCTAGGCTTCGGCGGTCTGCCGAAGTCGCTGAACATTTTGCGCCCGATCGCCCTCACAACGGAATTCAGCGAAGACGTGCCGGACCGGCTGTGGACCAACGGCGTGCAGAACGCTTACAACTTCAACTGGGGCTTCGCGATCCAGTATAGCCTGCCCTATTTCAACGCCAACGTCGCGCAGATCGACAATGCCTTCCTGAAACGCCTGATTCCGATCACGGAATTCACTTTCTCTCGCCTCGTCGCCAACTTCGCCGGACCCACCGTGACGACGGGAACGATCCAACCCGGCGTCATCTACGCGGCCGACTCCTGGCAATTCGCGCTCGATGTGGTGCTGCCGATCAATGCGGCGAGCGGCAGAGGGGTCGGCGGCGTCGGCGAATTGCATTTCTATCTCGATGATCTGATGCCCGAGACGCTGGGCAAACCCATTTTCGGAGGAAAGCGATGAAACGGATATTCCTTGCCGCCGCTTTCGTTTTCGCGGACGCGGGCGCCGCCTTCGCCCATGCCCAATTGCAGAGCGCCTCGCCGCCGGTCGGCGCGACGGTCTCGCCGCCCGGCGAAATCCGGCTCACCTTCTCTGAAGGCGTGGAGCCGAAATTCTGCGGCGTCACGGTGGTGAGCGCCAGCGGCGCGGCGCAAGCCGTGGGTCGGCCAAGCGTTGCGCCGGGCAACGACAAAACGCTGGTCGTCAGGCTCGGCAAGACGCTCGCGCCGGGAGCCCACACCGTCAAATGGCGCGCCGTTTCGGTGGACATGCACCGCACGCAGGGCGAATTCGATTTCACCGTGAAATGAAACCCCGCCTCAATCCGAAGGAGCTAACCCCATGAATGTCTTTGTCTCGACCGCCCTGTTGGCCTTCCTGCTGGCGGCCGCGCCCGCCAGGGCGGGCGACATCGCCGTGCAAAACGCCTTCGCCCGCGCGACGCCGAAGGGCGCGCAGGTCGGCGCCGGCTATCTGACGATCCGCAACGACGGCGCGAGCGCGGATCGGCTCACCGCCGTCGCCGTCGATTTCGCCAAGGCCGAATTGCACGAGATGAAAGCGAGCAACGGCGTGATGGAAATGCGCGAGGTCACGGGCGGCCTGGATATTCCCGCGCATTCCACGCTGAAGCTGGCGCCGGGCGGCTATCACCTGATGTTCGTCGACATGAAGCATCCCCTGATCTAGGGCGAAACCGTCAAGGCGACGCTCACCTTCGCGCACGCAGGATCAATCGCCGTCGATATGCCGGTGCTGCCGATCGGCGCGGCGGGGCCGTCGGGCGGACACGACATGAAGGGGATGTGAATGTAAAGCGATGGGTGCCGGGCTCGCGCTCGCGCGCCTTTGCCATTTCGCGTCGCTGCTCAGCCTATCGGGCGCGCTGTTCTACGTCGGCGCGCTGGCGCCTCTACCGCCCAGCGGCCGGATCTGACGCCGGCGCTGTGCAAATCCGCGCCGATGCTCGCCCTGCTCGCGCTGGCGAGCGCGGTGGCCTGGGCGGCGCTGGTCGCGCGCGACATGGCGGGCGAGCCGCCAAGCTTCGGCGTCTTGACCGAAGTGCTCGGCGATACCGCCTTCGGCGCCGTGTACAGCGCCCGCCTCGCTTTGCTCGCCGGGCTCGTCGTCCTCACGATCTTTCCCAGCCCCCGCTGGCGCGCGCCCCTGCTCGCGGCCGGCGCGGCGACGGCGAGCCTTGCGCGGGTCGGCCACGCGGCGATGCAGACCGGTGCGCTCGGGTTCGCGCATCGGCTCAACGGCGCCCTGCATCTGCTGTGCGTCGCCTTTTGGCTGGGCGGGCTGCTCCCCTTCCTCGCCTGCCTGCGAATTCTCGCCCGCGCCCCTGAGCGGCGCGAGGCGTTGATTGCGATGATGCGCTTCTCCCGCCGCGGCCACCTTGCCGTGCCCGGCCTGTTCCTGACCGGAATTCTCAATATCGCCGTGACGACGCAAAGGCTTCCCTGGCCGCTCTTGAGCCCCTATCGGGTCGGGTGGGCCGCCAAAGTCGGCGTTTTCGCCGCGATGACGGGACTGGCGCTGCTCAATCGCTATGTATTTTCGCCCCAAGCTGGCCGCCGCGCGCACGCCGCCCGCGCGCTGGCGGCGGGAACGCTGGCCGAGTTTGCGCTCGCGCTCGTCGCGCTCGCCCTGGTCAGCGGATTTGCGACGCATGACCCCGCCTGACTATTGTGACTTGCCGATGACAGCCGCCTGGCCTACTCATAGCCAGAGCGAACCAAGCAACGGAGCGGCGCCGTGCTTAGCCAGGACGCCTTGAGACGCATTGGCGATCTCGATCGTGATCAGATCGAGCGGCGCATAAGGCTGATTTTCGACAAATGGGCGCAAGGCGATATCGACGCGATAGTCGAATATCTCGCCCCCGATGTCGCGTTCCCCTCGAATGGCTTCTGGACCGGCGTCGCCGCGCCCATTCACGGGCGGCAGAACGTGGCGGCTGTCCTGCGTAAAAACGCCGATGCGCTGGAGAACATCGTCTCCGTGCTGCACGAGATCGCGATCGACGGCGACCGCGCCGTGGTTCATCGCACGGCGGTCGGCCGACGGCGCGACACCGGGCGGCGCTACCAGTGCGATTTCATCGATTTCTTCCGCTTCCGCGACGGTCTCGTGGTCGAATTTTCCGAATATCCCGACGCTGCCTGGACCGACGTCAGCCCTACTCTGTGAGCTTCAAGGCCGTTCGATGCGGATGACCTGCGGCTTTTCGCGCACCACGCCGTCTTGAAGCGTCAGCGCCAAAGCGTCGCGAATCGACGTTTCCGTCGTCGCGTGGGTGACGATCACCACCGAGACGTAGGCGTTCGCATCGCCGGAAGCGCGTTTTTGCACGATCGATTCGAGCGAGATCGCCCGATCCGCCATGCGCCGCGCGATGACCGCCATCGAACCCGGCCTGTCGAGCACGCTGAGACGCACATAATAGCCGCCCTCGTGGCGCTGTATCGAAGCGCGTTCGGCCTGCGCGAGCGCGGCGACCGGCCGACCGAACGCCGGCGCGACAATCCCGCGCGCGATGTCGGCGAGATCGGCCGCCACCGCCGAGGCGGTGGCGCCGCCGCCCGCGCCCGGCCCTACCAGCGTCAGGGCGCCCACCGCGTCGCCGTCGATGGTGACGCCGTTGAGCACGCCCATCGTCTGCGCCAGCGGCGTCGTTTTCGCCACCATGGTCGGATGCACGCGCTGCTCGACGCCGTGATCGGTGCGCTGCGCCACGCCCAGCAGTTTGATGCGAAAGCCGAGATCGTCGGCCGCCGCGAGATCGGCGAGCGTGATGCTCTCGATCCCCTCGACCGACACCGCCTCGGCGTCGATCCTGGCGCCAAAGGCGAGCGCGGCCAGGATCGACAACTTGTGCGCGGTATCGAAACCGCCGACGTCGAAGGTGGGATCCGCCTCGGCATAACCTAGCCGCTGCGCCTCATTCAGGCAGACGTCGAACGATAGCCGTTCCGTCTCCATCTTGGAGAGAATAAAATTGCAGGTGCCGTTGAGTATGCCGCTCACGCGCCGGATGCGGTTGCCCGCCAGCGCCTCACGCAGCGTCTTGATCACAGGCACGCCGCCCCCGACCGCCGCCTCGTAGGCGAGCGCGACGCCGGACTTCTCCGCGATTTCGGCGAGTTCCACGCCCTGCGCGGCCAACATCGCCTTGTTGGCGGTGACGACGTGAACGCCGCGCGTCAGCGCCGCGCGCACGGCCTCATAGGCGGGCCCGGACGCACCGCCGATCAGTTCGACCAACACGTCGATGTCGGCGCTCGCCGCCATCTCCCGCGCATCTGGGTGGAACCGGGCGCCGCCGAGCGGCAGACCGCGGTCGCCGGGGCTGCGCGCGCTAAAGGCGACGATCTCCAGCGAGCGGCCTGTCCTCTCGGCAAAGTCGTCACGTCGGGCGGCAATAAGACGCGCCAAAGCGGCGCCGACCGTTCCGAGGCCTGCGAGCCCCAGTTTGAGCGGACGATTCGCCATGACGCGGCCTCGGTTTAGCGGCCCCAGCGCTCGGCGACGCTGAGTTTCTTCTTCTTGCGTTCCTTGCGCGCGGCGTAGCGCGCATCGCGTTCGAGCTTCTTCTCGAACTCGACACGCTCAAGCTCGGCGCGCTGCGAGGCGTCCGCTTCTTGGCGGGCGGCCACTTCCAGGAGCAATTGCTCCTGGCGCGCGGCTTCGTCGGCGACCTTACGCAAAGCGTCGGCGGCCTCTTGTTCCGCCTTGCGCTTGGCGCGCTCGATTTCGCGCTCGGCGCGGGTTTCAAGTATTCTGCGACGCTCGGCTTCGCGAGCGATCACGGCGGGATCGTTGGGATCGTACTTCGGACGCGCCAGAAATTTCTCCGCCATGGCCTTGCGGGCCTTGGCGGCGGCTTCCTGACGATCCTGAAACTTATGCGAGTTCAGGAACGACATCTTTATCCGGACTAGGTTGTGGGGACGGCGGCCTCTTGCCACAGACGGATTGAAACATCAAGATTCGTCGTGATGATGCGCCGATTAAAAAGATGGTGTCCCAGCGGCCCGTTTCAACCGCCAAAGATCACTTTGTGCATAATTCTTCCCGGCCACAACGTGAACAGGCCGGTGACGAGCAGCGC
>JANLPL010000345.1:0-9904 GCA_031367195.1 Bradyrhizobium sp.
GCGTGGATGAAGTGGATGACCGAGAACCAGTCCGCGCTTGTCGACGGCGGCGCGCCGTTGGGAGCGACAAAACGCGTCAACGCCTCCGGCGTCAGCGACGTCCGCAACGAAATGGGCGGTTATTCCATCGTGCAGGCGGAAAGCCACACCGCGGCAACCGCGATGTTCGGCAAGGATTTCCCGCATCTGCAAGTTCCGGGGGCCTGGATCGAGGTCGTGGAGATCATGGCGATTCCGGGGATGTAGCTGTAACTCCGCACCCGGCCCTCCCGGTTACCTCGCATTGTCCTTTGCGCTTGCCCCTCCGTCCCTTGCGGCCTATGGAGCGACGACGACAGGGGCTTTGAGCGCATGGGCGCGGAACGCGATGCGGTGGTCGAGCGGCGGCGGGAGCGGCTCGCCGAGGCCTTGCGGGAAAACCTCAAACGCCGGAAGGCGCAGCGGCGTCGCGCGGCGCAAGAGGCGCCCGCGCCCTCGACGCCAGAGCCCAAAGGAAGCCCTGATGGATCGCATTAGAATTCGCGGCGGCGCTGAGCTTAAGGGTGAGATTCCGATCTCGGGGGCGAAGAACGCGGCGCTGCCGCTGATGATCGCCTCGCTGCTGACCGATCAGACGCTGACGCTGGAAAACCTGCCGCGACTGGCCGACGTGCACCAGCTCGTCCGCATCCTCAGCAATCAGGGCGTCGACTACTCCGTCGACGGCAAGCGGCGCGGCGAGAACGCCAATGCCGGCCAGACAGCTCATTTGCGCGCCAAAACCATCGTCGACACGACGGCTCCCTACGAACTCGTGTCGCGGATGCGGGCGAGCTTCTGGGTCATCGCGCCGATTCTGGCGCGCATGGGTGAGGCGCGGGTCTCGTTACCCGGCGGCTGCGCGATCGGCACGCGGCCGGTCGATCTCCTGTTGATGGCGCTGGAAAAGCTCGGCGTCCATATCGCCATCGAGGGCGGCTACGCCCACGCCACCGCGCCCAAGGGGCTGATCGGAGGTGAGATCGTGTTCCCGAAAGTGACCGTCGGGGGCACCCATACCGCGCTGATGGGCGCGGTGATGGCCAAGGGCTCGACCCTGATCCGCAACGCCGCGCGCGAACCGGAGGTGAAAGACCTCGCCGACTGCCTGATCAAGATGGGCGCGCGTATCTCCGGCGCCGGCACGCCCGAGATCGAGGTGACCGGCGTCGCCCGGCTCAATGGCGCGCATCATTGCGTGCTGCCCGACCGGATCGAAGCCGGCACCTACGCCACGGCGGTGGCGATGACCGGGGGCGACGTGCTGCTGGAAGGCGTCACGCCCGACCTGTTGCAGGAGGCGTTCGACGCGCTGGCGCAGGCCGGCGCGGAGATCACGCCTGAGAATCGCGGCGTCCGCGTCAGGCGCAACGGCGCCGGCATCGCGCCGGTCGATGTCTCGACCGCGCCGTTCCCCGGTTTCCCGACCGACCTTCAGGCGCAGTTCATGGCGCTGATGACACGGGCGAAGGGCTCCTCGCGCATCACCGAGACGATCTTCGAGAACCGCTTCATGCATGTGCAGGAACTCGCCCGCCTCGGCGCCAAGATCCGGCTCGAAGGCGACACGGCGATCGTCGAGGGTGTAGAACATCTGCAAGGCGCCCCGGTGATGGCGACCGATTTGCGCGCCTCGGTCAGCCTCGTGATCGCGGCGCTGGCGGCTGAAGGCGAGACCATGGTCAATCGCGTTTATCACCTTGACCGCGGCTTTGAGGCGCTGGAGCAGAAGCTCGGCGCCTGCGGGGCCGACATCGAACGACTGACGGGCTGACATGTCCAACAAGCCCGTCGATCTCAAGCTCCATGCGCTCGACCGCGAGGGATTGAGCGTGATCTCCGCCCACGCGCAGGACGCCTGCGTGCGGCGTCCGGACATGACCTATTTGCCGCAGCAGAAGCGTTTCGTGATGGGCGCGCTGCGTTACGACTGGATTGGGGCCAAGCACGCGCTCGAACAGCGGGTCGGCGCGGTGCTGCGGTTCGACCGCGTTCTGAAAGTGTCGCATCTCGGCCTCGACACCGAGGCGGACAAGGTCCGTAACCTGCTTGGCGTCACGTTCGAAAAGACGGACGATCCCTCGGGCCTCGTGTTCCTCAGCTTCGGCGACGGCGCGATTGTTCGGCTCGAAGTGGAGTGCCTGGAGGCGGAACTACGCGATGTCGGCCCGCGCATGGCGGCCTGCGATTGCGAGGGCCACAAGCTCACCATCGCAGAGCCGGATTAGAAGTCGAACCGCAGCCCGCTGGTCGCCACAAGTCCGGAAATTTTCGGCCCCAACGCCCATTGCGCCTGCGCGAATCCGGAAAAGCCGCTATGCGCCAGCGTCGCGCTGACGCCAAGGCCGACTTGCTCAAACTTCGCAAGCGCGGTCGACGCGATCGTTGGGCCGTTGGGCACTGAAATCGTCGCGCCGCCGCGTCCTTCGCGCCAAAGGCTCGCCAACACATAGGGCTTCCACGCGAGCGCGCCGGTGGTGAAATCGCCGCCGAATTTCACGCCGAAATGGCCGAGCGTGAGGCGGCCTGAGCCGAACGAGAGCTCGCCGACATTGGTCGCCTCGTTGGCCACCGCCAGGCGCGTCGTGGTCACGCCGGCCTCGGGTTCGACGAACAGGGGCCCCAGCGCGAGGTGATAGCTCGCCTGCGCCGCATACATCATGCCGGAGGCGCGTTGGCTCTGGCCGAAAACGGCGAGCGGCGCATCGGTCAGTTGCATCCGCAGCCCGACATAGCGGGCCTCGACGCTGCCGGTGAAACCATTGCCGCTCAGGCCGGCATAGGCGCCGACGAACGGCAGCGTGACGATTCCCGATGCGCCTGATCCGGCGCGATCGGCGACGCTGGCGCGGCCCGCGCCGCCCTCCAGCCCAAGCCGCAAGCTCATGCCGGAGTTCTGGATATTGTGCAGGCCGTATTCGAGCCCGAGTTCGCCGCCGGCGAGCCGGGTGGAAAGCCGCGTCGGATCGAACGCCGGCCCGCTCCCCGCGTTATTCTCGCCCGACAGCGCCAACGAAGCGCCAAACCCGCGCGTCCAGATCGATCCCGCGCCGAGATTGGGCGAAGGGTTGGCGGGCGCGCGTTGGAACTCGGACGGCGGGGGACCGAGCGCCAGCGCGAAAGCCTCGATCGCGGCGGTTGCGATCTGCGCGGCGGTGACGCCGAGGCCCGGATTGATCGTCTGCACGAGGCCGGCGCCGTCCGCGGAATAGACATAGAGCGGTCCGCTCGCCGCCGCGAGCGCCGCTTTGGCGTCGGGGGTTAGCGCGATGGGCGAATCGGAAAGGCTCAGCTTCGCCCAATAGGCGCCGCCGGGGTTGGCGAAATGGCCCGTGAGGTCGAGCCTGGCGGCGGCGAGCGATGCGCCCTTGGCGGCGAGAAAGTTCGCCTGGCCGGTCGCGAGATCGACGGGAATGGTCACGACGCCGCTCAACGTCGAGCCGGGCGCGATCGTCAGCTTGGCGCCGGTCGGCGTCCCGTCGCCGACCACCAGTTTGCCGGTGATCGAAATCGGGCCGGAGATCACGCCGGTGGCCTGGACGAGGCCGGCGTCGCGCAGGCCGCCGTCGATCTCGCCGCTTGTCACGAGCAGGCCCGATCGCACGACCGCCCCGCCTGTGACGATTCCCGCGTTTTTGGTTGATCCGCCGTCGGTGACGAGGCCGTGCTCGATCCGGCCCGCGGCGTTGACGACGAGTTCGCCCCGGTTGGTCGCGCCCTGCGCGACATCGCCGTTGATCGTCGCCTGACCGAGGTTCAGAAGCCGGCCCTTCAGTACGCCGGTGGCGTTTTCGGTGAAGGCGCCTTGGTTGACCGTCGCGCCGGCGATCACGCCATTGTCGATCATCGAGGCCTTGGCGCCGATCTTCACCGCGCCGTCGATGGCGCCATTGTTGACTGTTCCGCCGCCGAGAAAGGCGGCGTCGCGCTTGATGACGCCGTTGTTGGTGGTCTGGCCGCCGCTCTGGCGCACGAAGCCGTCGATCGCGCCGGCGCTTTCGTTGACGAAGGCGCCGCTGTTGGCGAGGCCGCCGTGCACCGCGCCGGAATTGTCAAAGGCGCCGGCGTTGGCGACATCGCCGGCGATGACTCCCGCCGAATTGACCACGAGGCTGCCGGCCGTCACCGTCGTCTTGCCGGCGATGATTCCGTTGACGGTGAGCGTCGCCGCCGCGCCGGAAACGGTCGCGCCGCCCTTCACCACGCCGTTGTTCACGAACGATCCGGCGGCCACGCTCGCGCCGCCGTCGATCTCGCTATTGTTGACCGCCGAGCCGGAGTTGAGCGCGAAGCCGCCCGTTACGCGCCCGCTCGCATTGTTGGTGAAAGCGCCGCCTTCCGTCACGCCGCCGGATATGACGCCATTGTTGCTGGTCGAGCCGCCGTCGACCAGCCCGCCGCCGACCACGCCGGCGGCGTTGTTGACGAATTGCGACCTGTTCGTCACCCGCCCCGCGATATCACCGCTATTGGCGGCCTGACCGCTATTGGCGACATCGCCCGCGATCGTCCCCTCGTTGGCGAATACGCCGGACGCATTGTTGACCGAGGCCGCCGTTCCCGAATTATCGACGCCGCCGCCGGCATTGTTGAGCGCGCCGCGCCACTGGCCCTCGTTGACGACCTCAGCGCCCGCCGTGTTGGCCCCGACGCCGAGATCGCCGCTCCAGGTCGCGGCCGGTGCATTGCGGATGACGCCCGCATTGCCGACCACGGCGCCGCTCGCCTGCCCCTCGTTGAGGATCGACGCGCCGGCGGGATTGCTGATGTGGGAATAATCATGCGCGCCGGTCCATACCGTCGGGCCGCTGTTGGCATAGTCCGGCGCCGGGGCGGCGAGCGAAAAATCGCCGACGTAGCCGCTCGCCGCGCGCGCGGGCGCTATTCCCGTCGCCAGCGCCAGCGCCAGCATGGAAACCGAACACCAGCGCAAGCGCGAACATTGCGCCGCGTGGATTTTTAATTGTCCCGCACCCATGGGAATTGACGCCAAACGCTACGGCAGACACGAACTCTTTCTTAACGTTAGCGCAAAGAAGTTAACCGGCGTTCAACGCTCTTTACATGAAACCGCACTGGGCTCGGCGGGTTAAATGCCCGGACCCTTGGCGTAAAGCGCCCCGTTTTGGCGCGGGTTATATTTTACGTAAGCGGACTTCGCCTTGCGCGCCCCTCGCTCGTGGACAGCCAACGGGCCGAGGAACTGTGAGCATACTAGACGAAATCGTCGATCGCGCGATCGACCACACCAAACGTTCGCTCCAGGCGATGCCGAGCTACCGTCGGACCGCGATGGAAGGACTGAGAAAGCTGCGCGAAAGCCTGGCGGAGAAGGACTCCGATGACCCGGCGCTCGCCAGGCTCGACGACTATCTGAAACAACTGGAGCGCGAGCCGTGGCGCCGGCTTGGCCCTTAGTCGGGCTCTTACGTTACCGCACAGCCTGCTGTAAGCTTATTTTCAATCGGCCGCGAAGTCGGCGAAAAAAAGGGGCGGGGGACATGCCTGGGCCGGGATCCGGACACACCATTCGCAAGCGCAAATTCAAAGCGCGCGGCGGCGCCGAACTCGCCTTCACCGAACTCGGTTTCGGCGCGGCGCCGCTGGGCAATCTCTATCGACCGATGACCGAGAAGGAGGCGCGCGCCACGCTCGACATGGCGTGGTCGGAAGGCTGTCGCTACTACGACACCGCTCCGCTCTATGGCCTTGGCCTGTCGGAGACCCGCATCAACGGTTTCCTGCGCGCCAAGCCGCGCGAGTCCTATCTGCTATCAACCAAAATTGGTCGTCTGCTGCAACTTTGTCCGCCGGCGGAGAAGACGCGCTCCAACGCGTTCTTCGAAACGCCCTCGCGCAGGGAAGTGTACGACTATTCGCGCGACGGCGTCATGCGCTCGATCGAGTTTTCTCTGGAGCGCCTCGGCCTCGATCATATCGACGTGGTCTATGCGCATGACGTGGATATTTTCACCCATGGCAGCGCGGAAGCAGCGGATGCGCGCATCCGCGAATTCATGAGCGGCGGCTATCGCGCGTTGTTGGAGTTGCGCGAGCAGGGCGCGATCAAGGCGTTCGGCGCCGGCATCAACGAATGGCAGATCGCCGAGCGGCTGGCGCGCGAGGGCGATTTCGACCTGTTCCTGCTCGCCGGGCGCTATACGTTGCTGGAGCAGGAAGCGCTGACCAGCTTTCTCCCCTATTGCGTCGAAAAACACATCGGAGTCGTGATTGGCGGGCCGTTCAATTCCGGCATTCTCGCGACCGGCCCAAAGCCCGGCGCCCACTACAACTATGCCCCGGCGTCGAAAGACATACTCGACCGTGTGCGCCGCATCGAGTTGGTGTGCAAGGCGCATGGCGTGAAACTGGCCGAAGCCGCGCTGCGTTTTCCCTTGAGCCATCCCGCCATCGTCAGCGTGATTCCGGGCGGGCAGAAGGCGAGCGAGGTGCGTCGCAACGCCCAGATGTTGCAAACCAAGATCCCCGGCGCGCTGTGGCGTGATCTGAAGTCGCAGGGCTTGCTGCGCGCCGACGCGCCCACGCCGCGCTAGGCTCTCTCTCGCGCCAAATCCGCGCAGATTGGATGTTTCCGTATGCTCAAACACATCGATCCGATTTTGAACGCCGATCTGCTGCAGGTCTTGCGCCAGATGGGTCATGGCGACGAGATCGCCATCGTCGACGCCAATTTTCCCGCCTATTCGCAAGGCCCGCGCGTCGTGCGCCTCGACGGCGTCGATGCGACGCGCACGCTCGACGCCATTCTCAGCCTGATGCCGCTCGACGATTTCACGCCCGAGGCGTGCTGGCGGATGCAGGTGGTCGGCGCGCCGGAGCAGGAGCAACCCATCTTCGCGGAATTCCGGGACATCGTGACGCGGCGCGAAGGGACGAAATTCACGCTGGCTTCGTTGGAGCGCTATGCTTTCTATGCCAAGGCGGCGCAATGTTTCGCGGTCGTCGCCACCGCCGAGCGCAGACTTTACGGAAATATCATTCTCAAGAAAGGCGTGATTCGTCCCAACTAATACGACGCACCCCCAATGTTTACATGAGCGGCGCTTGACAAAGCTACGCAGCGCGATGTTCACGCTTGAGCACGCGAACTTATAGAGCTAACTTGGGATGTTTCCCGGGGGACCGCGTTGATCGTCATCACAGGAATGCGCGCCGAAGCCAGGATCGCCTCGGCGCCGGGGGTCAGCGTGTTCGCATGTGGCGGCAATGTGGGCTTGCGTGCGCCCGCGATTCGCCACGCCGTGTTCTCCGGCGCCCCGGCGATCGTCAGTTTCGGCATTGCCGGCGGCCTGTTGCCGCATATGAGGCCGGGCGACTGGATCGTGGCGACGGGCGTTTCCGCCGGCGCGCAGCGCATTGCCGCGGACGAGGCGTGGATGACGCGGCTCGTCGAGCGGCTGCCGCGCGCTGAGGTGGGCGACATCGTCAGCGTGCCCGCGCCCGTGCGCCGCCCGCATCAGAAGCGCCATTTACAGGCGAGCACCGGGGCTTGCGCAGTTGACATGGAATCATTTCAGGCGGCGACGCTGGCGCGTGAGCTGGGCGTTCCCTTCGCCGCCGTGCGGGTCGTCGCCGATCCGCTGGAGCGCGAACTGCCGCCGGCGGTGCATTCGGGCCTCCAGCCGGACGGCTCGGTCGCGCTTGCGTCGGTGCTGGACTCTTTGGCGCGCGAGCCCGGCCAGTTGCTGTCGCTCGCGCGCGTGACGCTGGACGCCTATGTCGCCTTCCGCGCGCTGCTGAACGGACGCAACAAGCTGGGGCCGCGTTTCGCCTCGCTGGTGTGCCCGACGGTGGTGGCCGGCCCGGCGTGGATCTCCGCCGACGCGGCTGCGCCGACCGCCGTTACGCAGCCGGCTTGACCTTGCCCGACCCCTCGCGCGACGACCCGCAGGCTGTGGCGCAAGCCGCTGCTGCGGCGATGTGGGCGAGCGACCGCGCCTCGCAAGCTTTGGGTATGCGGCTGGTCGAGATCGGCCCCGGCGCGGCGGTCATCGAAATGACGATCCGGCCCGAGATGGCGAATGGCCATGGCATGTGTCACGGCGGCTATGTCTTCACATTGGCCGATTCCGCCTTCGCCTTCGCCTGCAACAGCCGCAACCAGCGCATGGTCGCCGCGCAGGGCGCGATCAGCTTTCTGGAGCCCGCTGAGGTTGGCGACGTGTTGACGGCGCGCGCTCACGAGGTGCACCTTCGCGGCCGCGGCGGCGTTTACGATGTCACGGTGAGCAATCAGGCGGGCGGGCGAATTGCCGAGTTTCGCGGCCATTGCCGCGCCATTCCCGGGCCGGCTTGAAGGATCAGGGGAGAAGACATTGGAGGATCTCGCGCCGAGTCCGGGCGATCTGGAGCCGATCGAGCAAGCCTCGCGCGACGAACTCGCCGCTTTGCAACTGCAACGGCTGCGCTGGTCGCTGAACCACGCCTACGAGAACTCGCCGTTCTACCGCGCCCGCTTCGACGCGGCCGGCGTGCGGCCGGAGAATTTGCGCCGGTTGGAAGAGCTTTGCAAGTTCCCGTTCACGGTGAAGGGCGATCTGCGCGACAACTATCCCTTCGGCATGTTCGCCGTTCCGCGCGAGAGAATCGTGCGGCTGCACGCCTCGTCGGGCACGACAGGCAAGCCGACGGTGGTCGGCTACACCGAACGCGACATTTCAAACTGGGCCGATCTCGTCGCCCGCTCGATCCGCGCCTCGGGCGGCCGGCGCGGCGACATCGTGCATATCGCCTATGGCTACGGCCTGTTCACCGGGGGTCTTGGCGCGCATTACGGCGCCGAGCGGCTCGGCTGCACCGTGGTCCCCGTCTCCGGCGGCATGACCGAGCGACAGGTTCGGTTGATCGTCGATCTTCAGCCGCGCATCATCATGGTGACGCCGTCCTACATGCTGTCGATCCTCGACGAGTTCCGCCGCCAAGGCGTCGACCCGCGCGAGACTTCACTCAGCGTCGGCATTTTCGGCGCCGAGCCCTGGACCAATGCGATGCGGGCTGAGATCGAGCAGGCGTTCGACATGCACGCCGTCGACATTTACGGCCTCAGCGAGATCATGGGGCCAGGCGTCGCCAACGAATGCGTCGAGACCAAGGACGGTCTGCATATCTGGGAGGATCATTTCTATCCCGAGATCATCGATCCCGCGACGGGGCGCGTGTTGCCTGATGGCGAGATCGGCGAACTCGTGTTCACCACGCTGACCAAGGAAGGTCTGCCGATGATCCGCTACCGCACGCGCGATCTGACGCGGCTGCTGCCCGGGACGGCGCGCACGATGCGGCGAATGGAGAAGATCACCGGCCGCAGCGACGACATGATGATCCTGCGCGGCGTCAATGTGTTTCCGACCCAGATCGAGGAGCAGGTGCTGAAGGTGGCGGGCCTCGCGCCGCATTTCGAAATCGAGCTGACGCGGGAAGGGCGGCTCGACGAAATGACCGTGCGGGTGGAGGCGGCGCCGGGCGCTCCCGCCGGAGAAGCGGCGGCGCGGGAGTTGGCGCATCACGTCAAGAGCGCGGTGGGCGTCAGCGCGCGGGTGGTTGTCTGCGAGCCCGGCGCGTTGCCGCGCTCGGAGGGCAAGGCGCGGCGGGTGATCGACAAGCGGCCGAAGGGGTAGACGCGAGCTGCCCTAGGCGGCCAACTATTCTCTAATGTCGAGCAGATCAAGATTCAGTCTTTTCTTTATCATTGATTTGATATTTGACAAATAATTGCGGTGAGCATCCTCATGCATCCCCTCATTTTAGACGAGGCCGAAGGTTTGTGTGAAGATGCTGTTTTGGTTGAGTAATTCCGCGTATTTTTCGATCAGGGGCCGCAACCTCTGTTCCGGCATGTTGGGGATGAGTTCGTAGAGTAGGCAAC
>JANLPL010000364.1:0-2663 GCA_031367195.1 Bradyrhizobium sp.
GTCCAGGTTCCCGCACTTCAGTCGCCCGGCCATGCGCGCGGCCCTGAACGCGATCGGGGTGAGCTACAGGGCTGTTCAGTTCTCTATATTTTGAGGATGGTTTTGGGATTCCCAAAGGCGGAAATGTCTGACTCTATGCGTGACAACCCGAATCGGAGGTTGTTGCATGTCGGCGTCGCTTTTGGAGATTTTACGCGCGATCCCGGACCAGCGTCGCGCGGAGGGGACGCGTTACGAACTCGGCTCGGTGGTGTTTTGCGCGGTTCTGGGCATGGTCGCGGGGGCCAATTCCTACCGGCAAATGCATGAATTCATTCGGGTTCATTTCCAGCTGCTGAACGAGGGGTTCGGACTGGGACTGCGCGGGGCGCCGTCCTACACGGGTTTGCGCGATATTTTGTTGGGCCTCGACGCGGCGGCGCTGGAGCGGGCGTTTCGAGATCATGCCTGCACGATCCAAGCGCCGACTTCGCAGGATGGGCTGGTGGCCGTCGCCATCGATGGCAAGACGCTACGCGGCAGCTTCGACGCGCTTCGCGACAAGAAGGCTGCGCACATGATGTCGGCGCTGCGGCAATCCGACCAGATTATACTCGGGCATCTGATGGTCGCAGAGAAGAGCAACGAGATTCCCGCCGCTCCGGAACTCATCGAAGCCCTGGGGCTGAAAGGCCGCCTGTTCACGCTCGACGCCGAGCATTGTCAAAAAAAACTTTCGAACGAGTGATCGCCTGCGGCAATCACCTGCTCACCCAAGTCAAGGACAACCAACCGAAATTGCGTCTTCGATGCGAACACGGCTCGGGGCGGCGACGCCCGATCGGGTGCGCCGAGAGCCGAACCGTCGGCCGAAACCGCTGGGAGACGCGGCATTTGAAGGCTTTCCCTGTCAAGGCCTGGTTCCGCGGCACGCCTTGGGACAAATTGCTGAAGACCGTGCTGCGGCTCGACCGCACGATCTGGAGACGCAATCCCTCAACCGGGCGGCTCGATCGGACGGACGAGACCGTTTTCTGGGTCTCCTCGGCGTCGGGCCTCACTCCATCGCAATGGCTCGAAGCTATTCGCCGCCACTGGCGAATTGAAAACGGCAGCCATTACGTGCGCGACACCGCCTTCGCCGAGGACGCGTCGCGTATCCGCGTCAAGCCCGACATCGTCGCCCGCCTGCGCTCGTTCGCTTACAATCTACTGAGAGCCTCGGGATGTGAAAACCTCCGTAACACCCGATGCCGCGCCGCACTCGATATCAACCTGATCCTCAAAATGCCCGGAATTGCTTAGAAATGAACAGCCCTGCTCGTTCAGCATACCGCCGAGTGGAGGCTTATCCCGCTGTCCCAGGTTCGTCTATATGTAGTGGATGCACTTGACCGATGGGTTGATCGTGATCGGCGTGGACGGTGGAAGGCGCGCCATCCTGTCGCATTCCGTTGGCTGTCTTACGGCGGCGCGGCGCTCGCCTGTTTGTTGGGACGCCCTTCCGAGGATTGTCCTGCCTGATGATGTCCCAGTAGCCCGCGGGCTCATGATGGGCTGCCAGCCCGAGCAGGGCCGCGAACGAAACGTGTCGGTAGAAGCGTCGATTGTAGCGAAAGACGAATTCATTGAGATACGTGTCGATGTGGGTGCGCCGCAGGCCGTGATACGTGCCCAGGCCCCATCGCTTCATCAGTGAGAAGGCCCGGTGGATCCACGGCAGGACGACATGTCCCGCCATTTTGCCGACGACGCGTGGATCGTGCCGACAGCCGGTCAGCCCAGGATAGGACGCGTGGCCGTCGGTGAGCAGCGTGGCTCCAGGCTTCACGTTGGCTCTCACGAACGCTTCGATCGACGCCGCCGAATTGTCGGCGATCATGGCGAGGCGTATTCGACCGGAGCGCGTGTTGAGGTATTTAGCGTGCTTGCGTCGAGGCTTGGGCTGATTGGTGTCGCGATCGACCACCTCTACCGCTCCGATGACAAGAATTTTGCCTGCATTGCCGGGCTCAAAGAAGGCGTCGCCTTCGCGAAAGGGAATTTCCGCCTGATCGACTTCGACGACGCCCTCCAAGGGATCGCGATCCGGGTCGATCATCGATCGGCGCAATTTCCGCGTCAGCAACCAAGCGGTCTTATAAGTGACGCCGAGTTGATCCTCCAATTGGCGTGCCGACATGCCGTTGGAATGGGTCGCCATCAGATGCGCCGCCCAGAACCAGGTCGTCAGCGGCAGCTTGGAGCGATGCATCACCGTTCCCGCCGTGACCGACGTCTGTCGGCCACAATCGAGGCACTCGTATGTATAGGCGCGGCTCCTCAGCGCCGCCGCGCGCTTCCCTTCGCAACCGGGGCACACGAAACCCGCTGACCAACGCCGCTCCAACAAAAACGCAGCGCAGCTCGCTTCGTCGGAAAACGTCTCTTGGAACTGCGAAAGCGATAGGCCCTTGGCCATAGCTCGACCCGCCGTCATCGCCCCAAACGGCGACTCAACTTCGTCCGCATACCATATCTAGTGTCACCTGGGACAGCGGGATAAGCCTCCTCGTTAATGCCTAATGCAAAAAATAATGCTGCGTGAGAAGTGCTGTATATTGGGATTGTTGTCTTATCAAAAATTGGCAATCCACATGCTGCAACGTTTTGCATAATTTGCCCGCTAATCCCTAAATTATTTT
>JANLPL010000394.1:0-11492 GCA_031367195.1 Bradyrhizobium sp.
AGCGCCAAGAATCACTGAAGCGCCGCGCCGAAACGCGAGGGATTATTGCTTTGTCATGCATCCATTACGTTCAGGATTAATCGCTCTGACTCGCGTATTGCGACGCCTGTCTTTCCATAATTGATAAATAATTTTGGGCTCGCTTTTCATCAAAGCTATTGAGCTCTACACATTCTTCTATGAACATGACCAATTTGCGGGCAATAATATTGGAATTTTCATTCATTCCTGATTTCCGCAACATGCCATCCAAGTAGACGCCGACAGTGGCGGCGGTGGCTTCGTTTGTGTTGCAACCCCAATTGAACATTTTGAACAAATCTTGATACATATTATTTTTATGAAAATATGCATCTGTAATATGATCGAGGTCTATACCGAAACGCGTTCTTATTGTACGTTCCACAAATTGATTATATCGGACTCGTTCCTCTCTCACTTTGTCGTTGCCAAATAACATGCGGTTTAGCAAGCCCATGACGACATCTCCGACGGCGCAAGTTTTATTTAACTCGATGTGCGAGTCGCCGCTGAATCGTAACCTTGCGGAACTAAAGAAACGGTAAGAGGTACACTCAATTTTTTGCAAATCGCGCGTTCGAGCCCAAACCGCCCGCACTTGTGCACCCATGTGCAAGGGTCGGCGGGGCGGCGTTCGCCTTTAGGTCGGGTCGGCTTCGGCTTTTTCCAATCGAGCGATTTTGCGCTCCAATGCAGCAATCGATTGTTCGGCCTGCGAAATCGAAATCCCTGTGGTACTTATGTAGTCCCCTCCTTCTAGGATATTCGTTATCATTTTGCCCTCGCGCATCAATTTGAGCCGGGCAACAAAACCATCTCGCTGCCGTTTGACTTCCGTGAGTTCATCGCTAGCCATACGTCGCGCCTCCTTCTTGTCACCATGCATACCACGGGTTGCCGTCTCGAATTACGGGGACATGATACACATTGCGGAATTGGCTCCGGAGAACAGCGCAGCACAAGAACGCACACGCCGCATCAATCCCGCAACGCATAACGCCCGCCTACCCCTCGCGCCCCGCCCGCACTCGGCCGGACCGCCCTGACGCTTCCCGCGCGCGCCATTCGACGCCGCCCTCGACGCCCGACAGCATGATCGGCTTGCCGAAGTAGTACCCCTGCGCCACGCGTATCTTCGTGTGATCGCGCAGATAGTGGAACTCGGCTTCCGTCTCCACGCCCTCGACCATCACCTCGGTCGACAGCGCGTCGCCAATCGATTCGATGGCGCGTAAGAGGCTCTGGCTGCGCGGGCGTTTGTCGATGTCGGTGATCAGCGAGCGGTCGACTTTCACCTCGTCGGCGGTGATGTCGGCCAGCATCGCCAGCGACGAATAGCCCGAGCCGAAATCGTCGATCGAGATTTTCGCGCCGACCTCGCGGATCATCGGCAGCACGCGGGTCTGGAACGGGCTCGCCGGCAAAAACGCCTCTTCGGTGATCTCCAGCATGAAGCGGCGCGCGTGGCCCGAGGCGCCGAGCTTTTCCAGGAAACCGCGCATGAAGCGGGTGTCGGCCGCCTGTTTGGCGGAAATGTTGAAGCCGAGCATCGGTCGGCGCCCGAAGGCGGCGTTGACCGCGTCGAGCGAGGCGATCGCCTCCTCGAACACCAGATCGGTGATCTCGTTGGTGAGGCCGATCTCATGCGCCAGCGTCAGGAAATTGCCGGGCGACGACCACGTGCCGTCCTCGGCGCGCCAGCGCATCAGCACTTCGAGCGAATCGACGTCGTCGGCGCGGAAGTCGAATTTGGGCTGGAATGCGCAGCCGATCCGCCGGTCGCGGATCGCCTGCCGCAACGCATTGGCCTCTCGCGCCCCCGCGCGCTCGCGCAGCTCCATCGCCGCCTCGAACAGTTTGGCGCCGCCGCCCGCCCGCCGCGCCTCGCGCGCCGCCGCCTTCGCCTTGCGCCGCAACCCTTCCGCCGTCGCATCGCCCGAGGGCCAGAAACTCAGACCCGCGCTGGCGCCAGCGAAAATCTCGACCCCGTCGATCAGATAGGGCTCGGTCGCGCGCGCGATCCAGCGCCGACACGCGCCCAGCGCCGCCTGCGGCTCGCCGGGGGCGGCGATCACGATGCAGAATTCGCCCGGACCGATGCGGGCGATCAGATCTTCGCGCGCCGTCTCCTGCGCCAGCCGCTCGGCGATCCGCGCCGCCAGCCCCTCGCTCGCGGCGACGCCGTGGAAGGCGACGATCTCGTGAAACTTCTCGACCTCGATCACCGCCAGCGCGAACGGCGCATCCTCCGCCCGGGCCGCGATCATGTCGCCGACCGCCCGGTCGCATAATTCGCGATTGGGCAGGCCGGTCGCCGCGTCGAAATAGGCGCGCGCGAACAGATCGTCCTGCACGCGCCGCTGCGGGTCGATGTCGACCGCCGCGACGACGCGGTAGGCGCGCCCCTCGAATACGAATTCGCGCGCCTCGACCAGTTTTGCGCGGCCCGCCACCAGCCGCTCCGCGCGCGGCTCCGGCCCGATCGCGCCGACGCCGGCCTCGCTCGCCGCATTGGCGGTCACCGCCCGGCCGTCGCCATCGCGGATTTCGAGCCCCGCGCCCGCCGCGTCGAAAGCGGCTGCCTTCAGCGCCTGGAGGTCGGCGCTCACGAAGCGCCGTGGCCGCGTTTGAGAATCTGCGCCCGCAATTGCTCCAGCCGCGCCGCGGCCGAATTCGCGTCGCCGCTGAGGCCCGGCGGTTTGCCCGCCATCTGCGCCGCGATCGGCGAGGGCGCCAGTTCATGCCCTCCGGTGTCCTCGACCATCCGTCCCCCACCGGCCGCGCCGCGCCAGCGTTCGACCACCTGCTGGATGAAGTCGCCTGTTACGCCGTCGTGCTCCGCGCTTTCGTCAAGCCGGAAGGTCTCGCTGCGCGGCAGGCGCTCGGGTGGCAGTTCGGTGAAGCGCATTCTTGTGGGCAGCGGCAGGCCCTCGCCGAACGCGACCACTTCGCGCGTGGCGAGCGAAGGCACGAAATCCAGGAGATTGGCGATCGCATCCGTCACCGCCGAGCGCAGCAGCGCCTGATCGCGCTCGTTGGCGAGCCGCATCGCAAACAGTGTATTGCACTGGGAGATGATGGTGGGATCGAGTTCGCCGGGGCGCTGGGTGACGAGGCCGAGATAGACGCCGTACTTGCGCCCTTCCTTGGCGATCCGCATCAGGGCGCGGCGGGTGGGCGCGAAACCGACGCTGCGGTCGGCCGGGGCGAAGCGATGCGCCTCCTCGCACACGAACAGCATCGGCAGCGCGCCGTCGCTCCACAGTCCGAAATCGAACGCCATCCGCGCCACCACGCAAACCACCGCGTCCACCACCTCGCTCGGCAAGCCGGCGAGTTGCATCACCGTGATCGGCCGGCCATCCGGCTCCAGCCGGAACAATTCGCTCAGGATCTCCGCCATCGTGTCGCCGCCGACATTGGCGTTCTCGAACATGAAACCGTAGCGCGGATCGTTCTTCAGCGCGTCGAGCCGGGTCAGCAGCCGGTGGCAATGCAGCCGGGTGGCGCGGTTCTCCAGCTTGCCCATGCGCTCGTCGATCAGACCGACGAGATCCTGCAACAGATAGGGCACCGGCGTGTCGACGGTGTAGCCGGCGCGCTTGGGGTCCACCTTGCGTAGGCCGAAACGCTCGCTCTGCGAGGCGCGATGAGCCAGATACATGCCCTTGGCGATCGGAATGTGCTCGGAGAGGATTTCCATTTCCTCCTCGATCGCCGGCCGGCCGCCATAGACGACGTCGATGAATTCCTCGAAGTTGAACAGCCAGAACGGCAGTTTTAGCGTCTGCGCGTTCACCACATTGGCGCGTGCGCCGAAGCAGCGGCCGAATTCGTTGTGGCCGTCGAGCAGGAACACGCGCACCTTGGGCGCATGATCGAGCACCGCGTTGACAATCACCGCCACGCCGCTCGATTTGCCTACACCCGTCGAGCCCAGCACCGCGAAATGCTTGTTGAGCATGTCGTTGAGCGAAATGCGGGCTTCGATGGTTTCGTCGTGATGCAGCGTGCCGATGGTCGCGCCGTCCTCGTCGCCCTCGAAGATCAGCCGCAAATCCTCGCGCGCCACCACCTCGGCCGCGTCGCCGATGGCGGGATAGGAGGAGACGCCGCGCACGAAATGGTCATGTCCATGCGGCCCCGGCGCGATCTCGCCCATCACCTCGACGCGGGCGGTGGCGCTTCGGGGCAGCGCGATCCCGCCGCCGTCCTGGCTCTCGACTTCCGTGATCATGCCGATCAACCGACGCGGGCCGGCCCAGATGCGGACGAAATCGCCCACCGTCGCGCGCGCCGTGGCGCCGGCGTCCGCGACGGGAATAGCGACCCGCGCCTCGCCGCCGCGCACGCCCAGCACAACGCCCAGCGACTGCGGCGCGCCGAGCGAATCGAGGCTCGAAGCTTGCAAGGATTGATTCACGCGCGTTACCCTTTAACCGGTCGCCGTGCAGGCGCCTCGTTGCCGCCCATCCTCGTCCATAAAGATTGTCTCCGCGTTAAGCATGAGCACTTGTTTCTCTTTATCGCAATGGAACATCACCGCCCATGACTCCGCTCGCAACTCTGCCGGCCTTCCTGAAACTTTCCGGCCGCAAGGTCGTCCTTGCCGGGAACGGCGAGCCCGCCGCCTGGAAAGTCGAGTTGCTGGCCGCGACCGGGGCGGATTTGCGCTTGTTCAGCCCCGCGCCGGTCGAAAAACTCGTGGGCGCCGCGTCGCGCGCCGGCGTTGCGATCCTTCCGCGCGAATGGCGCGAGGCCGATCTCGAAGGCGCGCTCGTCGCCCTGCTTGAGGCGCGGGACGAGGGCGAGGCCGAGCGGTTCCGCGCCGCCGCGCGCGCCGCCGGGGCGCTGGTCAATGTGATCGACCGGCCGAAATTCTGCGATTTCTCGTTCGGCTCGATCGTCGAACGTTCGCCGCTGCTGATCGCCGTCTCCACCGACGGCGCGGCGCCCGTGTTCGCCCAAGGCCTTCGCGCCCGCATCGAGGCGATGTTTCCCGACAGCCTGCGCGCCTGGGCGCAGGCCGCGCGAGACTGGCGGCCCCGCTTCGCCGGTCTCGACCAACGCCGGCGCCGCGCGATCTGGCTCGATTTCACCGACCGCGCGCTTTCCAGCATCGACCGCGCCCCTGATGAGGCCGACTACGACGCGCTTTTTCTGGGCGCCCGCGCGGGCCGGCTGATCGTGGTCGGCGCCGGCGCCGGCGTGGACGATCTCACGTTGCGCGCCGTGCGCGCCCTGCAAGCCGCCGATCACGTGATCGAGGACGGCCCCGTGGCGCCGAACTTGCGCGATCTCGGCCGGCGCGAGGCGAGTTTCGAGGCTTTGCCCGAGGGCGCCGACGCCGCCGCCCGGACGCGCGCCGCCGCCCGCGTGGCGCAAGGCCAGATCGTCGTCGTGCTGGTCCCCGGCGACGGCCGCGGCTCCGGCTGGGAAGGCGCCGAGGTCGCGCCGGGAATCGCCGCATGAGCCTTTCACCCTACATGCGAGGTGAAAGGCTCAATCGCCCATAGGTCGGTTTCCGATCAACTACAGCGGCGACCGAACAGATAGAATCGGCATTCCCGTCGTTGCGAGCCCCTTCGACGCGCCTCACCCGCCCCCCTGCCGCTCCAACCGCACCGCCGCCGCGCGCACGTCTGCAAAGCCCAGCAACCGCGCGCGGTTGACCGCGAGATGCCGGCCGAGCCGCAGCGCCTTGGCTTCGCAGGCGGCGCGCCGGCCCGTGTCCTCGATATGCTCGAACTCAGCGATATGGGCGAGGCCGAGGATGCGCCGGTGCATCTCGACGCCGGCAAAACCCAGCGCGTCGATCCAGACGTCGTGCAGCAAGGCGCTCAGCGCCTGTTCGGCGGCGAGCATGTGGCCCTGATCCTCGTATAGCGCCTTCGGGTAGAGGACGCCGGTGCGCTCGCTGCGCCATAGCCTTGCGAATTCGAGGCGGAAACGCGTCCACACGCCTTCGGCCACATCGAGCGTCCAGCCGCGAAAATCCTCGCGTTCGCCCTCGCGCCGCTCGTAGCCGGCCTGCGCGAAATAAGCCATCAGGAAATTGGCGATCAACATGCCGACGTCGAAGCCGAACGGGCCGTAGCACGCGAATTCCGGGTCGATCACGCGCGCCTCGCCCTCATGCGCCATGATCGAGCCGGTGTGCAGATCGCCATGCAGCAGCGTCTCCGCGTGGTTGCAGAATTTGAGCTTCAACTGCTGCGCGGCGACTTTCAGATCGACGTCGGCGCGCAATTCAGCGACGATGGCGTCGAGTTCGGGCGTGTGCCGGTTCATCGGCGCGGCGTAATAGGGATCGGTGAACACGAGTTGCTCGGTGATGTCGCACAGCGCGACATTGTCGGCGAACAGCGCGAGATCGGCTTTGCGCTGGGCGGTTGGCATCGACAGGTCGGAGCCGCGAAACAAAGTGCGGGCGCAGAATTCGCCGAGTTGCTCGGCCAGCCCCTTGTGTTTGACGCCCGCCTCCAGGTCGCGGCGCAGGATTTTGTGGGGGATAAGATATTCCATCGCGATCAGGGCCTGGCCCTCGTCGAAATGATAGATCGCGGGCACGCGGCCGGGATCGCGCGCGGCCTGGCGCGTCAGCGCGTGATATTCGAAGAATGTGCGCTTCAGCGGCAGCGGCCAACTTTCGCCCACCAGCCTGACATAGGGCAGCGCCTGTTTGACCACCGCCCCGCCGCGCGCGCCCTCGACAATAAACACCAGATTGAGATTGCCGTCGCCGACCTCGCGCACGCGCCAGTCTTCCGGCTTGTCGCCGATCCGCTCGCGCAGGGCGGCGATGTCGCTGAGGCGGGCGCTCAGGCTGTCCACGGTCAAGGCTTGGTAAGGCGTTTCGCTCATCGGTCGTTTCGTTCGCGTTCGGCGCTTTTGTTGACGCGCGGCTTGCGGCATGATGGCTCAAGTCATTTCCGCTCGCAATCGGCGCTTAGGGGACTTCATGTCGACAATCGCATTCATCGGACTGGGCAATATGGGCGGGCCGATGGCCGCCAATCTGGTCAAGGCCGGGCATGAGGTGCTGGGCGTCGATCTCGTCGCCGAGTTGCGCGAGGCCGCGCGAGGCGCGGGCGTCAAGATCGCCGCCAACGCGGCGGAGGCGGCCGCACATGCCGATGTCGTTGTCACCATGCTGCCGGCGGGCCGGCACGTGCTCGGCGTGTGGAGCGAGCTTACGCCCAAGCCGGGCGCGCTATGGATCGATTCCTCGACCATCGATGTCGAGAGCGCGCGCAGGGCGCACGCACTGGCGCAGGCTAAGGGGGCGCTGTCGGTCGATGCGCCGGTGTCGGGCGGGGTCGGCGGGGCCAAGGGTGCGACGCTCACCTTCATGTGCGGCGGCTCCGAGGCGGCCTTCGCGACGGCCAGGCCCGTTCTGGAGCAAATGGGCAAGCGGATTGTCCATTGCGGCGCGGCCGGCGCGGGCCAAGCGGCCAAAATCTGCAACAACATGATTCTCGGCGCGACCATGATCGCCACCTGCGAAGCGTTCGTGCTGGGCGAAAAGCTCGGCCTGTCGCATCAGGCTTTGTACGACGTCGCCTCGACCTCCTCGGGCCAGAGTTGGTCGCTGACGAGCTATTGCCCCGTGCCCGGCCCGGTGCCGGCCTCGCCCGCCAACAATGGCTACAAGCCCGGTTTCGCCGCCGCGCTGATGTTGAAGGACCTGAAGCTGGCGCAAGAGGCAGCCGTCGCCAGCGGCGCCAATACGCCGCTGGGCGCGGCGGCGGCGCAGCTTTATGCGCTGTTCAATGCGAGCGGCGGCGCGGGCGCCGATTTCTCCGGTATCATCGAGTTTTTGCGCGGTCGCGGCTGAGTGGGCGTTCCCGCTTCGGGGCGGCTTTGGCTGCCGCTGACCGCGATCTATGCCGCGCTCACGCTGGTGGCGCTCGACGTCGCGATCGTCAATGTCGCGCTGCCGACGATCTCGCAGGCCCTTGATGTCAGCTCGGCGGCGAGCGTGGCGGTGGCGACGAGCTACCAACTGGCGGTGGTGATCTCGCTGCTGCCGTTCGCAGCCCTTGGCGAAAGCTATGGCCCGCGAAAAGTGTTCGTCGGCGGCGCGAGCCTGTTCATCGCGGCCTCGGCGTTGTGCGCGGTTTCGACGAGCCTGCCGATGCTGGTGGCGGCGCGGTTCGCGCAGGGGCTCGGCGGCGGCTCCATCATGGCGATCACGGCGATGCTGCTGCGCTTCACCGTGCCGCATGAGAAGCTCGCCTCGGCGATCGGCTGGAATGCGGTGACGGTGGCGCTGGCGGGCGCGGCGGGGCCGTCGGTGGGCGCGCTGATCCTGTCGGCGGCGGGCTGGCCGTGGTTGTTCGCGATCAACCTGCCGATCGGCGCGCTGGCGCTGCTGGCCTCGCGCGCGCTCCCCAGCTTGGCGGGGACGGGGCGCGGCGTCGATGCGCTCAGCGCCATCGCCTCGGCCGCGATGTTCGCGATGTTCTTCGTTGGCGCGGGCCGCCTCGTCGCAGAGCCGGCGAGCGGCGCGGCGCTGATCGCGGCGGCGCTGATGTGTCTGATCGGCCTGATCCGGCGCGAGGCTGGCCGATTGGCGCCGCTGGTCCCGGTCGATCTGTTCGCCGAACCCGCGTTCCGGCGCACGGTGTTCGCCTCCGCCTGCACCTTTTGCGCGCAGGTGCTCGCCAATGTCGCGCTGCCATTCCACTTTCAGACCGCGCTTGGCGCCGACGTGCTCTCAACCGGCCTCTACATGACCGCCTGGCCGCTGGCGATCATCGCCATCGCCTCGTTTTCCGGCCGACTCGCGGGGCTGCTGCCGGCTTCGCGGCTATGCTCGCTCGGCACGCTGATCGTCGCGCTCGGCCTTGTCGCCGCCGCGTTGACGCCTGTGCGCGCCGGCGTCGCGCCGGTGCTGGCCGCGCTGGCTCTGGCGGGCCTGGGGTTCGGCCTGTTCCAGCCCGCCAACAACCGGCTGCTGCTGCTATCCGCGCCCAAGGCGCGCAGCGGCGCGGCGGGCGGCGTGCAGGGCACGACACGGTTGTTCGGGCAGACGATGGGGGCGACGGTGATGACGGCGCTGTTTCAGTTCGAGCCGGGGGATGCGGGTCCGCGCATCGGTTTGATGGCGGCGGCGGGGTTTGCGTTGACGGCGTCGCTCGTCGGCGCCTTTAACGCGAGGGGGCAGGATTTGCGGGGCCAGAAGTGACTTTTGCCGCGCACATGGGATCAATCCGCGCGGAGACAGCGCCGCTTGGCGGCGCGGCGGATCGTGCGTCTTGGGAACTAGCTGCGAAGCGTCGCCTCTGGCTTCTGCAACAGCATAGCCGGGAACAGTCCAAACGCGATCTGACCTGCGAGCCCAACTAAGGCCGGCGCGCTTCGAAAGAGTTCGATATATTCGAAGAGAGTTCGCCCCCACAGGAGCAAAGAAAAACAGATTTCGGCAATCATCAGTAGTGCGAAGGCGACGCCGCCCATCGTCAACCGGGACCGCAGACTGGCGCCGATTCGGAAACGACGGATGAGCGCGCGCGCGGCGAACCACGAAATTGCGAGCATGAAAGGCAATTCAAGGCTGACGGCCGCCGTTTCCCCCACCGCGGGGGCGATAAGGACCGTCCGAAGAACGCCAAGGGCGAAGCCGGCCGCAAAGACGATTGCAAAATAGACGAATCCGGCTGCTAGCGCCGAACCTCCGCTTGTAGGGTTGGATTGGGGTGATACGCGCATCGACGGCCAACCTGCTGAGCTTATCGCTTCCACCTCAAGCGCGTCGCGATGTTTGCTCCGACCTGACGCCAGCCTCGGTCACCAGCTAACGTCGCCGCTCACGCCGCTTTGGGCAGGGGCGCGCGGGCCGGGGTGAGGCGGCCGGCGAGATCGAGCAGCGCCAGATGGTAGTTCATCGACACGCGCGGCATCCGGTGAAAGCGATCGACCACGACGGACAGCAATTCGCGTAACGTGCGCGCATCCGCATCGGCGACGCGGTCGAGATCGAGGTTCTCCTGCGCCAGCGCCTCGACGAGGTCGGCGCGGCGCAGTTCGAAGTTTTTCATGTCGCCCTCGATCAGCGATCGCCAGACGCGGGCGTGCAGGCGCGCGAGTCGCCAGACGGTCTTGAGATCGCTGGAATGGGCGCCGTAGGCTTCGAGCATACGGTCGAAAATGATCGGGTCGGCCCATTCGAGCAGACCAGAAAAGCCGTCGGCGGCATTGGCTTGCATGGGCGCGGCGTCCGGGCACAAGCGCGAAATCGCGCCATGGGCGCAGCCATAATCGCGGCTTATGGTTAACGAAAAGTTAGCCCGCCTGCGGTCCGGAAAACTCCTTCGGCCGGGTCTTGCGTGCGAGATTGTCGAGCACGGCGTTGATCATGCCGCTCTCCTCGGGCCCGAAGAAGGCGCCGGCGACGTCGACATATTCCTTGATCGCCACGCGGGCGGGTACATCGGAGCGGGATTGCAGCTCGTAGAAAGCCGCGCGCAGGATCGCACGCATCAGCGCTTCCACCCGCTTCAGCGGCCAGCCCTGCGCCAGCGCTTCGTCGACCGCGCGGTCGATGGCGACCTGATCCTTCAAGACGCCGCCGACGATGTCGCGGAAGAAGCCGATCTCGGCGGGGTTGTACTGGTCGCCCTCGACCTCCTGGCCGATCCAATGAGATTCGAATTCGGCCAGCACTTCCGGCAGGCCGATTTCGGCCACTTCCATCTGGTAGAGCGCCTGCGCCGCCGCGAGCCGGGCGGCCGATCTCTGCTGCGCCTTGCTCACGTGAGCGACCGTTTGAGCGCGGCGATCACCAGCGCGGCGCGGGCGGCGTCGCCGCCCTTGTCGCCGCGCGCGGGGTCGGCGCGCTCCTCGGCCTGTGCTGCGTTTTCGGTGGTCAGGATCCCGTTGCCGAGCGCCAGCTTGCGCGCCACGCTCATATCCATCAGCGCGCGCGCGGATTCGCCCGCCACAATCTCGAAATGATAGGTCTCGCCGCGAATGACGCAGCCGAGCGCGACCATGCCGTCATAGGGGCGTCCCCTGGCGATGGCGGCGTCGAGCGCGATCGCCGCGGCGGCGGGGATTTCGAGCGCTCCGGGGGCCGAGATCTCGTCGAGCGAAGCGCCGGCCGTCTCGAACGCCGCGCGGGCGCCGGCGAGCAACATCTCGCCGATCGCGTCGTAATAGCGCGCCTCGACGAGGAGGAAGCGAGCGCCGGGGAGGCGCGGCGGCGGCGCGTGAGTGCGTTGAGGTTCGGCCATGACGTCGGGTGGGAGATTGGGCTTCGGGTGGGAGATTATGCGGCGCACACTCCTAAAGGGCGCGGCCCCCCGGCGCAAGCCGCGCCGGGCCGAACCAGCAATTCTAAAAGTAGGAAATTTTCGGGATTCGCGAATCAGCAAAAGTCTGATTGAACTAAACCGCTACGCGGTATAGGCGTCGCTGGGCTGGCGCGAGGTGGCCCCTGCCTGAGAAGATTTGGTTGCGAAGCCAAC
>JANLPL010000427.1:0-13923 GCA_031367195.1 Bradyrhizobium sp.
AACGCGGGTTTCGGTCGGGGCCAGCGGCGCGCTGGGGACCGGGGCCATTACGTTCCTGACCAGTGGGACGGCGCCCGCGCTGGAATCGCTGGCGACCAATTTCTCGACCGCCCAGGCGATCACGATCGGCGCCGGCGTCTCGGCGACGTTGGAGGCGGCGGCGGGCGATGCGCTGACCGTAACCGGGAGTTTGAACGACGCGGGCGGCCAGGGAACGACGCTGCATATCGGCTCGGCGACGGATACGGGAACGGTGGTCCTGAGCGCGAGCACGGCCGCCGAGGACGCGGCCGGCGCGCTTTCCATCGATGGCGGAACCTTGAGAATTGGCAGCGCGGCGACCGCGCAAATGATCTCCGCCCTGCAAGGCGGCGTCGCCGTCAAGGGGACGCTCGACCTCGGCGGACAGAGCCTCACCGCCAACAAACTCCGCGGCGGCGGCAGGATTGTGAACTCCGGCGCGGCGGCGACGCTGAAGGTTGTCGAGCCGTTCCAAACGGCGTTGGGCGCCTCTTTTTCCGGGTCTATCGCGTTGGACCTGGCGGCGGGCGCCTACACGCTGACGGGCGTCAATAGCTACACCGGCGGCACGACCATCGACGCCGGCGTCGAATTGGCCGCCGGCGACGGTGCAACTCCCGGCGCGGTCACCGGCAATGTCGTCGACAATGGCGCACTGAGGTTCAATTTGCGCGGTTTGGTCAATTTCACCGGCGCCTTATCGGGATCGGGGAGTCTCTGGCAGACAGGCGGCAATCTCAGGCTGACGGGAGACACCAGCCAGTACGCCGGTCAGGCAACGTTGATCGGCGGCACGACGACGCTTGTCGCCGCCAACGCGTTTAGCAAAATCGCGAGCCTGAGCCTTGGCAATTTCGAGACGTTTCGGGCGATCACAAACGTGACCATCGCCGCGCCGCTGTCAATCGGTCAATACAGCAGCTCCAGCTCGACCACTCTCTCGGCGGCGGCGAACAAGACGTTGACCTTTGCCGGCGTGTTCGGCACCCCCTCTTTCTCCAGCGTCGTTTTGCACATCGGCCGGGCGACGGACACCGGCGTCGTCATCCTCGCCAACGGCGGCGGTGTAGGTTTTGACAGCGGCGTCTCATTCGCAATCGATGGCGGCACCCTGGTGGCGCCGTCGGGCTTACAAATCCCCTCCGTTGTCTTTACGGGAACGACAGGCAAGCTGATCGTCAGCAACTCTTCCGTGACGGCCTCCAGCATCGACGCCGGTTCGACCGGCGAGGTCGATCTCAACAGCTCTCAGGTCACCTTTTTCGGCGGCGGCGAAACGGTCAAATTCGTTTCCGGTTCGAACAACGCCGCGACGCTCTACAACACCGGTTCGCTCTGGGATATTGTTTACGGCTCGGGCGGCACAGTGACGCTCGGCGCCGCGCGCGCGTCAATCGTCGGCGGCGGCGACGTGGTCAATTTCTCCGGCTCGGCGCCCAATGCGGCGAGCCTCTACAACACCGCCGGCAATTGGGACTCGGTGGACGGCGTCGGCGTCGTCAATCTGACCAACGCGCAGGTGTCCGTCTTCAACGGCGGCGTGACCGTCAATCTGCTCGGCGCGGCGCCCGATTCCGTCAGCTTCTATAACGGCAACAACGTCTGGGACACGGTCAACGGCTCCAACGGGACCATCGCGCTGACCGCCTCCTGCGCCTCCATCGTCGGCGGCGGCGACACCGTCAATCTGATCGGCAACGGCGACGCGGCCAGCCTCTACAACACCAACAATTCCTGGGACACTGTGAACGGCTCCAACGGTCTCGTCATTCTCACGAATGCGCAAGCCTCGGTCGTCGGCGGCGGCGACACGATCAACTTCGACGGCTCGGCCAGCGACAGCGTCAGCCTGTACGGCACGAATTTCAACGGCGACACCGTCAACGCCGTCAATGGTTCCATTACCCTCGACAGCGCCCTGGCCGCTATTGTCGGCTACAACGACACGATCTACATGAACGGGGCGAGCGTCGCGATCGAAACGCTCACCAACAGCGCGGGTCACGACACCTACGTCTATCAGCAGGCCAGCGGCGACAGCGCGATCAGCGGCTTCACGTCGCGCGACGCGATGCAACTCAGCCAGGCGCAATTCGGCACCGTGCAAAATCTGTTCAACAACTTTATCTCGCAATCGGGCGCGAACACGATCATCACGCTCGACGCCAACGATCAAGTCACGCTGCTCAACGTGCAGAAGGCGACCCTGTCGCCATCGCAATTCAGCTTGACGTGATCGCGCGCGGCGCGGGGGCCGACATCCGCCACACCAACAGGCACAGCAGCGCCACCGGAATTCCGATCAGCGCCGTCGTCGCAAAAAAGCGCGGATAGCCCATCGCCTCGACCATGAAGCCTGAAAGGCCGCCGACGAACTTGCCCGGCAGCGCGTAGAGCGACGACAGCAGCGCATATTGCGTCGCCGCATAGGCCGGCGACACCAGCGACGACATATAGGCGATCAGCGCCGCCCCGGCGAAGCCGCCCGCGAAACTCTCGACGCTGACGGCCAGCGTCAGCAGATCGAGCCGGTGCGGATGACCCGCCAGCAACGATAGCGACAGATGCGACGACGAGGCCGCGATTCCGCCGATCAGCAGCGTCGGCATCAGCCCGATCCGGCCCGACAACCAACCGCCCGCAAAGGCGCCGGCGATGCCGATCCACACGCCATATAGCTTTGACACTGTCGCGATATCGGATTTGGTGAAGCCGAGGTCGATATAGAGCGGGTTCGCCATCACGCCGGAGACGAAATCGGGCAGCCGGTACAGCGCCACCAGCAGAAGGATCGGCGCGATCAGCAGCGCATGGCGGCGCACGAGATCGGTCAGCGGCGCGACGAACGAGGTCTGAAAATTCGGCGCCGGCCCACCCGCTGCCCGGTCGAGCCGCGGCGACAGCAGGCAGGCGGCGATGCCGATCCCCGTCAGCCCCGACATGGCGAGATAGGCGAGCCGCCAGCTCCGAAAATCGGCGAGATAGAGCGCGCCCGCCCCGGCGCAGATCATCGCCAGCCGATAGCCCAGACTATAGACCGCCGTCATCATGCCCTGCCGCTCGGGCGGGGCGGCGTCGATGCGCCAGGCGTCGATCGTCACATCCTGCGTCGCCGCCGCGAAAGCCGTCAGCGCCGCGAACCCGATGCTCCAGGCCAGCCCTTGCCCCGGCGCCGCGAAAGCGAGGCCGAACAGGCCGCCCGCGACGCCGATCTGCGCCAGCAGCATCCACGCCCGCCGCCGCCCCAGCCACGCCGCCAGAACCGGCACGTCGAACCGGTCGATCACCGGCGCCCACAGGAATTTGAACGAGTAGGCGAGCGCGCAATAGCTCATCAGCCCGATCTCGGCCTTGGTCACGCCCGCCTCGCGCAGCCACGCGCTTTGGGTCGAGAAGATCAGCAGGAACGGCAGGCCCGAGGAATAGCCGAGCGCCAGCATCAGCGTGAGACGCGGATCGGCGACGGCCTGGCGCAGGAGGGTGAGGGACTTCATGAGCGGACTATGCGCGAAACCGCTGATTCGCAGTAGCGCCTTGAGGCATGGGGCCAGACAAAATTCCGGCGAAGCGCGGGCCTTGCTTGTGGCGCGGCTCGGGTCGATTTTGCGCCTTCTTCGCATCCGCGAATCGGGAGACGCCCATGAAAACCCGCGCCGCCGTCTGCCGCGCCTTCGGCCAGCCGCTGACGATCGAGGACATCGAACTCGCCGAGCCGGGACAGGGCGAGCTCCGCGTCAAGATCAAGGCCTGCGCGATCTGCCACAGCGACATTTTCTATCTCGAAGGCGCCTGGGGCGGCCAACTGCCCGCGGTCTATGGCCACGAGGCGGCGGGAATCGTCGAGGCGGTCGGCCCCGGCGTCACTCGCGTCAAGGTCGGCGATCCCGTGGTGGCGACGTTGATCCGCTCCTGCGGTTTCTGCCCCTCCTGCTCCGGCGGTTCGCCGGTGTTCTGCGAGGAAGTGTTCCCACTCGACCGCGACAGCCCGATCAAAGACATGCAGGGCAATAGCCTCGTCCACGGCATGAGGATCGGCGCCTTCGCCGAGCATGTCGTCGTGCATCACAGTCAGGTCGAGGCGCTTCCCGCCGACATGCCGCTCGATGTCGCCTCGCTGATCGCCTGTGGCGTGCTGACGGGCCTGGGCGCGGTGGTCAACACGGCTGAAGTCGGCGCCGGCAAGAGCGTCGTCGTGATCGGTTGCGGCGGCGTCGGCCTCAATTCGGTGCAGGGCGCGCGTCTCGCCGGCGCCTCGCCGATCATCGCCATCGACGTGGCCGATTCCAAGCTGGAAGCCGCCAAGGCCTTCGGCGCCACCCATGCGATCAACGCCAAAACCGAAGACGTCGCCGCCCGCGTCGCGCAATACACCCATGACCGCAAGGCGGATTTCGTGTTCGTCACCGTCGGCGTCGCCGGCGCGGCGGAACAGGCGATCGGGCTGATGCGCCGCAATGGCGCGACCGTTCTGGTCGGTATGCCGCCATCTGGCGTCCGCGCAAGTTTCGACCCCGGCTGGATCGCCGCCGACGGCCAGCGCATCCTCGGCTCGAAAATGGGCTCGGCCCGTCTTCCCATCGACGTGCCCAAGATCGTCGAGCTTTACGTGGCTGGCCGGCTGAAGCTCGACGAACTCATCACGGCGCGCTTCCCCTTCGAGCGGATCAACGAAGCGATCGCCTCCTCGCGCGCCGGCGCGGCGCTGCGAAACGTATTGGTGTTCTGAAACCCGCTCAGCCCGGCGCGAGACGCGTCTGAAACGCCTCGCGCCGGGGCGAGGCGATCCATCGCCGCATCTCCGCCTCGTCGGCGAAGCGGCCGCCCGAAGGCAACGTCCGCCCCTCCCCTTCGATCACGAAAGCCTCGCCCCGGAACGGCCACGGCGACAGCCGCAGGTCGAACGGCGTTGCCTCGTTCAGCCGCACGAGGCCGCGCGGCCCTTCGAGTTCGGCCGGCGCCCGCAGCGCCCCGCACACAGCCAGCGACAGCGCGTCGACGAAGGCGATCAAGTCGGATTGCCGATCGAGTTCGCCCGCGTCGAGCCCGGTGGCCGCCGCCCATTCCGCCTCGCGCGGGGCAAGCGCAGCGAGATAGCCCCGGATCGCGGTTGCATCCTCGGGGCCGGCCGAGGGTAGTCCGAACCGGCGATAGATGCGCCCGCCGTGGCGCGAGATCAGCCATGCGACCTGCGGCCCCCAGGCCGCCAGCGCCCGCTCGACGCCCAATGTCCACATCGGCGCATGAACGCGCGCGCCGACCTCGCGAAAACTCGGCGGCCGCCCGGCGCGCGGGTCAAAACTGGGCGCGCGCTCCCAATCGAGCCAGCCGATGTCGTGCTGCTCGCCCGCGAGCAGCAGCAGGTCGGTCAAGGCGACGTCGAGCCGTCGCATCAGCCGGCCGGCGATCCAGGCATGAGCGGGCTGGCTGATCGCCAGAATCCGCTCGCCCTCGAAACGATACATCATGCGCCAATTCTACTTCGTAGCCCTCGCGCACGCCAGCTTTGCGCGCGCGCCCGTAACCGCCTATGATGGCGCGGAATTTGCCAGGAGCGTAAACATGCAACAGTCGCGCGGCGGCGCAACGCGCGGCTCAGCGCCATGACACTCGAACGCGCGCGCGAGCCCGCTTCCGACCTCGGCGCCCGCATTCTGCTGGTCGAGGACGACATCACGATCCAGAACATGCTGGCCGACGCCTTGCGTGAAGCCGGCTTCGCGGTCGCCATCGCCGCCTCCGGCGCCGAGATGGACCGCGCGATGGTGCGCGACAAGGCCGATCTCGTGCTGCTCGATCTGATGCTGCCGGGCGAGGACGGGCGCAAGATCTGCGCGCGGCTGCGCGCCGCCTCGTTCAACCTGCCCATCATCATCGTCACCGCGCTCGGCGACGACATCGACCGCATCCTCGGGCTGGAGATCGGCGCCGACGATTACGTGACTAAACCGTTCAACACGCGCGAATTGATCGCCCGCATTCGCGCGCTGCCGCGCCGCCCCCGCGTCAGCGAGGGCGCGCGCGCGCGACAGGGGCCGCTGCGCTTCGCGGGCTGGCTGATCCACCCGACGGAACGCAAGCTCATCAATCCGCAGGGCGCGCTGGTCACCACGACGAGCGCCGAATTCGACCTCCTGCTCGCCTTCTGCACCCACCCCGGCGAGGTGCTGTCGCGCGAGCAATTGCTGGATTTGACCCATAGCGGAATCGCCGGGCCGGTCGAGCGCAGCGTCGACGTGCATGTGAGCCGCATCCGCCAGAAGATCGAGCCCGATATCGCCGACCCGATCTTCATCAAGACCATCCGACTCGGCGGCTATATCTTCACGCCCGAGGTGAGCGCGGCATGATCGTCGCCGCGCGTCGTTTCGCGCCGCGCACGGTCGCCGGGCAACTGACCGGCGTGCTGGTCGGCGCCGTGCTGTTCGGCGTGTTCCTCGCCTCCGCCGTCATGTTCTATCTCGTCTATTCCGGCGGCGTCGGCCCCTCGCACCAGACGATGGTGCAGATCCGCGCCGCCCGGATCGCGGCCGTCGTCAATGGCGTGCTGGAGGCGCGCAACCTCGGCGACTCGCTGTATGTCCCGAAAAGCGCCAATTCCGAGCCAGTCTCGGTCACGTGGGCGAAACCTCCGCCCAGCAACCAAATCGGCTCGCGGCCGACCAACCCGATGATCTCCGACATCGAGCAGGATTTGCAGCATGGCTGGCGGATGGACGTCCTGCCCCGCTCGGCAAAAAGCGCGGACGCGGATTCGATTTACGTCAAGGTCGACGACCAACACGCGCTGCGTTTCTCCATCACGCCCTATGCCGGCGTCGGCAGCCTCGTCATTTCGCAGACCCTGTTCACGATTGGCGTCATCACTTTCGTCATCCTGTTCGTCTCCGCCTATGCGGTGCGCTGGATCACGGCGCCGTTGTCGTCGATCGCTTCCGCGGCGCGCGCCTTTGGCCGTCCGGGCGAGGGCGACGCTTCCGATCTGCTCGAAAACGGTCCTATCGAGGTGGCGCAGGCGGCGCGCGCGCTCAACGAGATGCGCAAGCGCGTGCGCCGGCTGGTCGACGAGCGCACGCGGATGCTGGTGGCCGTCAGCCACGATCTGCGTACGCCGCTAACGCGGCTCCGCCTCCGTATCGAGCGCCTGCGCGACGAGCCCGCGCAAGCCGCGATGCTGGAGGAAATCGCCGGCATCAACGAAATGCTGTCCGAGACGCTCGCCTACATGCGCGAGGTCGGCCAGACCGAAACCTCGACCTCGACCGACCTGCCGTCGCTGTTGCAAACCATTTGCGGCCAATTCGCCGACACCGGCCGCAATGTCGCGTATCAGGGCCCCGACCGGCTCGCATTCGCCTGCCGGCCGCACGCCATGACGCGCGCCGTCACCAATCTCGTCGACAACGCCAGCAAATTCGGCGAGCGGGTCGAAGTCCACGCCTCGCGGCGCGGGGAGGAGGTCTGGATCGACGTCATCGACGACGGCCCCGGCGTGCCCGAGGCCATGCTCGGCCCGATATTCGAGCCGTTCTTCAAGGGCGACAACGCCCGCTCGCAACGTGGCGGCGGCGGTTTCGGTCTGGGCCTCGCCATCGTGCGCGAGATCGCCGAGGGCCATGGCGGCAGCATCGAATTACTGAACCGCTCGCCGCACGGCCTGCTGGCACGCCTGCGCGTGCCGATCGCCGGCGCCCCGGCGTCGCACGAGATGTCCGCTTCTTGACCGCCGCAAAGGGAACAGCGTGGCGCGGCTCGCGTTTTCACCCGATATTGAAGCGAAACGGAGCCGCGCCATGAGTTTGACCCATCCCGAAACAACGAAAGACGCCGAGCGCATGGCCGACGCCGCGGAACGCGACGCCGAGGCGGCCTATGAATGCGCCGCCGACACGGTCGCGCTCGCCGCCGACGCGGCTCAGTCGAGTCTCGCCGCCCACGTCGCCTTGGGCGACAAGATTCGCCACCAAGCCGACCTGGCGCAGTTGCGACTTGCCTTGCGCAATCTCACCGAGGGAGTGCGCGGCATGATCCGGGTTTCCCCGCTCTCCTCCGTGTTCCTCGGCGTCGTCATTGGCATCGCGCTGGGGAAACGCCGCATCCATCGCACCAAGTCGCCACGACGCGCTTAAGCTTCGCCGCGCTTCGCCCGCCAAGCCGCGTATTCCGCCCGCGCGTCTTCGTGCAGGGGGTAATAGGTCTGCAAAGCCCCGCCCGCGAGCAACCGCTCGCGGGAGAAATCCTCCCAATCGTGATGCGTCCCCGCATGTTCGATCACGCGTTGCGCGTAGGCCTGCGGAATGACGCAAGCCCCGTCGTCGTCGGCCACGACAATATCGCCCGGCAGCACCGTCACGCCGCCGCAGGCGATGGGAACATTGACCGCAAACGGCATAAGCCCGGTCTGGGTATGGAAGTTCGGCGTCGCGCCGCGCAGCCACAGCCCGAGGTCCAGCGCCTTCACCTCGGCGATATCGCGCAAACACCCGTCGACCACCACGCCAACGCCGCCGCGCCCCTTGAAATAGGTCAGCATCATCTCGCCGAACACGCCCGAGCGCATGTCGCCGCGCGCATCCACCACGATGAAATCGCCGGGCTTGGCGTGATAGAGCGCATGGCGATGCAATTGTTTCTCGACGTCGGCATATTCGCCCTCGCCATAGAGATCCTCGCGCTTGGGCATGAATTGCAGCGTCAGCGCCGGCCCGGCGAGCCGCTTGCCCCCGCTCCACGCCGTCGGCCCCTGAAGGAACGTATCCCGCACCCCAAGCGCGTGCAACGTCGCGCAAGCCGTCGCCGCGCCCAGAGCCTGAAGCCCGCGCACCCATTCCGCCGGTGGGCGCGCGATGTCTGATGTTGGGCTGAGGTGAGAGTGGGAGGGGCTCATGGGTCTTGCCCGAAATAGGAGCTGCCCGGCGCCAGATGCGCGCGCGCGACGTCTTCGTTCAGCGTCAGGCCGTGGCCGGGCCGGTCGCTGAGATGCACGAAACCGTCGCGGATCGGCGGCTCGCCGTCAACCAGATCGGCCCACCAATCGACCTCGTGGGCGTGATATTCGATCACCAGAAAATTGGCGATAGCGGCGCTGACCTGCGCACCCGCCACGGTGCCGATCGGGCTCGCGACATTGTGCGGGGCCATCGGAATATAAGAGGCGGCGGCGAGATCGGCGACTTTCTTGAACTCCATCAGCCCGCCCATCTTCGGGATGTCGGGCGCGAGAATGCGGACCGCCTGGGTCTCGATCGCCTCGCGAAAGCCCTCCAACCGATAGAGATTCTCGCCGGTGCAGATCGGCGTTCGCGTCGCCCGCGTCACCTCGCGTTGAGCGGCGAGGTTAAGCGGCGGCACGGGGTCTTCCAGCCAGACGAGATCGAACGGCTCCAGCGCCTGCGCCAGCCGGATCGCGTCGCCCACGTTGAATTTCCAGTGACAATCCAGCGCGAGCCAGACATCGGGCCCGACCGCCGCGCGCAACGCCCCCGCGACGGCGACCATCCAGCGCAGTTCCCCCGCGCCAATGCTCCTGTTGTAAGGCTCGATCCATTGCCGGCGCGAATGCGGATCGTCGCTGACGTCGAACGTGTGTGGATTGGGATTGTCGAGATCGAATTTCAGCGCGGTGTAACCTTCCGAAACCACCGCGCGCGCCTTGTCCGCATAGGATTGCGGATCGTGCGTCTCGCCGGCATGGCAATCGGCGTAAACGCGCAGCTTGTCGCGGAACCTTCCGCCGAAGAAGGTCGAGATCGGCGCCTGATGGATGCGCCCGACCAAATCCCACAGCGCGATTTCGATCCCGCTCATCGCCGTCACCGTCGCGCCCGCCTGCGCGCCTTCGCCCGACAGGCAGCGCTCCATCAGGAACATGATCTTGCCAATATTGACCGGGTTCTCGCCGAGGATGAGCGAGCCCGCGCGATGCACGAGTTCGGCGACGCCCGCGCCCCAATAAGCCTCGCCTAAGCCCGTCACGCCGGCGTCGGTCTCGATCCGGACCAGCACCCAGGGAAAATTGCCGGCCAGGACGGCGGTGCGAACGCTGGTGATTTTCATGGAACTCGGCCTCCCGCGTCGGGGAGAACGCGTAAAGGCGGCGTTTGTGAGCCCGCGCCGTTCACAAGCGCGCGTTCGCGACTATATCAGGGCCGCATGAGCGATCAGAACCCAAACGTCGAACTCGTCGATTTCTCCGCCGTCGAACCGGTGGCGAAAACCCTATGGGGCGGCCCGCGCCGCGATTATGTCTCGCCCGGTCTGGTCGATCCCGGGCTGCTGCGCCATTTCCCGAGCCTGGAAGCCGGCGACGTCGACGACCTGCAATGGCCCTACCTGCGTAAGGACGCGCCGCATATCTGGCGGCGCGACCTGCGCGGAATCCGCAATCCCTATATCGGCGTGCTTTCGCTCGACGAGGCGACGCTGCTGCACAACAACGCCCTCCCCTTCGCAGGCCGCCGCGCATTGGAGATCGGCTGCCACTATGCGTGGTCAACGGCGCATCTCGTCGCCGCCAGGCTCGATCTCGACGTGATCGACCCCGCGCTGGGGGCGCCCGACCAGATGCGGGCGGTGCGCGATTCGCTCGCCCGCGTCGGCGCGGCGCGGCTATGGGCCGGCTTTTCGCCCAGCATCGTGCCGGCCGTGCGCGCGGTTGAGCCGCAGCGCTGGTCGTTCGCATTCATCGACGGCTATCACGAGGGCGACGCGCCGCGCGACGACGCGCGCGCCGTGATCGGCCTGATGGCCGATGACGCACTGGTGATGTTCCACGACCTGATCTCGCCCCATGTCGCGGTGGGCCTCGCCCTATTCGCCGACGCCGGCTGGAGCGTCGGGCTCTACAATACAATGCAGATCATGGGCGCGGCTTGGCGCGGCAAGGCGACCCCCGCGCCGCATGTCGCGGACAAGGACATGCCGCCGGCGACGGCGGAGCATCTGAAGCGCTTCCCGTCGCTCTCCCGCTAGCGCGCACCCGCCCCGGCGCTTGGACGTGAGCTTCGGCGGGCGCGCCCGGGCCGCCCCTTGGCGGCCGGGCGGGTCCGTCGAAGCTCATGTCAGACCAAAGCCAGCTCGCGACGGCCGGGTCACCGCGCAGCGGCCGCAGCGAAGCGGAGGAGCGCGCCCTTGCGCGCTTGACGCGGACGGCGCGAGATGGCCCGCCGCAAGCCTCGCGCTTTCGCTCCCCCGCCAAAAATGCTTTAAGCCCGCGCGAAGCGGCCACGCGAGGACAACCCATCATGGCGGACCACGCCATCCCCCATTTCCACAACGACGCCGGCGTCCCCGTCATCAAGGTCGGCGTCAAGGAATTCATGTGCATGGGCGCGACGCCGCCGCAAGACCATCCCCATATCTTCATCGACATGGGGTCCGAGCCGGAAGCGATCTGCGCCTATTGCTCGACCCGATTCGTCTATGATTCCACGCTCGGGCCGCACGCCTCGCCGGCGGAATGCGAGTGGAAGCAGACGGCTTAAAGCCGATGCGGCGCGCGCTGATCGCCGGGGCCGGTATCGCCGGCCTCGCCAGCGCGCTGGCCCTGGCCAAAGCGGGCATTGGCTCGATCGTGTTCGAGCGCGCCGCCGCGCTAGAAGAATTCGGCGCCGGGCTGCAACTTTCCCCCAACGCCACCCGCATCCTCGGCGCGCTCGGCGCGCTCGAATCGATCGCCGAACTCGCCACGCGGCCCCGCGCCATCCGGATCCTGCGCGGCCGCGACGATGCCCTGCTCTCCGCCCTTGACCTTTCGAGCGCGCAATCGCGTTGGGGCGCGCCCTATCTCGTCGTCCATCGCGCCGATCTGCAACGCCGCCTCGCCGAACTTTGCGCGCGCGAGCCGGCGATCGAAATCCGCCTCGGCCAGGAACTCGTGGGCTACGGCGCCAACGCGGACAAGGTGAAGGCCACCGTCAAGCGCGGCCTCGTCTCCCTCAGCGAGGACGGCGATCTCCTGATCGGCGCCGACGGCCTGCGCTCGAAAGTGCGGGAAAAGCTTGGCGACTACCAGCCCCCCGCCTTTTCCGGCCGCATCGCCTTCCGCGCCACGCTTTCGACCGACGCGCTGGGCGGCGCCGTGCGAGAACCCGTCGTCACGCTGCGGCTCGGGTCCCGCGCCCATCTCGTGCAATATCCGCTGCGCGAGGGCGCCTATCTCAACCTCGTCGCCGTGATCGAATCGGGCTGGCGCGGCGCGCCGCCGACCCACCCCTGGGACGGCGATGCCGACCGCCCGGCGCTGACGCGCGCCTTCGCCGCATGGTCCACGCGCGCGCGCGATCTCATTGCGTTGCCGCAGTCCTGGCGCGCCTGGCCGCTCTACGTCAGGCCGCCGCTGCCCTCCTACGCCGCCGGCCGCGTCGCGCTGGTGGGCGACGCCGCCCACCCGATGGTCCCGTTTCTGGCGCAAGGGGCGGCGCAGGCGATCGAGGACGCCGGCGCGCTGGCGCAACACCTGGGCGGGCAACCCGACGTCGCCGTCGCGCTGGCCGCCTATTCCGCCGCCCGCGCGCCCCGCGCCGCGCGCGTCCAGCAAGAAGCGTTGTCGCAGTCAAAAATCTACCACATGAGCGGCCCGATGGCGCTCGCGCGCGATCTGACGATGCGCGCGCTCGGCCCCGAGCGGCTGTTGAAACGATACGACTGGCTTTACGGAGCATGATTCATGGATGAGGCCAATCTGAAGCGGCTGCGCGAGCGTTACGGCAATGCGCTCGGCGGCGAAATGTTCGACCCCAAATTCAAGGCGGTGGCGGACAGCCAGTTCTCCACCGGCGACCGGCGCAAATGGCCGTTCGCCGATGTGGCCACGCTGCTGGGCGCGCGCTACCGCCCCGAGGCGCCGGACCTGCCCGATTTCGGCGGGCTCGATTTCGCGCTGATCGGCGTGCCGATGGACCTCGGCGTCACCAACCGCGCCGGCTCGCGCTTCGGACCGCGCGCGGTCCGCGCGGTTGAACGGGTCGGGCCTTACGAGCATGTGCTCGCCCGCGCGCCGCTCACGCTGGCGAAATTCGCCGATGTCGGCGACGTGCCGATGCGCTCGCGCTTTTCGCTGGAGATGTGCCACCACGACATCGAGCTGTTCATGGATCGCGTGGTCGAGGCCGGCGTGATCCCGTTGAGCGTCGGCGGCGACCATTCGATCTCGCTGCCGATCCTGAAGGCGCTCGGCCGCAATCGGCCCGTCGGAATGCTGCACATCGACGCCCATTGCGACACCGGCGGCCCTTATGAAGGCTCGAAATTCCACCACGGCGGCCCGTTCCGGCAGGCCGTGCTCGACGGCGCGCTCGATCCCCGGCGCGTGATCCAGATCGGCATCCGCGGCGGCGCGGAATATCTGTGGGAGTTCTCCTATGATTCCGGCATGACCGTGATCCACGCGGAGGAGTTCGCTGGCCTCGGCGTCGAGGCGACCGTCGCCAAAGCGCGGGCGGTGCTCGGCGACGGCCCCGTCTATGTCAGCTTCGACATCGACAGCCTCGATCCCGGCTTCGCGCCCGGCACCGGCACGCCCGAGGTCGGCGGCCTGACCCCGCGCGAGGCGCTGGCGATCCTGCGCGGCTGCGACGGCATCGACGTGATCGGCGCCGACGTCGTGGAGATCGCCCCGTCCTACGACGCCACCAACGTCACCGCGCAATGCGGCGCGCAGGTTCTGTTCACGCTGGCCGCGCTGGCGGTGGAGGCGCGCGCGCGCCGCGCGCGCGCGTCAAGCCCTTGAAGCGCCGGCGCGGGTGACGATCAGCACCGCCCCGCCCGCCAGCAGCCCCCAGAACGCGCCGCCGCCGCCGTAGAAGCTGACGCCCGAGGCGGCGTCCAGAAACGTCGCCAGCGCCGCCTCGCGCTCGGCCGTCACGCTCAGCGCTTTGTGCAGCGCCGAGCCGAGCGCGGAGAGCA
>JANLPL010000022.1:0-17144 GCA_031367195.1 Bradyrhizobium sp.
TCTGGCCCTTGGGGCCGCCGGAGGCGACGTAGATGCAGGAACTGGCGGCATGTCGGATCGTGTTGCCCACCGCCTCGACGTTATCGGCTTCGCCGATCCAGACGCCATGAAATTTGGTCACCCCATCGACCAGGTTGTCCCTCACCTTGACGCCGCTCACGTGACCGTAAACCGGCGGCGGCCCCGCATTGTACAATCCCACGATCATAATACCGACGTTCTTGACGTTCTTGGCGACGTTCTTGGACAGGATTCCATTGCTTGTCGTTTTCGCGACATAGCGCAGATGAGCGCTCGCCTTGCCGGAACTAAGGCCGTTCACCGTGAAGCAGCGCTGGATGGCGCCGCCGCCGTCGCAGTCATTGTTCGAAACCACGAAGTCTTCGGCGCCATCCCAGATATCGAACGATCCTTCATTGCCGCCGCCGGTATGGCGGTTGTTCGTGAAGCGAAACGCGCGCGAACTGATGAAAACGGTGTGATTGCCGTCGTGAACGGTTCCCGCGCCCTCCACCGAGGTGTGATCGACGGTGACATGCGCCGCCCGATAAAAGGAAAAGGCGTGATACTGGCCCTGGATCAGGGGCTTGGGCGCGACTACCCGCAGGTTTGCGATGGCGATGCGGCTGTTGCCCGCTTCGAAATCGGCGTTCGAGAAGACGCTGCGCACGTTCGTGGTGCTGGCGAGAACTTTCGTGAAAAGGAGGTTGGGCGCCATCCCGGGGTCGATCAGCAATCGCGTGCAGTCGCCGGCGCCGAGGATTTCGGTGTCGGAGGGAACCGGAACATTGGCGAGTAACCGGTAGGTCCCACAGGGAATGGACAGGCTGACGCCGCCCGGCGCTATGGCCGCCGCCAGGGCCGCAGCGCTGTCGCGCCCGCCTGTGGGATCGGCGCCCGCGGCAATCGCGTCGATCTTCTTCAGGCCGGCCAGGTCGCCCGCGCCCAGCGTCTGCGCGCCGACCGGACCGGCCATGGCCAACAGCGCGAGCCCCAAGGCCATCGCTTTCGCGCGGCTGTTCCCATGCTCCGCGCGCCTTTCACGAAAATTCACAGCGTAATATTTGCATCCTTATACCTTTTGTAGAAATTGCCGTTGCGATAATTCCTGACTTTAATTAACCAGTCTGCGTTGACCTTATCTGAAATCAGTTTGAAATCGCTGTTTACGGACGAACTGTCGATATCAGGGCAGCCGATATAATCAGCGATTATCTCAACGGATCGGCCTAGCTCTAATTGGAAATTCTCGTAATTCATGCGCAAAGGCCGCGCCTGTTTCGCGAAGAAATAGTCTTCCCAGCTACGCTTTTCCTTTTCCAATTCAAATATTTTATGACAAATGCTCACCAAATCAAACCGTTTGTTCAGTTCTTCTTCGGACAAGTTAGGAGGTCTTTTGATCATAGGCGCATCGTGCCAATCACCGCTGACCACAGCTTTGTGAAGCGAGACAGCCTGGGCTTCTATGTCGAGACGGTTGAGATACATTATTTTCAAGTTTGGAAACATGTTCCAAACCCGGTCCTTGAAATAGGCGAAATCCAGCCAGTTTGTCTTGAAAACGAGGATGTCTTTCGATTCCTGGATATAATCGGCGAGCAAATCCGCGTAGGTCGTGACGTTTCTGCGCTTGGCCTCCCATACGAGGCTGTGGCGCGCGTTGAAGAGCTCCGTCGGCATGCCGATAGGAAGCACCGAAGAGAGCGCCGAGCAAAGATGCGAACTCCCCGTCCGCGCCGTCATGGCGATCATCAGCGTCGGTCGATCGCTGCCGATGCGGGAAAAATCGCTGTCTCCGAATGAAGACAATTCGGGAAAAAGCGTCTCGATAATATTTTGGCCAGTCATTCGTATCCCTAACGTTCAAAGACGTCGTAGCGATTTCTTTGTCCGAATCTCTTGTGCAGCCTCAGCCGCCCCGGCGCGCGGTTCAGCCGCTCTTGGTCAGTTCGACCTCGACCAGCTCGCAGATCGTGTGGCCGATCACGATGTGCATTTCCTGGATGCGCGGCGTGCTGGTGGCCGGCGCCCGGAGGATGAGATCGGCCAGGGCGTCCATCGGGCTTTCCTTGAGGCCCGTCAGGCCGATGGCGTGGATTCCCATCTCGCGCGCGGCGGTCAGCGCCTTCAGCACATTGGCGCTGCGGCCGCTGGTGGAGATGGCGATCAGCACGTCGCCCTTGCGGCCGAGCCCGCGCAACTGGCGCGCGAACACTTCCTCGTAGCCATAGTCGTTGGCGATCGCCGTCATCGCCGCGATATTGGCGGGCAAGGCGATGGCGGCCCAGGAGGGGCGTTCAACGAGAAAACGGCCGAGAAACTCGCCGGCCAGATGCTGGGAATCGGCGGAGGAGCCGCCGTTGCCGCAGAAAAACACTTTTCCCCCCGTCCGCAGCGACTGCGCCACCACAGCCGCCGCGCGCTCGACGGTCTCGGCGAGCGAGACGACGTTTTGCAGGCTGCGGGCGGCCTCGCTCAAAATCGCGACCGCATTGCGGGACGGATGGGCGGACATGCTGGGGGCTCCCGGTTTCTCGGCTGGGCTATAGCGCAGCCGCGAGCCGCGCGTCCAACGGAGCCGCGCCGTCGGTCTTGACGGCGCGCACGCCCGCCGCCGCCGCCGCCGCGAGATCGCTGTCCTTGTCGCCGATCAGCAGGCTGCGCTCCAGATCGACCGGCCAATGCGCGAGCAGGTCGAGGATCATGCCGGGTTTTGGCTTGCGCCAGTCGCAATCGCGGGCATAGGCGGCGACGCGGGCGTCGAGATGATGCGGGCAGAAGCGGAAATCGTCGATATGGGCGCCGATTTCGCGCAAATCGCGCTGCATATGCGCGTGCAGCCGCCGCACGTCCGCTTCCGTGTAGAGGCCGCGCGCCACGCCCGACTGGTTGGTCACCACGAAGACGTAGAGCCCGCGTTCGTTGGCGAGACGAACCGCCGCGCGCGCGCCGGGCGCCCATTCGAAGGTCGCGACGTCGTGGGTGTAGCCGTGATCGACATTGAGCACGCCGTCGCGGTCGAAAAAGACAGCGCCGCGCCTGATATCGCCGCGCGCGACCGCCGCCGCGTAATCTTGCGGGATGCCGATGTCGACGAACGGCCCGTCCTGCATCCGCGCCTGCAACCGCCCTTGCGCGATCGCGCGCGGAAACACGTCGCGTTCGAGCGAGACCGCGCCTTGTTCAGCGATCAAGCTCAGGATTTCGCGCGAGAGCCAATAGACGCCGCCGTTGATGTCGCCGGGCCCGGGCGCCTTGGGCCGCTCAAGCATCTCCACCACGCGACCCTGAGCGTCGCAGGCGACCACGCCATAGCGCGCGGCGTCCGCCACCCGGCGTAAGCCCAGCCGGCCGAATGCGCCGCCGAGGGCCACGCAAAGCGCCAGCCAATTGAAATCGAACAGGGAATCGCCGTTCAGCAGCAAAAACCGCGGCGCCAGCGCGGGGCCTGCGAAGCGCAGCGCGCCCCCCGTGCCGAGCGGCTCCGGCTCGGCCAGCGTCTCGACGGCGACCGTGGCCCCCGGCGTGCGATGAACCCCATGGGGAAATTGCTTGGCCACGAGGTCGGCGCGATAGCCCGCCAGCAGCAGGAAGTGGCGGAAGCCGAAACGCGCGGCATTGTCGATCAGCTGGCACAGGAACGGCCGGCCGCCGACCGGCAGCATCGGTTTCGGGCAGTCGCGGGTGAGGCCGCCCAGCCGCGTGCCCAGGCCGCCGACGAGGATCACGCATTGCATCGCCTCGTCCAATTCAGCGCCCCTGGCCGGGCACGCGCCAGCCAAACACGCCCTCTTGAGAAAAAGTGCAGCGCGACACCGTGACGCCCATCGCCTCCACCCGCTCGCGCACCGCCTCGCGCCGCAAGGGATCGGTGAACAGCATCAAAAACCCGCCGCCGCCGGCGCCGGAAATCTTGCCCCCCAAAGCGCCGGCCGACATCGCCGCCTCGTAGATCGCGTCGATATGGGCGTTGGAGATGCCCTGCGCGGTGTTCTTCTTGGCCAGCCAGGAACGGTTGATGATGCCGGGCGCCAGATGCAGCTCCTCGCGCAGCAGCGCCGCCTTCAGCTCCAGCGCGTCGCGCTTGAGCTGATGCATGCCCTCGATCGCGGCCGACGAGGCTTGCGGGTCCCGCACTGCGGCGATCTGCTTGTCGATGATGTCGGAGGAAAGGCGCGAGACGCCGGTGAAGCCGAGCAGGATCGAGGCCTCCAGCTCGTGCGTCACGTTGCGTTCGAGTTGCAGCGGATTGACGATGACGCGGTCGCCGGCGGAGAATTCGATGAAATTGACGCCCCCGAAAGTCGCCGCATATTGGTCCTGCCGGCCCCCCGTCAGCCCGAGATCGCGCCGCTCGACTTCCCAGGCGAGATGGGCGACCTCGAAATCGCCGAGCGGTAAGCCCAGCCAGGTTCTATAGGCGCCGATCATCGAGACCAGCAGCGCCGAGGAGGCGCCCAGGCCCGCGCCCTTGGGACATTCGACCGAAGTGGTGAGCGTCAGCTCCAGCGGTTCGCCGGCGCGGAAATCGCGCACGATGCGATTGTAGAGCGCGCGATGCAGCAACAGGCCGGTATCGGTCGGCAGCGGCGCCGCGGCCTCCAGCGTCTCCTCCTCGGTCAGATCGTGCGAGACGAAGCGCACGCAGCCGTCGCGGCGCGGCTCGATCGTGGTCAGCGCGAAACGGTTGATCGCGACATTGAGCACCGTGCCGCCGTAATCCTCGCAATAGGGCGAGAGATCCGTGCCGCCCCCGGCCAACCCCAGCCGCAGCGGCGCGCGACAGCGCACGGTCGTGAACCGGGGGTCGAGGGCGCCCGGGCCGGCGGGCTTCCAGCTGCGCATCACAGCGGCGCGTCGTTGGTGAACGGCGGGCGGCCGGTGTTGGACCGCTTCATTTCGCGGTAGTCGTCGCGATACTGGTTGTAGTGGACGCGCAGCTCGGGGGCGGGTTGCTCCGTCGGCTTGACCAGGCCGCCAGCGGCGATCTCGGCTGGCGTCGCCTTGCGGATCACGAATTCGATCGCGCATTCGCCGACCGGCGTGGACGTCTGGTCGTAGCGCGGCAGGTCGAAGCGGTAGCTGCTGGCGAGCCATTCGATCTTTTCGACCCGCGCCTGCGGCCCCAGGCCGCCAAGCAACGCCATGACATTGATCGAGCGCTCGCTCCAGGAGCGGTCCTTGTGGATCGTGAACGTGTGTTTGTGGTCGAGGTTGAAGCTAGAGGGAAACAATCCCTGCTCGTAGAGATCCTCGTCGGGGATCGTCACGATGACGAAGCCGCCGGGTTTGACGACCCGCAGCCAGTTCTTCAAGCCCTCGGCGGGATCGCGCAAATGTTCGAGGCAATGGCTGGAATGGACGAAATCGAACCGCCCGTCCTCGACGCCGGCCATCAACTCAGCGTCGCCGTCCTCGAGATCCCAGATCTTGACCGCTTTCATCAACGGGAAGAATTCGCCGTACAGACTTAACGGGTCGGGCTTGCCGCCGATGTCGACGCCCTCGCCGACGAAGTAACGGCGCCAGAACTGGGGATCGCGCATCCGCCGGGGAATGGATTTGCTGAGTTCTTTCATACCCAAACCCCTTACCTATCCAAACCCCTTGGCGGGAAACCTTGGCGGCGCGCGCGCCGCTCTCCCGCCGCCTCGACCCGGCGAATTCCCGCCTCGTGTTAAGTTCCTTCCCCCGCGCGCGCAAGCAAGCAAGCCCCGCCCGGTCGGCCGACGCGTCTTTAGCTTTTTTCCGGGAAAATGTTGCGCTTTCGCCCTAGGGATGCGACGTCGCCGCGTCGCCGGCCCGTTCGGGCGCCGCGAAATCTTCGGCTTCTCTTTCGTTCGGCCTTGCGATGACTTTGAGCCCCCCTTCGCCGACGCAACCCCTCGAGCGCCGGGACCCCGAACTCGGTGCGGAAGCCGCGTCTTCGCTGGAGCGAGAGACGCTGGAGGCCGAGTTCGACGCGGATTTCTACCGGGCGCAAAACCCGGATGTGGATTTCGACCAGACCGATCCGCTCGTCCATTTCGCGCAAACCGGCTGGCGCGAGGGTCGCGATCCCGCGCCGTGGTTTTCGGTTCCGGCCTATCTCGACCGGCACGAGGACGTCCGGCGCGGCGAGGTCAATCCGTTCCTGCACTACCTCAGCTACGGACGGCGCGAGGGGCGCGAGATCGCCGACAGCGCCAACGCGGCGGCTCAGGTCGAACCGGCGGCGCCCAAGCCCGAGCCCAAGCCCAAGCCCGAGCCCGAGCCCGAGCTTCAGTCCGCGCTCGATGCGGCCGAGCGCGCCGCCCTCGAACTCATGCGGGCCGAGTTCGACGCGGATTTCTACCGGGCGCAAAACCCGGATGTGGATTTCGACCAGACCGATCCGCTCGTCCATTTCGCGCAAACCGGCTGGCGCGAGGGTCGCGATCCCGCGCCGTGGTTTTCGGTTGAGGCCTATCTCGACCGGCACGAGGACGTCCGGCGCGGCGGGGTCAATCCGTTCCTGCACTATCTCAGCTACGGACGGCGCGAGGGGCGCGAGATCGCCCAGAGCCGGGACGCCGTCGCGCAGGTGGAACCGGTTCTCGAACCGACGATCGAGCCGGTCGCGCCCGCGCCCGATCCGGCCGAGCGGGCCGAGCTTGAACTCATGGGCCACGAGTTCGACGAGGAGTTCTATCGGGCGCAGAATCTGGATGTGGATTTCAGCCGCGTCGCCCCGCTCGCGCATTTCGCGCGACATGGCTGGCGCGAGGGGCGCGATCCCAATCGCTGGTTCTCGATGCGGGCCTATTCCGCCATCCACGGCGTCAATGCCTTCCTGCATTTCCTGCGGCTCGGTCGGGCCGAGGGGGGCGCCTTCGTCGACCGCTCGGCTCTGTTCGTCACGGAGAGGGCGGCCGAGATCAGCCGCGAGGATCTCGCGCTGCTGGAGGCCGCCGTCGATTTCGATTTCTACCAGGCGCAGCTGCCGGAGATCGATTTCCAAAGCCTATCGCCGGCCGAGCATTATGAAATCGCGGGCTGGCGCGCCGGTCTCGATCCCGCGCCGGATTTTTCGACCCGCGGCTACCTCGCCCTGAACGAGGACGTCCGGCGCGCCAACATCAACCCGTTTTTGCATTTCCTGCGCACCGGCCACGCCGAGAACCGCATCTCGCGCCTGCCCGAGAAGGGAGGGCCGGCGCCGGATGGAACCGTGGAATGGGCCGATTACGCCTATGTCAGGCAACGCTCGTTCGAGAGCCTCGAAGGGGACGAACCCGACCCGGAGGCGGTGCGGTTCGCCGTCTCGCTGCTCGGCGCCGATCTGGCGCAAGCCGTCGCGCAGATGCGTTTCACCCGGCCAGCCAAGGCGCAGGAGCCGCCGCTGGTCTCGATTCTCATTCCCTGCCTCAACCAGGAGCTGGTGACGGCCGAATGTCTGCTCGCCATCGCCCAGGCTTTGCCGTCCGAGTTCGGCGTCGAGGTGATCGTGGCCGACAATGGTTCGACCGACCCGCTCTACGCGACGCTCGCCGCCCACGCGGAGCTGCGCTACCTCAGGTTCGAGACCAATATCGGGTTCGGGCCGGTCTGCAACGCGGCCGCGCAGACCGCGAACGGCGAGTTCCTGTTCCTGCTCAACAATGACGCGCAGATCGCCCCCGACAGCCTGGAGCGGCTGGTGGCGACGTTGCGCGAAGGCGCGCGGATCGGCGCGGTCGGGCCAAAACTGCTGTTTTTCGACGGCCATCTGCAGGAGGCGGGCTGTCTGCTCAACCGCGACGCCACCGGCGCGCTGATCGGCTGCGGCCGCGATCCGCGCACGCCGCGCTACAATTACCGCCGCGACGTCGAGCATATTTCCGGCGCGGCGGTGTTGATCTCGCGTGAGCTTTTCGCAAGCCTGGGCGGCTTCGACCCCGTCTATGCCCCCGCCTATTGCGAGGACGCCGACCTCAGCCTGAAGATCCGGCAGAAGGGCCTCCGGCTCGTCTATGAGCCGCGGGCCGTGGTCGCCCATCACCTCAGCAAGACCACCAACGGGATGGCGGACGCGGACGCCGAAATCGCCAAACGCAAACGCATCGCCGCCAACCGGCAGACGCTGCTGACGCGCTGGACGGGCGTGCTGGGCCGCCACGATCTGCGTACGATCGCGTTCTATCTGCCGCAATATCATCCCATCAAGGAGAACGATCTGTGGTGGGGCAAAGGCTTTACCGAATGGTCGAACGTCGGGCGGGCCAAGCCCAATTACGTCGGCCACAACCAGCCGCGCATCCCCGCCGATCTCGGCTATTACGATCTGCGGATTCCCGATGTCATGGAGGCGCAGGCGGCGCTCGCGCGCAAATACGGCATCACCGGCTTCTGCTATTATTACTATAATTTCGACGGCGCCCGCCTGCTGGAGGCGCCGCTGGAGCGCATGTTGCAGACGGGCAAGCCGGATCTGCCGTTCTGCCTGTGCTGGGCCAACGAGAACTGGACCCGCCGCTGGGACGGGCGCGACAACGAGATCCTGATGGGCCAGTCCTATACGGACGCCGCCATGGTCGAGCTCGCCGACGACGTCGCGCGCTATTTTCGTAGCCCTAATTACATCCGCATCGACGGCCGGCCGCTGTTTCTGGTCTATCGCGTCAAGGAGATGCCGAACCCCAAGCGCGTCACCGGCGCCTGGCGCAATCGCTGCCGGGCGATCGGAATCGGCGAGATCTGCATCGCCATGGTCGAGTCGTTCGATCTTTCGGCGCGGCCCGAGCCGCCGCAGCCCTATGGCTGCGACATCACGGTGGAGTTCCCGGCGCACGGCATGGTGCATGACGCGCCGAAATCGGTCGAGCGGCTGAACGACGACTGGAAAGGCGCCGCCCACGACTATCGCGAACTCGTGCGCGCCTTCACGCGGCGGCTGGAGCCGGGCTTCCCGCGCCTGCGCTCGGTGCTGGCGGGCTGGGACTCGACGCCCCGCCATCCCGACCGCAGCCTGGTGCTGGAGCATTGCACGCCCGGCGCGTTCCAGGCCTGGCTCGAATGGACCTATCGGCGCACGATGGAGCAGAATCTCGGCGATTCCCGCATCGTGTTCATCAATGCCTGGAACGAATGGGGCGAGGGCAGCTATCTCGAACCCGACCGCCGCTTCGGCCACGGCTATCTGCAGGCGGTCCGCAACGCGCTCGACGCGCTCGAGACGGGAGGAAACGCCTTTGACGTCTAGGACGCGAACGGGGCGGCCGGACGACCGGCTGCGGGTCGTCGGCCATCCCACCGCGCCAATCGGCATGGGCGAGCACGTGCGCTCGGTCTGGCGGGCGCTTAACGAGGTCGGCATGGCCGCGGGCATCGTCGACATCTACGGACCGCAGGGCGCGAGCGACGCCGAGTTCACCGCGCCGTTCGCGCAGGCGCTGCTGCCCGAAGCGGGAACGGGGACCAACATCTATTGCATCAACGGCGACGAGGTCGAAGGCGCCTTTGGCCACATGCGCCACCGCAACGTGATGGCCAAGGGCAGCCGCAACATCATCTATCCCGCCTGGGAGCTGGAGCGTTACCCACGGGAATGGGCGGAGGTGCTTGAGCGCTTCGACGAGATCTGGGCGCCCTCCGCCTTCATCCGCGACGCCATCGCCAAAGCCGTGACCAAGCCGGTCGTCCACATGCCGCTCGCCTGCGAAGTGCGCCGGCGGGCTTTGCGCTCGCGCCGGCGCTTCGGCGTCCGCGACAGCGCCTACGCCTTCCTGTTCGCGTTCGATTTTCTCTCCTATGTCGAGCGCAAGAACCCGTTCGCCGTGATCGAGGCGTTTCGTGGGCTGGTGCGGGAACGCCCGTTCGAAGACGTCACGCTGGTCATCAAGACCAATAATTCGCAGCGCCGGCCGGAGATGGCGGCGCGGTTCGAGGCGGCGATCAAGAGCCTGCGCGCGCATATCGTGGTGATCGACGCGACTTTAAGCGAACTGGAGATGAAGGCCCTGATCGGGCTGTGCGACTGCTTTGTCTCGCTGCACCGCTGCGAAGGATTTGGACGCGGCTTAAGCGAGGCGATGGCGCTCGCCAAGCCGGTGATCGCCACCGCCTATTCCGGCAATATGGATTTCTGCACCGAGGTCACCGCCAGACTGGCGCCCTACACGCTGATACCCCTGCGCGAGGGCGATTATCCGCATTGGCAGGACCAGCATTGGGCCGACGCCGACGTCGAGGCGGCGACCCGCGCCATGCGCGATCTCGTCGATGACCCGGCTGCCGGCCGCGCCCTCGGCGCCCGCGCCCGCGCGCATCTGATGACCAATTTCAGCTATCTCGCCATCGGTCTGCGCTACATGCGGCGGCTTGAGGGCAAGGGCGAAGAGGCGATCTCCGGCTCGGATTGAACGCGAGCGCCGATAGGCTGGTTTTGCGGCGCCGGGGGCCTTTTGGAGCCGCCACAGTCTATAATAAGTCTATGAATAGTCTATAAAAGAGTCTGTATACCGGCGATAGCGCCGCTTTATCCGGGAGTTACGGGGTGCTTTTGGGGCGAGGTTTCCCAGCTTTTGGGGCGAGGTTTCCAGCTTTTGGGGCGAGGGTTTCCAGCTTTTGGGGCGAGGGTATGACGAGCCGCCGGGCGGGAATTTTGCCGTCCACAGCAGAATTTGCCGACCCGGAGCCGGGGTACGAGGCGCATTCCGGCCTCGCGGCCGCTTGTTTTGCGGCGGGCTTTTTCATCTTCTGGGGCGCGCTTTCCAAAGCCGTCTTTGATTTATCAAAGAGTTAGCCTGGCGCCAGCAGATCGAGTTCGAGCTGGCGCGGTGCGGCGTGCTCGTAATGGTAGCGCCGCGATTTGGTGCGGCCGAGGCCCGTGATTTCCTCGCGCCAGTGGGTTAGTCCGCCGGCGTTCTGCATGTCCTTGAAGGCTTCGCGGCACTCCTTGCGGAATTGGGCGCGTGTGGCGCTTGTCTCCCCCTCGCCCCAAAGATCGCGCCCCGCCAGCTGCGCGAGGCGCTCCTCGTCGACGAAGGTGAAATTGGGCTGGCTGTCGAGGAAGGGCCAGAAGGTCTTGGCGTGGTCGGATTTGAGACGAAACTGCACATCGGCGTTGATGCTGACCAGGGCCGCCTTCTCGATCATCTGCAACACCGTGGGGCCGAACTGCACCACGATTTTGCTGTCGAGCCGCCCCCCGTCCCATTCGATGTTTTCGATCAGCCCGGAGACGCTGCCGGGGCTATTGGGGAGCATGTCGCGCGCCCGGGCGGTGCGGATGCGCTCCATGTCCTTCAGCGATTTGCCCTGATGCACGATGAAATTGACCTGCCGGATTTCGGCCAGCGCCTGCATCATGGTCAAAAGATTGTTGAGGTGTTCGGTTCGCCCGATGGCGCGCAAAAGCTCGCGCCAGGTGGTGCGGGTTTCGTAATGGGTCTTGGTCGGGCTCTGGAAGCCGCCGCGGCGGTATTCGGGATTGGGGAGCGTGACCTTGGCCCGGGGCAGCCGGAACAGCGCATAGATGGCGTCGCGGTGCTGGCTGCCCAGCTCCCGCCCCTTGACCTCGACCACGGAATAGCCGGGCACCTCGTAAACGCGGACGAAATTGCTGTCGGTGATGAGCCCCTGGCGGCGCGGCGTGAAGGCGGAGGTTCGCGCCAGCCTGTCGGGCATGACGGCGGGCTTTTTCCGTCCCCGGCGGTTTTGCCGGCTGCGCTCGGCGCGCTCCAGCAGCCGCAGCTGCTCTTCGCTCAAAGGCCGCTTGGCCAGCGACAGGAGCCGCAGGCGGTTGGCCTGCTTCTGCTGCTTGAGGGTAAGCGGAGGATCGTCCGACATGACGCTATGACTATCGCGCGCCGGGAGTCGCCGCACCCAGTTTCGTAAGCCTCGCCCCAAAAAACGCGGCGCGACCCCGAACACGCAGCGTCACGCCCAAGCCGCGCAGCGTCACGCCCAAGCCGCGCAGCGTCACGCCCAAGCCGCGCAGCGTCAAACCGAGGCTCAGCGACCGACAAGCGAACGGAACCCGGCAAGTTAAACCCAATGGGCGTCAGCGGCTCCCCGCGATCAATACTGCGGCAAGCAAAAAAAATCGGACAACAGAGGGTTCCGATAATTTTCTTGCGGGCTACGGCAAACGGTCTTATTGATCAGAGGTCTGGCCGAAGCGCTGTAAACTGCGCGATTTGGTGCAATGTTCGGTCAATATGACCCAAGATAGAGGAGTATATCTTGGAACCTATTTCTGTATTCTGCGATGTCGTCGAAACCGCGGCCGTTCATAACGGCGTCGTCCGCATCACTTTTATCCGTCTAGACAAGAACAGCAAACCAGTCCCGGCGCTTGAATTGCTTCTCCCGCTCAATCAGGTGACCACGGTCGTGCGTGCGTTACAACAGGTTCAGCGACCCCCCGGCTGATCATTGTTGGACTAGAATCGAGCGATTGAGGACGGAAAGAGTGTGCCGAGATTTCCATGTTGACTAATGTTGCCGTGACTGCGGAAAAGACCTCGAAAACATCCGCTCTATCCTCCGATTTCGGCCCGAAACCTGAGGGCGGCGCACTTGTTGTGGGTCAGGCGAAGATCGACGCCGCCCCGCCGCCCGCTCAATCGGTCGCGCCGGCGAGCGCTGACGGGACGGGTTTTGCCCAAGACCTTGCCCAAGACGCGCCGGGGAAACAAGACGCGCCGGCCAAGGCCGCGGCTTCGAAGACCGCCGCGCCCAGCACGCGCGGAAATTTCGACGAGGTCGTCAAAGGCGTGGCGAAAGGCTGGGCGTTCGACGAGAGCCGCCCGACGACGCGGCTGACGATCGAATTCTGGCGCGCGGACAAGCTGATCGGCGCCGGGACCGCCGACGCGGAGCGCGTCGATCTCAAGGCCCTTGGCGTTGGCGACGGCCGGCATGGGTTCGAAATCCGTCTGCCGCAACTCGTGCCGCAGGATCGGCCGGCCACGATCACGGCCAGGATCGCGGGAACGGGCGTCGTTCTGGGCGCCGTCCAGGTGCCGGTTTCGAAAAAAGGGCTGCACGGGGTCATCGAATCGGTGTCCGGCCTGACCCTGACGGCGAATTTCATCGCCGGCGCCGAACTCATGGAATGGTCGACGATCGACGTGCTGGTCGATGGCGACAAGGTGGGCGCGCTCGAAATCCCGCCGTTGCAAAAAGCCGAGCGCCATACGGGGACGGCGGCGCTGCCGCTCGCTTTGCTCGACGGCGCCGCGCACTGGTTCCGTCTCGCTTTCAGCGACACGCTGGCGGTGATCGCGGACGAGGTCTTGACGACCAGCGTCGTGGCGACGCCGGAAGACGCGTTGCAGATCTACGCCAAGAGCTTCCCCAGCTTCATGTCCGCCAACGCGCATCGGCGTTACGTCTCGCTGGAGCGCCAGCTGTGGTCCGCCGCCCGGACTTTGGAGCGGCAGGCTCCCGGTCCCGACCGCGTTTCGCTGGCCGCCTATCTCACCCAGCTCAGCGTCGCGCATCGCCAGGTCACGCTGGGCGTGGCGGAGCAGAAGAAGATTCCGGAGCCGCTGAGCGCGCTCGCGTTCGAAGCGCCGCTGGTCAGCATCGTCATCCCCGTCCACAACAAGTTCTGGGTCACCTATAATTGCCTCGCGGCGCTGTTGCTTTCGCCCAACGAAGCGACGTTCGAAATCATCGTGGTGGACGACGGATCGAGCGATCTGACGCTCAAACTGCCTGGGATCGTCAGGAACATCAAAGTCATTCGCAACGAGGTCGCCCAAGGCTTCGTCAAAAGCTCCAACAGGGGCGCGCAGGCGGCGCGCGGCCGCTATGTCGTGATGCTCAACAACGACACCGAGCCGGGGCCGGGCTGGATCGACGAATTGCTGTTCGTGTTCGACAATTTCCCCGATGTCGGCCTCGCCGGCGCGAAGCTGGTCTATCCCAACGGCCGGTTGCAGGAAGCCGGCGGCATCGTGTTTTCGAATTTCGACGTCTGGAACTACGGCCGCTTCCAGAACCCGCGCGACCCGCGCTTCAACTACACCCGCCAGGTCGATTATATCTCCGGCGCCTGCATCATGACGCCGCGCGCGGTGTGGGAGAAGCTCGGCGGCTTCGACGAATTGTTCGCCCCCGCCTATTACGAGGACAACGATCTGGCCTTCCGCGTCCGCGCGCTCGGTCTGAAGACGTTCTACACCCCGTTCGCCGAGGTCGTGCATTTCGAGGGCCTGTCGAACGGCACCTCGGTCGCCTCCGGCGTCAAGCGCTACCAGGCCATCAACGAGCCGAAATTCCGCCAGCGCTGGGCCGGCACGGTGCGCCAGTTCCCCGCCACCGACAATCCCGAGCTCGCCAAGGATCGCGGCGTGCAATTGCGCGCGCTGGTGATCGATTCTCAGGTTCCGCAGCCCGACAAGGACGCCGGCAGCTACGCCGCGATCCAGGAGATGCGGCTGTTGCAGGCGCTCGGCTTCAAGCTCACCTTCGTGCCGCGCAACCTCGCCTATCTCGGCAATTACACCGAGGACCTGCAGCGCAGCGGTGTCGAATGTCTCTATGCGCCGTTCCAGTCCTCCATCGAGGAGGTGATCCGCGCCCGCGGTTCGGAATTCGATATTTTCTACATCACCCGCTATGCCGTGGCGGAGGCGTTCATCGACGAGATCCGCGCCGCCGCGCCGCGCGCCAAAATCGTGTTCTGCAACGCCGATCTGCATTTCCTGAGGGAAATCCGCGCCGCGCTGGTGGCGGGCGATATCGGCGGGCTCTCCCATGCGCGCGCCACGCGCGAGGCGGAGCTTTCGGTGATGCGGCGCGTCGATGTCACCCTGTCCTATTCGGACACCGAGGCGGCGGTGATCCTGTCGCATAATCTCGAGGCGTCGAAGGTCGCGCGCTGCCCCTGGGTGGTCGAGGTGCAGGAGGCGCCGCCGCCGTTCGCCGCGCGCGAGGGGCTCGCCTTCCTCGGCAGTTTCCAGCACCCGCCCAACGAGGAGGCGGTCCGCTTCTTCCTCAACGACATCATGCCGGAGCTGCGGCGCGCGCTGCCAGGGGTCAAGCTGCACATTTACGGCTCGCATATCGGCGAGGGGATCGGGAAACTGGCGGCCGACGATGTGATCGTCGAAGGCTACGTCGAAAACGTCGAGGACGTCTATAACCGCCATCGGCTGTTCATCGCGCCGCTGCGCTCGGGCGCGGGCCTGAAGGGCAAGGTCGTGGGCGCGCTCGCGGCCGGCGCGCCCACCATCCTGACCTCGCTGGCGGCGGAGGGGGTGGGGGTCAGCCGCGGCGTCGAGGCGGTGGTGGCCGACACCCCCGCCGACTGGGTGGCGGCGATCGTCTCGCTCTACGGCGACGAGGCGAAATGGACGCAGATGTCGGAGCGCGCGCGGGCGTTCGCGCGCGAAAACTTCTCGTTCGCGCGCGGCGTCGAGACCATGCGCACGGCGCTGTCGCTGGCGGGGGTTTATGTCGGCGAGTGGGGGACGCATTAGCGTCGGGCCCAAGCGCGCGCCGTCGGATTATCTACGTCCCCTGCAGAAGGCCGCGTCGGCCGCTTACCGCGCCGCGCGACAAGGAAACGGCATGGTCGAGATCAGACAATCTTTTTCCTCGATGACGGAGTGGACGCAGTTCCGGGATTCGCTGACCGAGATCGCCGCCATTAATGCCGAGATCGTCGCGGACGTGCGGCGGGACGGCTACGAGGAGCCGCTGACGGGCCTGCGTCGACGGCCCGACGAGATCAAGATCAATCCCACCAATCTGCACGAGTCGATCAGCTCGCACGAGCTCAACGCCCGCAAGCGCGCGCTGATCCTGCAGTTCTGGAACGAGATCTGCGCCCGCAACTGGCGGCGGCGGCGGGACTTGCGCATCCTCAGCGCCGACGGGCTGACGCGGCTCGCCCTGATCCTGCGCGGCCGCTATCCGTTCTTCTACGGCGGAGAATACCTGCCTTCCGAGCCGGCGAAGAAAGCCCACTTCCCCGTTCCCCATCTCGACCTGCACGATATTGATCTGCCCGACGACAGCTTCGATCTCTTCATCAGCGGCGACGTGTTCGAGCACTTGCCGCATCTGGAGCAGGCGCTGCGGGAGATCTATCGCACGCTGAAACCGGGCGGCGTGCTTGTTTCCTCTTTTCCCTTTGTACCCCAGCGCCAGACAACGCTCACCCGCGCCACCTTGTCCGAAAACGGCGAAATCGTTCATCACGAGCCGCCGGAATTCCATGGCAATCCCGTCGATCCCCAGGGCGGCTCGCTTGTGTTCCAGCTGCCGGGATGGGATCTGCTGGATATGTTGAAAAGCATCGGATTCGCCGACCCCTATTTCACGATGCTGGCCTCCTCCCATTACGGCGTCGCCAGCGACGGCAAGCCAGGACCCTTCATTCTATCGGCGACGAAGCCGCCGGCGCCGGCGCCGGCGCCCCGCCGTCCGTTGAATTACCTCAACCGAAAGCCGCTGCCCGAAAAGCTCTGCGCGCTGATCGCGCTGCCGCGGTCAGGTACGACGCTGATCACCTCGGTGTTCTCAGTGCATTCGAAATGCACGGCCGTGTTCGAGCCGTGGAACGCGCTCGGCGAGGGGCAGCAACTGCCTCCGACGCTCGACGCGCTCGCCAGGCACGCGCGGCTGCCCGACCTCTCGGGCAAGATGCTGTTCGTGAAGGAAACCGCCGCGCGGCACGAATATGTCGTCCATCTGCGCGCGCTCGTGGAATCAACGCCGGACTTCGTTCCCAAGCACGTGCTGGTGGCGCTGCGCAGCCCCGGCCAGACCTTTCTCTCGGAGGTCTCGCGCCGCAGCGAATGGTGGGGCGCCGACGTGTCCCTCAACCGCGAGGCGTTCAAGAACTGGGCGGCCAGGAGCCGGGCCGCGCTGCGGCTCATCATCCATTTCGCCCTGCAACACGAGGGCGACGTCATCGCGCTCGGCGCTTTCGCGGCGCATCCCGAAAAAATCCTCGAACAGCTCGGCCAGCGGATCGGCTTTGCGGTGGAGCCCGCGCAGCTGGAGTACGAGAAGCACGTCAATGTGAAGATGGTGCGCGGCGACCGCAACATCGGCCAGAGCCCGGCGCCGATTGACGCCGCCAAGGTGAATTTCCGCGACGACGACGCCAGCCTGATCCGCTCGTTCCTGGACGACGAGGCCGAACGCGACTGGTTCGAGGCGTTCCAGGCGTTTTACGATCT
>JANLPL010000026.1:0-2778 GCA_031367195.1 Bradyrhizobium sp.
AGCATCAACGCCTTGATATCGTTCGGCAAATCGTCCTGACGCGGCAGCGGCGGCAGTTGGCCCTCCCGCCCGACGCGAACCGGGATCACGACGATCTTGCGCGCCAGCGCGCCGGCGATCTCTTCGCGAACGTAATCGCGATCGCCGCTGTCGGCCTTGGCCTCGAGCGACGTCATCCAGCGCGCGCCGATCACGGCGATGAAGACGTCGCAGGCGGCCAGCGCCTTGGTCAACTCCTCGTCGAACCGGAGCCCGGCCAGAAGGTTGTCCACGTCCATGAACAGATTGGCGTTGCCGAACCGCGCAGCGAGGCCGTCGCGAACGCGCGCGGCAGCCGCTGGATCATCCTCGCGGCGATAGCTGATGAAAATCTTCGCGGGCATGCAACGGCTCGCTTTGGAAAAAATCACGATCGAACATCGACGGCGCAAACATATGGCAGAACGCGCACAGTGTCACCGCCGTCTATGCCCGATGGGGCGGCATCCGTTGGCGTGGCCGGCAAACTCTGCTTAGGTTGACGATCAGGGGCGCATCGCACGAAGCGACCAGCCAGGAAATGGATGCCATGAAGCCGATCATCTGCGTCGGACACGCCGCCCTCGACCGGATCTATCGGATCGAGGCGTTTCCGGCCGCGCCAACCAAGATCAGGGCGCTCGAGCACATCGAAGCAGGCGGCGGCATGGCGGCCAACGCGGCGGCGGCGGTCGCGCGGTTGGGCGGCGTGGCCGAGCTGTGGAGCCGTGTCGGCGACGACGACAATGGCGTCAAGATCCGCCGCGCGCTGATGGCGGCCGGGGTCGACGCCCGCAACGTGCAGGCATTCGAGGACAACCGCTCGTCGACGTCGGTCATCCTCGTCGACGACCGTGGCGAGCGCATGATCGTCGGCTCGCGCGACGTCAACATGCCCTCGGGCACGTCCTGGTTGCCGCTCGAGCGTATCGCCGAGGCCGGCGCCGTGCTGGCCGATCTGCGCTGGCTCGAAGGCGCGCGGATGGCGTTCGAGGCGGCGCGCAAGGCCGGTGTCCCGACCGTTCTGGATGCCGACCTCGGGGGGCGTGAAGCCCTGTCGGAGCTGCTGGCGCTGACCGATTATGCGATATTTTCGGCGCCGGCCTTGGAGGAGTTCGCCGCCGAAGAAGCGATCGGCGACCGCTTGAAGCGGGTGTTGGCGCTGGGCCCGCGTCACGCCGGCGTGACGCTCGGAGCGGACGGCTACATCTGGCGCGAAGGCGACAAGGTCAGTCAGCATCCGGCATTCGCGGCCGACGTGGTCGACACGACGGGCGCCGGTGACGCCTTTCACGGTGCGTTTGCACTGGGGCTGGTCGAGGGGCGCTCGACCGCCGACATCGTGCGGCGGGCCTGCGCGGTCGCAGCATTGAAATGCACGCGGCTCGGCGCGCGCGCCGGTTTGCCGACGGCCGGCGAGCTCGGCGCTTATCTGCTCGCTCATCCCCCACGCAATACAGCCGCCGGGTAGACGGGTCCCGGCCGCACCGTTATGAGGTCTCACAAAGACCCACGCGCGCGGACCTGACGCCGCGGCCGGCTAAAGGACTGTCAAAATGGCGAAATCAGACGGCAAGCAGCAATCGCCCGCTGCCTCGCCCGTGGCGCATGCTGATATGGCCAACGCCATTCGCGCGTTGGCGATGGATGCGGTCGAGGCCGCCAAGTCCGGCCATCCCGGCATGCCGATGGGCATGGCCGATGTCGCGACCGTGCTGTTCCACGACGTTCTGCGGTTCGATCCGGCGCAACCGAAATGGCCCAATCGTGATCGCCTCGTGCTGTCGGCCGGCCATGGATCGATGCTGCTGTACGCGTTGCTGCATCTGACCGGCTATCCCGGCATGACGATCGACGAGCTGAAGCGCTTCCGCCAGCTCGGCGCGAAGACCGCTGGGCATCCAGAATACGGCCACGCCGAAGGCATCGAGACGACGACCGGCCCGCTTGGGCAGGGCTTGGCGAACGCCGTCGGCATGGCGATCGCCGAACGACTGTGGAACGCCCGGCTCGGCTCCGACATCATCGAGCACCACACCTACGTGATTGCCGGTGACGGTTGCCTGATGGAGGGTATCAGCCAGGAGGCGATCTCGCTCGCCGGTCATCTTGGTCTCGGCCGGCTGATCGTGCTGTTCGACGACAACTCGATATCGATCGACGGGCCGACCTCGCTGTCGACATCGGAGGACCAGATCGGCCGTTTCGAGGCTGCCGGCTGGAATACGCTCAGTGTCGACGGCCACGATCCCAAGGCGATCAAGGCAGCGCTCGATACGGCGCGTGCGGACACGGGGAAGCCGTGGCTGATCGCGACCAAGACCATCATCGGCTTCGGCGCGCCCAAGAAGCAGGGGACGGCGGCGACGCACGGCTCGCCGCTCGGCGCCGAGGAAATCGCGGGCGCTCGCGTCAAGCTGGGCTGGAGCCACCCGCCGTTCGAGATTCCGGCGCCGATCCTGGCGGCATGGCGCGCGACAGGGGCTCGCGGCGCGGCCGAGCAGGCAACTTGGCAGAAGCGCTGGGCCAAGCTCGACGCCGGCGTGCGCGAGTCCTTCGAACATCCGGCTCGCGCGGCTTCGGCTGCCATTGCCACGGCGATCACCGCGTCGAAAGTTGCGGCCGCCGGCTCGACCGCCGAGAAGGCGACGCGGACGTGGTCGGAGCTGACCCTCGAGAAGCTGATCCCGGCGCTGCCGGCGCTGATCGGCGGCTCGGCCGATCTGACCGGCTCCAACAACACCAAGGTCAAGGGCCAGG
>JANLPL010000065.1:0-7318 GCA_031367195.1 Bradyrhizobium sp.
CGCGCATGATGCGCGGGGCCGGGAGCCAGGCATGAGTTTGCAAGCGTCCGCGTGGGAAACGCCGTCCGAGCGCAAGCCGTCGGGCTGGCGGTTTCGCCCGCTCGACATCACCCTGTCGTGCAAGGCGGTCGAGCTGACGGCGATGTTCTGCGCCGCGATGTTCTTCGCCTATGTGTTCATGGCGGTGAAGGTGACGCTGGAGGGCAAGGAGGGCTACCACTTCGGCGATTTCTTCGCGCTGTGGACCTCGGCCGTCGTGACCCACGCCGGCGACGCCGCGGTCAATTTCGACGCCGACGCGCTGCATCTGCGCCAGATCGCGCTCGGCATGAATCCCGACGGCTACAATCCGTTTCCCTATCCCCCGACCTTCCTGCTGCTGCTCGGTCCGATGGGCGCGCTGCCGGAGAAGCTCGCCTTCTATCTGTTCATGATCCCCGCCTTCGCCGCCTATCTTCTGGCGATGTGGGCGGGGCGCTGGCGCGAATGGTGGTGGGGTCTTGGCGCAGCGATCGCGCCTGCGACCGGCATCACGTTGATCTCGGGCCAGACCGGCTATCTCTCGGGCGCGCTGATGATCGGCGCCTTGCGGCTGCTGCCGACAAGGCCGGCGCTGGCGGGCGTCCTGTTCGGCCTCTTGACCTATAAGCCGCAACTCGGCGTGCTGGTCCCCGTCGCCCTGGTCGCGATGGGGAGCTGGCGGGCGATCGCTTCCGCCGCAGTGACCTTCGCGGTTTGCGTGGTCGTTTCAGGCTGCGTTTACGGCTTTCCGCTCTGGGGCCTTTGGGCGCGTTCGATCGCGGAATACGCCACGCGCTTCCACCCCGTGGTCGGCTACATGCCGACGATCTACGCCAACGCCATCATGCTGGGGGCGTGGCGCTCGGTCGCCTGGGGCCTGCAACTGGCGGTGTCGATCCCGGTCGGGATCGTGGTGTGGCGGGCGTTCCGGAACGGGCCCTATGCGAGGGCGGCGGCGCTGCTGGTGGTGGGCACTTATCTCGCGACGCCGCACGCCTTCAACTACGACATGCCGATGATGACGCTGGCGCTGGTGTGGTATTTCGTCGATCGCCTTCAATCGAGCGACCGGGTCGATCTCGGCGAGATCGTCGCGCTGCTGCTGGCCTTCACCATGCCTTTCCTTATGCTGGAACTGAAGAAGGTGGACATGCCGATGAGCTGGGCGCCGCTGGGGCTGATGTTCTGCCTGATCGCCTGGCCGCGCAAGCCAACGCCGGAGCAAGCTCCGGCGTCCGATTGGGTTCAGAACGCCGCCCAAGCGTAAATGAACAGCGTGTCGTTGCCGGAGGCGTTGTGCGTGCCGCCGGCGCCGGGGGTTCCGATCAGGCCGTCAAAGTTGTTCGTGCCGCCGAACAGGTGCATGTATTTAGTGTATTGCACCCCGAGTCGGACATTGAACGCCTTGTCCGGCCCCGGCGCGCCCTTGCTGAACGGCATATAGGCGGCGTCGAAGATGAAGCCGTCCCCGTTGGGCGAGTTGTTGACGCTGGTCGCGCCCCACAGACCCGCGTCGGCGCTGCCTTGCACATTGAAATAGCCGCCGGTCAGGCTGTAGGTGTGATCCCACACGAAAGATGCATTGACCTTGAAAGAATTGAGCCAATCCGTGGGGTTGGCGGAGATTCCTTGCGCGAACGACGAGTCGAGCCGTTGCTTCTCGTAGGTGTTGGCGGCCTTGATCGTGACGCTGTAGGGATCGGCGTCGTACTGATATTGCGCATCGACGCCGATATCGAGGTATTTGTCGGTTCCCGCGCCGAACGCGCCGCCGGGCACGGTTTGCCCGTACATCCCGTACGTGCCGACCATCAGATAATGACTGCCCCAATGCGGCTCCAGCGCGAGCCGCCAGTAGGGCATGGTCCCGGCTTGCGCGTCGGGCGAGGGGCCGGGCTGCATCCCGAACGCTTCCAACGTGCCGCGGTCGTAGCCGCGATAGCCGGACAGTTCGGCATAGAGCATGTCGTTCCAGAACAGATACACGCCGGCGCCGCCGACGACTTGCGCGAGGTTTTCGATATGTGTTCCGGGCACGCCGTTGGCGGCGAAGCTCGAGCTGAGTTGCGGGAAGCCCCAGGCGGGGACGGTGTTCCAGACGTCCTGTAGACTCGGCGTATTGTTGACGGTGAAGCCGAGGAAAGCGTCCTTGCCGAACAGGTTCAGGCTTTTGACGTAGCGCACGTCGGAGCCGTCGAACCAAAGCGTCTTGTTGACGGGATCGGCCGACACCTGAATGAAGGCGCCGAGATCGCCATAGACCTTGCCGGCGTAGAGACCTGTGACCTGCTGCACGGCGAGATTGTCGTTGGTGCGAAGGTTCGGCGCCGGCGGCGCGTCCTGCGCGGCGCGGGTATGGGTGAAGCCCGGCATCAGCATCGCCGCCAGCGGTGGGATTTTCGAGTCGCCGCCTTCAAGCGTGTAGCCGCCCAGCTTGAAACGGCGGCCGAACGCGGTGAGTTCAGGAAAGGCGGTGTGGCAGGCGGCGCAGGGTTGACCCGTCTGGCGCGCGAAGCTCGGCACGGCCCGGGCGGGCGGCGCGCTCAGCGCAAAAACAAAAAAGCTGGCGATCACCAGCGCCAGCCATAAACCTATGTCGCCCGGGCCACGTAGGCCCCGTTTCGTCAGTTTCCGCATCTCGACAGCCCCCACATTGTCCGCAGTCTTATGGAAACGGGCGGCGCCGGCCTCATCCAACGGCGCCGCGCGTTGCGGGCCTCAGCCCTTGGCGACCCACAATTTGCACCAGCCGTTCGGCGAGATCGTGCCGGTCACCAATTTGCAGCTCGAAGGCGGGATGAACGGGTTACAGCCCTTGCAATCCTTGCCGTCCTTCGGGGTGTCCTGGTAGGCGACGGCGCTCTTTGGTAGAGCGGCGGCCTGCGCGCGCCCTAGCGCGAGCGCGGGGCCCGCGGCGGCGGCCGCGATAAGCACAGTGCGCCGGCTCATGCCCGCGCTTGACTTAACTTCCATTGGAGACGCCCCAGGTTCGAGACGAGCGGCCGTAGGCGCGCTCGCCGAAATCACGACACGCACATTCGAATTCGAATCACGATCGCGCAACGGCATTCTCATGCTGAAGGACGCACCCGGATTTGATCCCTGTCAATAACGACGAATCCGTAATGTTGTCGCCGTTCTGGAACTCCTTGACTTTTGTGAGCTTTACGGCGCGGCTCTGGACTCCGGGAGCGCTCCGGCGTGCGTGGGTTGTGGCTTAACTCACGGACAGGGCGCAAAAAATTCTTCAATAAGAGGGAACGCGACGAGGCTGGCGAAGTAGCTGCTGCATCGGCGGAGGATAATATGCTCAAGACAAAGTCGACGACGAAGACAAAGTCCTGGCATCTCGGTTTTGTCATCGGTTTCGCGCTGATCACGCCCGCGGCTTTCGCCGACGAGGCGCCGCCGGCCGACGCGCGCGCCGTGGTCGCCGCCCAGCTCGAGGCGTTCGAGCACGACGACGCCGGCGGCGCCTGGAAATTGGCCGCGCCGCAAGTGCAGGCCAAATTCGCTTCCGCCGCCCATTTCATCGGGGTGGTCAAATCGCAATATGGCCCGATCTATCGCCACCGCAGCGTCGATTTCGGCCCCGCCGCGCGCAGGGGCGAAGAAATCGGCATGGTGCTGACCATCGTCGATGACGAGAACGAAGTCTGGTCGGCGCTGTTCACGCTCACGATGCAGGGCGGCGCGTGGCGCACCACGGGTTGCCTGCTGGCCAAGGCGCCGCAATCCAGCGTTTGAATTTTGCGCCCTTGACCGCTCTGGGCAAATCCACGACGCTAGGCTAGCCGTATAGGCGAGAGTGTCGGGAGGTCGCAATGCGCGCTCTGTCTGTCGCCCTGTTTTTGGTTCTTTTCGCGCGTCCGGTGTGGGCAGACGAGGCACATGACGTTCAGGACGTCATCTCGCGCCAACTCGACGCCTTCGCCCATGACGACGCCGCGGCGGCTTTCGCTCTGGCCGCGCCCGCCATCCGCGACAAATTCGAGAACCCGCAGGCGTTCCTTCAGGTGGTGAAGTCGGCCTATCCCGCGGTCTATCGCCATCGCAGCGCGCAATTTGGCGTCGAGACCCGAAACGGCGATGGCGTCGAGCAGAGCGTGACGTTCGTCGATGGCGACAATCTGGTGTGGACAGGGGTTTACAAGCTGGAGCGGCAACGGGATGGGGGCTGGCGCATCACAAGCTGCTTCCTTACGCGATCCGACGAAACAAGTCTGTGAGGCCGCTTTTCTCGCGCCGCCGCCTGGGCTAGGCTTGCGCGGCCGCGCGGAGACTCGACATGACGCTGAAAGCGGGACTCGTCGGTTGCGGTTTCATCTCCGACATTTATCTGACCAATCTTGCGAATTTCCGCGATGTCGATATCGTCGCCTGCGCCGACCTCTCGCGCGAGGCCGCCGAGCGGCAAGCGCGGCGCTATGGAATCGAGGCGCGCTCGGTGGAGACCTTGCTCGCCGACGCGGGGATCGATCTCGTCCTCAATCTGACGACGCCCGAGGCCCATGCCGAGATCAGTCTGGCCATCGTTGAGGCGGGCAAGTCGGTCTATTCGGAAAAGCCGCTGGCGACGCGGCTCGACGCGGGGCGGCGCCTGATCGAAGCGGCCAAGCGTCAAGGCGTGCGGGTCGGCTGCGCGCCCGACACGGTGCTCGGGCCTGGCTATCAGCAGGCGCGCGCGATGATCGAGGCGGGCGAGATCGGCCGGCCGCTGACCGCGCTGGCGGCGGTGCTGTCGCATGGCTACGAGCATTGGCACCCTCATCCCGCCTTCTATTACCAACCCGGCGGTGGGCCGGTGCTCGACATGGGGCCTTACTATCTTGCCGCGCTGGCGACGCTGCTGGGGCCGGTGGCCGAGGTGCAGGCGGTCGGCCAGATCGGCTTTTCCGAGCGAATGGTGTCGACGCCGCATTCGCCTGCGCTCGGCCAGACAATCCGGGTGGAGGTGCTGACTTCGGTGCAGGCGCTGCTGCAATTCGAAAGCGGAGCGCAGGCGACGTTTCTGGCGAGCTTCGACGTCTGGAGGCACGGGTTGCCGCCGATCGAGCTGCACGGCGAAATGGCTTCGCTGCGACTGCCCGACCCCAATTTCTTCGCCGGCGATCTGGAGATCGCTCATCGTCGCGAGCCCTGGCGCAAGGTCGATCTCGACCATCGCCTGTTCGGCCGGCCGAACTGGCCGGCGGACAAGCCCAGACAATCGAATTGGCGCGGATTGGGCGTCGCCGATCTCGCGCGCGCGATTCTCGACGGACGGGCGCCGCGCGCCAGCGGGGAATTCGCGCTGCATGTGCTGGCGACGATGGAGGCGATCGCGCTCGCGGCGTCAGAGCGGCGCAGCGTGCGGGTCGAGGCGCCGTTCGCGCCCGCGCCGGCGCTGGGCGACACGGAGATCGGGCTTTGGCTCGAACCGGAGGCGCGCGACGCGCTGCTGCGGCGTTAGGTTTTTTTTCGCCATCGATCTTCCCACACGAGGTCCGCAGACCGTAAACTCGGGGCGACCCTTGGCCCGCTCAGGCGGGCGCGAATGGGAGGCCAGCGCTGATGTCGCCGGGACGCCGCCAGATTCCTGTCGAGACCCTCGTGCTCGCGATCCTTGGGTTGGCCTTTGTCGGGATCGGCGGGTTCATCTGCGTCAGCGCCTATCGGTCGGCGCAGACGCCCGGCGCCGCGATCGTCGTTCAATCCCGTCCCGCGTTGCCGCCGGCGCTGCCCGCCAACGCCGCGCCAGAAGCGCCCGCGCCGGCGCCGGGGCCGGTGTTCGCGCCCGCGCCCGGCTCGATCTTCACCCCGCCGCCGCTGGTCGAGGCCTATGCTCCGCCGGCGAGGAAGCCCGTGCGGCCGCCGCCCGCGCCGGTGTTCGAGACGCCGGATTCCCCTACGATCGCGCTCGGGCCGTCCGTGCCGCTGCCGCCGCGCCGGCCGATCCAGCTTAATCCGGCGCCGCCCACGCCGACCCCGCCCGGCGCCAAGTCCACCGAGGTCGCCGTGCTGACGCCCGAGACGAAGCCGGCCTCGCTGAGTTCGTACGACCGCTTCACCGCCGTCTATGACCTCGCCGCCCACACTGTCTATCTGCCCGACGGGACGCGGTTGGAGGCCCATTCGGGACTGGGGCCGATCAAGGACGATCCCGCCCATGTCGAGGAGAAGGATCGCGGCGCGACCCCGCCGCATGTCTATGATCTCACGATGCGGGAAGACCTGTTCCACGGCGTGCAGGCGCTGCGGCTCAACCCGGTCGGCGGTTCGGACGCGATTTACGGCCGTGCGGGGCTGCTGGCGCACACCTACATGCTGGGTCCGAACGGGGATTCCAACGGCTGCGTGTCGTTCAAGAACTACGACGCTTTCCTCCAGGCGTTCCAGAACGGAGTGGTCAAGCGGCTCGCGGTGGTGGCGGGATTGAAATAATCGTGCGGATTCCCTTGGGCGGGCGCGGTCTTGCGGCGCCTGGAAAAGGCGGCGATAGTGAAATGGCGCGGCGCTTCGCGCGCGCCCCGGTTCGGATATGACGCTGCGTCTAGCCATTGAAAATATGGACCGTCTGCCCGACGGCGGACCGTTGCGGGTCGAGGTGAAGGGGCGCGGGCTCGACATCGGCCGTGATTCGCATCTCGATTGGACGCTGCCCGATCCCAGCCGCTACATCTCGGGCAAGCATTGCGAGATCCGCTATCGCGACGAGGGCTATTGGCTGCACGACGTCTCGACCAACGGCACTTTCGTCAATGGCGCCGCGTTTCGGCTCGACGCGCCTTATCGCCTGCGCGACCGCGACCGTTTGACGATCGGACCCTATATGGTCGCCGTCGCCATCGAGGGCGGCCCGGCGTCGGCGTCGTCTGCGCCCCAGACATCCGCGCCTGCGGCGGCTCCCGGCGCGGATGTGTGGGGCGCGGGCGGGGAATCGGCGCCGCCCGACGACCGCGCCGCCTATCGCGTGCGAAAAGGTCCGGCGACGCCGGGGGATTTTCTCGATTTCGCGACCGACGCCGGCATGAGCCCGTTGGCGCCCGCGTCGTTCGCCTGGGACGATGCGCCGGCGCCGGCCGCGCCCTCGGCCAATGAGGCCTGGCTCGCCGCCCCGCCGCCGCCGCCGCCCGCGCCGCCGCGCGTTTTGGCGGCCCATGAATTGCCGCTGGTCGAACGGCCGAGGCCGTCGCGGCCGGCCGAACCCGTTGCGCCGCCGCCGGTCGCTATGCTGAGGCCGCCAAAGGCGCCGCAGGCGCCTTTGGCGGCCTCCCAGACCGACAGCGCCAGGATCGAACGTCTCGCCGCCCCCGCC
>JANLPL010000088.1:0-20268 GCA_031367195.1 Bradyrhizobium sp.
CTCCAGCGCCGCCAGCGTCTCGCCGATCGCCGGCGTCAGCCGCTCCGCGCTCGCCTGCATGTCGTTGCGCCCCCGCGCCAGCGCGTTGACCGGATCGCCTGCGAGCGAGCCCGCGAACGCCTCTCCCGCCGCCTCCCCGCGCGCGAGCCCCATCCCTTAAAACACCGCCGGGGTCGGCGTGGCCGCGCGCGGATTGACCAGCACCGCCGCCAGCGGCGCCAGCCCGAGCGGCGCCGACAACACCTCGCCGGCGCCGCCCATGAAGCGCGCGCGCGGGTCGAGACAGACCGGCACGTCGGCGCCGGTCGCGCGCGCGGCGTCGGCCACGCGGGAATCGTCGCTCGCCAGCCCGTTCGCCCGCGCCAGCGCGCGCAAGGCGGCGGCGGCGTCGGCGGAGCCACCGCCTAGGCCTGCCGCCACCGGCAGTTGCTTCCACAGCGTGAAGCGCCCGAGCCGCAAGCCGGGACCGCGCTCGGTGAGCGCGCGCGCCGCGCGCAGCACCAGATTGTCGGTCTCCGGCCCGGCGGCTTCCGCTGTCGGCCCAAACGTCTCCAGCGCCAGCGGCGCGTCGGGCTCGAAGCGCAGCCGGTCGCCGACGCCGGCGAAGGCGACGAGGCTGTCGAGTTCGTGATAGCCGTCCTCGCGCCGACGCAGGATATGCAGCGTCAGATTGACCTTCGCCGGCGCCTTCTCAAACAGCATCGGCTCAGCCGCCGGTTTTGCTCGGCTCCGGGCTCGGCGGCGTTGCGGCGGCGGGGCTGGCCGGCAGACCGTCCTTCACTTTCTCTAGCACCCGCTTGAGATCGTCGGGATCGGGGCCGAAATCGCGCGCGTGATTCCATTGGAAATGCGCCTCGTTCTGGCGCCCGACGCGCCAATAGGAATCGCCGAGATGGTCGTTGACCACGGGGTCGGCCGGCTTCAACTCGACCGCCCGCTCCAGCGTTTTGGTCGCCTCGTCGTAGTGACCGAGCTTGTAATGGGCCCAACCGAGGCTATCGACGACATAGCCGTCGGTCGGTTTCAACTCGACCGCGCGGCGCAGCATCTTGAACGCCTCGTCGAGGTTGACGCCCTGATCGACCCAGGAATAGCCGAGATAGTTCAGCACCAGCGGTTCGTCGGGATAGAGCCGCAGCGCCTCCTTGAAATCAGCCTCCGCCCTAGGCCATTGCTTGGTGCGCTCGAACGCGATGCCGCGGAAGTAATACAGCACCCAATGCGCCTTGTCGGGCTGGCCGAGCGCCGTGATCGCCTTGTCATAGGATTTCGCCGCGCTCTCGAAATCCTTGGCCGACCGTTGCAACGTGCCCAGCGCGCTCCAGGCGTCGGGATCGTCGGGATGATCGGCGACCACCTGACGCAGAATCTCCAGCCCCTTGTCGGTTTTCTGCTGCCCGTCATATTCGATCGCCGCCTGGATCAGCGCGCTCTCCGCCAGCGGCGAGGTTTTGGGGACCGCGAGATAGGCCTCGATCGCGTCGCCGCCGCGCTTCATGTCGGCCAGCAGATTGGCGACGCTGACTTCGGCGAAATCGTGATCGGGCCGCAGCGCGAGCGCCAGCCTGAGATAGATCAGCGAGGCGAGTTCGTCGCCCTGGCGTGTGCCGGCGCCGCCCAGCCCGTACAAAGCTTCGGCCGCGCCCTGCCGGGGATTGGCGACGATAGGCGTTATCGGCTTGCCCGAATCGATCTCCGCCAGCGCCGCGCGCACGACGGGGTGATTGGGCGAGCGGGCCGAGAAATCGGCGTAGATCTTCCGGGCGCCGGCTGTGTCCTTGCGACGCGCCAGGAAGCGCGCGTAAGCATCGACCAGCCGCAGCGTCGCCGGGTCTTTGGCGTAGGCGAGCTTGTAGCGGCGCAGCGCCTCGACGGGGTCGCCGAGCGCGTCGGCGATCAGCGCGGCGTGGTAATCGCGAAACACCTGCACGCCGGGGTCGGCGATGCGATCGACCGCTTGCAGCGCGCGCCGGAGATCGCCGGCTCCGGCATAGGCCCAGGCGGTCAGCAGCAGCGAGGTGACGTCGCGCGCCTTGCCGGCGTCGCCGGCGGCCAGTTGCGCCCGCGCTCCGGCGTATTGGCCGTTGCCGAAGGCGCGCGTGGCCAGCGCCAGCCGCGCCAGCGAATTGCCGGGATCGCGCGCCGCCAGCCGGTCGGCCAGGCCAAAGGCGTCCTTGGCGTCGCCATTGGCGAGGGTGGCGGCGAAAGCGCGCTCGATCAGGTCGAGATTGCGCGGATCGGCGCGAAGCGCCTCGCGGAAATACAGGCCGGCCGCGTCGGTGTCGCGGTCGGCGCTGGCGACGATCGCGGCGAGATAATTGCCGGGCTCGGTGTTGGCGATATGCGGCGTTGAAGGATCGGTCGTGGCGGCCCAAGCCGACGACAGAAGAAACGGCGCGAGCGCAGCGGCGCGGAGAAGACGGGATCGGGGCAAAGGGCGGCTCACCAAGGAGAAGTCGGACCGGGTCTAACCCGGATTCGTCCGCTTGGGAATCCGAATGCTTGCGTGCGCTCGTCGTTCAGCCGGGAATGGTCAGCCCGCGCTGCACCGCCGGCCGCGCCAGCCCTCGGTCGAGCCAACGCTGCACGCCCGCGAATTCGTGCCAATCGACGAGATCGCCGGCGCGATAGAATTCCACGAGATTGCGAACCCAGCCCAGCGTGGCGACATCGGCGATGGTGTAGTCGTCGCCCATGATCCATTCGCGCGCGTCGAGCTGGCGTTCCAGCACGCCCAGCAGGCGTTTCGATTCGAACGCGTAGCGTTCGAGCGGCCGCTTGTCGTCGTAGGTGCGGCCGCCGAACTTGTGGAAATAGCCGAGCTGCCCGAACATCGGACCGATCGCCGCCATCTGGAAGAACACCCAGGCCAGCGTCTCGTAGCGCGCCGCGCCGCCCGGCAGCAGCTTGCCCGTCTTTTCGGCGAGATAGACCAGGATCGCGCCCGATTCGAACAGGCCGAGCGGTTTGCCGTCAGGCCCGTCGGGATCGAGAATCGCCGGAACCTTGCCATTCGGGTTCAGCGACAGGAATTCCGCGCAATGTTGATCGCCGGCGCCGATATTGATCCGGTGCGCCTCGTAGGGCAGGCCGATCTCCTCCAGCATGACCGAGACCTTCACCCCGTTGGGGGTCGTCGCGCTATAGAGCTGCAAACGGTCGGGATGGCGCGGCGGACACTTATGGGTGATCGGAAAGGCGCTGAGATCGGCCATGTGGACTCCGGACTTGGTTTTGCGTGCAAGTAATATGGTGTAGGCAGGCTCGCATGAAAAGCATCTGGCTGACGCCGCTGTTCCTCTTCGCCGTCCCCGCCTTCGCCGACGAGGCGCTCACCATCCCGCCCGTCGCCGTCGATCCGCACCCCTCGCCCTCGATCTGGAACGGCGTCTATGTCGGCAGCGGCGTCACCTTCGCCGCGACCCGGGGCCAGAAGGGCCATGTCGGCGCCGACGTGTTCGCCGGCTACGACAAGCCTTTCGACAATCATTTCGTGCTCGGGGTGAAGCTCGACACCGGCTACGCGCCGTTTCTCAACGGAAGCGGCCGCTTCCGCGGCTATGATTTCGCGATTGGGTCGGTGAAGCTCGGCTATGATTTCGGCCGCGTGACGCCCTATCTCTACGTCGGCGCCGGCCTCGCCCGCGCCACCGCCTTCGCCTCTACGCTGCCCGATGCGGCGGCGACGATGAACGGCGCGTTCGGTTCCGGGCCGGGGCGGGCCGTGACGACGTTCGGCGGCGGGGTCGATTACCGCGTCACCAACAATGTGACGATCGGGGTGCAGGCGGGGGTGGTGAAGGGGCCGGGGAACTGAACGGCGTCGCTGAGCCGGATTTTCTGAGGGCTCGGCGCGAGGCCGAGCCCTCATCTCCGCTTTCCAAAGCGCAGCCTTCGTCCTCCCGCCGCCGCGCGCCAGCGTTCAGATCGGGCTGACGTACATCGCGTCCATATGCGCGGGATACCAGTGATAGCCGTCGCCCGCTTTGGCGATGTGGCCGATGCCCGGCCATGCGAAGTGATAGGCGAGCAACTTCGTCTTGCTGGCCTCCAGCATCGCCAGGACCTTGAGGCGCGTCTGCATCGCCGCATGCGGATCGGTGTCATAGGCGAATTCGGTGCGCGGCCGTTCGAGGAGGAGTATCGGATGGTGGCAGATATCGGCGATGTAGGCGAGCGAGTCGTTGCCGTTCTCGATCATGAAGATGGTGTGTCCGACGGTGTGACCCGGCGCGTGGATGGCGTGCACGCCGGGCGCGACTTCCATGCCGTCCTTGATCCAGGTGATGCGGTCCTTGATCGGGGGCAGGTTGCGCAACGCCTGTTCGAGGAAAGGCTTCAGACTGCCGGTTTTCGCCGGATCGGTCCAGAAATTGTAGTCCAGTTCCGAGATGAAATACTGGGCGTTCGGAAAGTTGGGCTTGCCGTCCGCGCCGACGCAACCGCCGCAGTGATCGATATGGGCGTGCGACATCAGCACAATATCGATGTCGGCGGGATCGATGCCGGCTGCGCGCATCGTTTGCAGCAATTTGCCGGTGCCGTCGCCGAACAGCTTCGATACGCCCATGCCGTTGTCGAACAGAATGACCTTGTCGCCGGTGTTGAGCACGAGCGTGTTCTGCTCGAGCGGCACATTGTCGAGCGGCAGGAAATTCGACGACAGGGCGGAATCGATTTCCTCCGATTTGATCGAAAGAAAAGCCTTGTGGGGGTCACCGAGCGGCAGAACGCCGTCGGAGATGATCGTGGCTTCCGCATTGCCGAGTTTGAATCGGTAAAACGTCGCCGTTTGCTTGCCGATGAAAGGCGCCTTGGCGATAGCCTCGGCGGCCCCGAGCGCCGTAACGCCGGCCGCGGCGCCGAAACGCAGCATGTCGCGGCGGTTGACCATCATATCGCGTCGAGTGAGCATGATTCGTCCTCCCGATCCGTCCGACGGCTTTCGAGGGGCCGAAGATGTCGGACATGTCCCGGCCCGGATCAGAATGTGAGGCCGCTCTGCGGCGACAAAATGGCGGAAAGTCGGGCGGCGTCAGTCGCGGCGCTGGCTTGCCGCGCGGGCGGCTTGCCGGGTTTGTCGCGAACCCTATTCCGCCGCCTCCGCCTTCGCCCAGACCCTGACATCGTGGAACGCCGCGCCGCCGAACGGGGCGACGCTCTCGTCCGAGGTCAGCGTGTTGATGCCGCGCCCATCGAGGAAATCGCGGTTCTCCCACAGGCCCTCGCTGACGATCACGCCGGGCCGCGCCGCCTCCGTCACGCGAACATGCAGCCGCACCGACCCGCGCCCGTTGCCGAGCCGCAGAATCTCGCCCTCGCCAACCCCGAGTCGGGCGGCATCCACCGGATGCACCAGCGCCGTCGGCCGAACCTCGCGCGCGCGCGATGTCGCGGTTCCGTTGAAGCTTGAGTTGAGAAACCCGCGCGCCGGCGAGGTCGCCAGCTTGAACGGGAATTCTGGTCCGCTCGTCTCGTTGACCGGCCAATGGTCGGGCAGGGTCGGCATCTCGGCCCAGTTCCCTTTCAACCCATTGTTGGCGTAAGGGGTCGAGGCCCAATCGGCGCGGAAATGGAACTTGCCGTCGGCATGAGCGAAACCGTCGAGATAATGCGCTTCGGCAAAACCCGGCCGGCAGTCGAGCCAGCGCCCCGCTTCCAACTCCTCCAGCGTTCCCCGCCCCGAGACGCGCAGCATCTCGTCGATGATTTCGCGCGGGCTCATCGCGAATCCGCGATGCTCGGCGCCCAGGCGCCGGGCCAGTTCGCAGATCACCTCGTGGTTGGAGCGGCATTCCCCCGCCGGCGCGATCAGTCTGCCCCCGAATTGCAGATATTGATGCGCGCTGGCGGTATAGATGTCGTCGTGCTCCAGGAACATCGTCGCCGGCAGCACGATATCGGCCATCGCCGCGGTGTCGGTGAGGAACTGCTCGTGCACCACCGTGAACAGGTCTTCGCGCGCAAAGCCGCGCCGCACTTTCTCCTGATCAGGCGCGACCACCATCGGGTTGGTGTTCTGGATCAGCATCGCCTTGACCGGCCCGCGACCGCTAAGCGCCTCGGGCTCATGCGTCAGCACGGCGCCGACGCGGGCGTGGTGCAGGCAGCGCACGCTCATCTCGCGCACGTCGAGCCCTTCGTTCAGCGTCTTGTCGAGCTTGTAGATCGCGCTGGAGGAATGCAGCGCCCCGCCGCCCTCGTGCGCCCAAGCGCCCGTTACGGTCGGGATGCACAAAGCCGCGTGCATGTTGGCCGCGCCGTTGCGTTGGCGCGAAAAACCGTAACCGAGCCGGAAGAACGTGCGCTTGTTGCGACCAACCAGCGCCGCGAACGCCTCGATCTCCGCCACGCTCAGTCCGGTGATTTCTGCCGCCCATTCGGGCGTGCGGCTCGCCAGATGCGTTTCCAGCGCGCCCGGTTCGTCGGCGTAGCGCGTCATATAGTCGCGGTCGGCGAGGCCATCGCGAAACAGCGCGTGCATGACGGCGCAGGCCAGCGCGCCGTCGCTGCCCGGCCTGACCTTCAGCGCCATGTCGGCCTGACGCATCGTGTCATTGTCGTAGATGTCGATCACGACAATCTTCGCGCCGCGCTGTTTTCGCGCGCGCATCGCATGGGTCATCAGATTGACCTGAGTGGCGACCGCATTGGTGCCCCAGATGACGACGCAATCGGCTTTCTCGATTTCGTCGGCATTGACGCCGCGCATCTTGCCTGTGCCGGCGATATAGCCGGGCCAGGAAATGCCGATGCAGATATCGCCGAAGATGCGCGAGTAGCGCTTGGCATGGGTCAGCCGCTCGATCCCGTCGCGCATGACGAGGCCCATCGTGCCGGCGTAGAAATAAGGCCAGACGCTCTCCGCGCCGTGGTTACGCTCGGCGGCCAGAAACGCCTGCGCCGTCCGGTCGAGCGCCTCCTCCCACGAGATTTCGACAAATTGCCGCGACCCCTTCGGGCCGGTGCGGCGCAGCGGTTTGGTCAGCCGGTTCGGGCTGTGGATGCGCTCGGCATAGCGCGCCACTTTGGCGCAGACCACGCCCGCCGTGTAGGGATGATCGGCGCCATGCACGCGCCCGATTCGCGCGCCGTCGATCACCTCGACGTCGAGCGCGCACACCGAGGGGCAATCGTGCGGGCAGACGGAGGGGCGGGTTTCACTCGGCATGTTGGTCTCCTCGCGCCCGAGAATGAACGGCTTCCCGCACGCCCGCAAGGCTCGCGCAAACTTCGCCCCTTAACCCGGCCGCAACCTGTTTCGCGTTCTGTTCTCCGCGTCGCAACCCGAGAACGAACCCTTGCGCCTTTGCCTGGCTCCTTTCCTCGCCTTCGCCACGATGGCCCACGCCGCGACGGTCGAGATCCACTATGCTCCGGCGGAGAACCTGGAGGCGATCGACGTCGCGCTCCTCAACAACGCGGAAACCTGCATCGACATGGCGGCCTATGTGCTGTCGGACGCGGCGGTGATCGAGGCGCTCGGCGACGCGGCCGATCGCGGCGTCGCGGTGCGGCTCTATTTCGATCACGGCGAATTCGCCAGCCACGCGGGCGAACTGGCCGAACTCCTGGCCAAGTCCGGCGTCGAGGCGCGGGTCAAACCCTCCGGCGTGCTGATGCATATGAAAGCCTATGCCGTGGACGGGGCGCGGCTGCGCACCGGCTCGGGCAATTTCTCGCGCTCCGGGCTGTCGCGGCAGGACAACGACCTGCTGTTGACCGACGATTCCACAACCGTGCGCCGGTTCGAACATGATTTCGAGGCCATCTTCGCCCAGGGCCTCGATCCGCGGGCGATGGCGCTTCGCTAGACCTGCGCCCAAGACCTGCGCCCAAGACCTGCGCCTAAGTGGGGAATGGCGCCGCGCAAGCCCCATGGTATAGGACCGGCGGCTTCCCATATTGTGATCGGGGAAGCCGATTGCCGGCCGCATCTCTCGGCCCAACAGGATGGGATCAACCATGGCCACGGAAAAAGCGCAAAACCTGCAGGACACGTTCCTGAATCATGTGCGCAAGAGCAAGACGTCAGTCACGATCTTTCTGGTCAACGGCGTCAAGTTGCAGGGTTTCGTCACCTGGTTCGACAATTTCTGCGTGCTGCTGCGCCGCGACGGCCATTCGCAACTCGTCTATAAACACGCCATTTCCACCATCATGCCCGCCGCGCCGATCCAGATGCTCGAAGCGGTTGAAGACGGCGAACATCATTGATCGATAGCCCGAACGCGGAATACATCGACACCGGCGGCGGCGGCCGTCGCGAAAAGGCCGTCGCCGTCCACACGCGGACGCTGGTCGTCTGCCCCTATCTCACGCGCGGGGAGGGGCCGACGCGCTCGACCGAGGCTAGGGCCGACGAGGCGGTGGGATTGGCCGCGGCCATCGACCTCGCGGTGGTCGGCTCACAGGTGGCGATGCTCGGCGCTGTGCGTCCGGCGACCTATCTCGGCAAAGGCAAGGTCGAGGAGATCGCCGCGCGGGTGAAAGAGGAGGAGGTTTCGCTTGTCGTGATGGATTGCGCCCTGTCGCCGGTGCAGCAGCGCAATCTGGAAAAAGCCTTCGCCGCGAAGGTGATCGACCGCACCGGCCTGATCCTGGAAATCTTCGGCCGCCGCGCCCGGACGGCGGAAGGCGCGCTGCAAGTCGAACTCGCCCATCTCGATTACCAAAAGTCCCGTCTTGTGCGCTCCTGGACCCATCTTGAGCGCCAGCGCGGCGGCTTCGGCTTTCTCGGCGGCCCCGGCGAAACCCAGATCGAGACCGATCGCCGGCTGATCCAGGAGCGCATGATCCGCATCAAGCGCGACCTCGAACAGGTGAAAAAAACCCGCGCGCTGCATCGCGAGAGCCGCAAGCAGGTTCCGTTCCCGATCGTCGCGCTGGTCGGCTATACAAATGCGGGCAAGTCGACGCTGTTCAACCGCCTGACCCGCGCCGACGTGACGGCGGCCGACATGCTGTTCGCCACGCTCGACCCGACGATGCGCGCGATTCGCCTGCCGCATGGCGGGACGGCGATCCTGTCCGACACGGTCGGTTTCATCTCCGATCTGCCGACCCTGCTGATCTCCGCCTTCCGCGCCACGCTGGAGGAAGTGCTGGCTGCCGACGTCATCTTACATGTGCGCGACATCAGCCACATCGACGCGCAGGCGCAGGCCGAGGACGTCGAGACGATTCTAACCGATCTCGGCGTGGACAGCGCCGACGAAAAGCTGATCGAAGTCTGGAACAAGGTCGATCGGCTCGACGCGGAGCACCGCGCCGGCCTGGCCGCGGCCCCCGGACCGGCGATCCCCGTCTCCGCGCTGACCGGGGAGGGACTTGAAGCGTTGCTGGAGGCGATAGAGACGCGCCTTGCGCGCGAGCGCCGCACCGTCGATCTCGATCTCGACGGTTCCGACGGGCGCGCCTTACATTGGCTCTACGAACACGCGGAAGTGATGACCCGCCGCGACGATCCGGATGGGCGCATCCACATGACCGTGCGCGCGGGGCCGGAAGCGATGGCCCGCATTATGCGCCGATTCGCCTGATTCGACCTGCGTTACCGCGATCTGGCGCCTTGCTTTCGCGCATCGGCGCGTTGCCTTGCTTTCCTTTGCGGCAATCCACCGCTTGCTGCATTCCCTCGAAAAATAAACGCCAGCGAAAATTCATATGCCGATGCATAAAAGTTAACAGCGCAAATAGGTTGCTTCCACTTGATTTCGCAATTTGTCCGCAATTTGCAAACAGCAATGTCGCTATTTGGTTGTCATAGTGCAATCGCGCCGATTGGAGGGAGCCTCGAATGCGCCGCGTTGGTGGTTTTGCAAACCGGGTTGCTTCAAAAGACTGGGCCGCCAACTTTGGCCAAATTTTTGACGTATAATTTCGCAATTTCGCAATCTTTCAATTTTGTGACGCTGCGTGAAGCGGCGAAACGACATCTCGACAAAGAGAAAGTTCAGCAGTAAACCTGTTCCCCGTAGGCAAGGGCATCATAACTCGAACGGCGAACGGCCAATCGGGGGCGATGACCAAAAATGCAGAATCGCAACCTATCTCATGCCGTAGCGTCCCGGTTGTGGCGGCGGGGGCAATCCGTCTTGAAGGTCCAGACCCAAAACAGAGTAGAGGACGCCTTGAACAACGTAAATATCACCGAGTTGACCGCCGACGTTGTCAAAGCCTTCGTGGCCAACAACGCCATTCCGGCGAGCGAGCTGAGAACACTCGTCGAATCCGTGCACGCGACCTTTTCGCGGCTCTCCAACACCGCCGCGCCGCAACCGGCCCCGCAGCCGATTGCGACGCCCTCGACCATCCGTGAATCGGTAACGACCGATTTCCTTGTCAGCCTCGAAAACGGCAAGAAATACCGGACGTTGCGCTTCCACTTGGCCAAGCTGGGCCTGTCGCCGGAAGCCTATCGCCAGAAGTGGCGGCTGCCACCGGATTATCCGATGGTGGCGGCCTCCTTCGCCGCCCGCCGTTCGGCGCTGGCCAAAGCGAGCGGTTTCGGCAAGTCGCGCAAAGGCAAGTCCTCGCGCGGCCTCGCCAAGGCGGCGCGCTGAGGATCAGAGGCAGGACTGCGTCTGCGTCTGCGGGACCAGGCCATAAATCGTCTGCGCGGCGGCGACGCCGCGCAGCGCATAGCGCCCCATCGGCGCAAGCCGTCCGCCGCATCCCTCGGCGGCGCGCGCAAACCGTTCCGACGCCAGAATATGCCGGCCGAGCGTATCGCACAGCCGCTCGATCCGCGCCGCTTCGTTCACCGTAGGGCCGATCACGGTGAAGTCGAGCCGGTCGGCCGCGCCGACGTTACCGTAAAGCACTTCGCCCAGATGCAGCGCGATGTCGGCCTCGACGGTCGGCAGGCCGGCCAGCGCGCGCCTTTCATTGTCGAGCGCCAGCGACGCCAACGCTTCCTCCGCCGCGTCGAGCGCGCGGCGGCATACCGCGGCTTCTTCTTCGCCCTCGACGGCGAAGGTCGCCAACATCGCGTCGCCGATGAATTTGAGCACCTGGCCCCCGCGCGCCCGCAGCGGCGCGGTCAGCGCCTCGAAGGCGTCGTTGAGCATGTCGATCACCGTGGGGCCGGGCCAGGCGTCGCTTACGGCGGTGAAGCCCTTGAGATCGGCGTACCAGACGACGGCGCTGAGGCTGTCGTTGGCGCCGCGCACCACCGCGCCCTGATGCACCCGCCGCCCTGCGTCCTCGCCCAGATAGGTGCGCAGCAGACTGGAGGCGATGTCGTGCCCGGAGTGGGCCTTCAGCGCCAGAGCCAGGCCGGGCAGGGTGGCCTCGAACAGCGTGATCTGCTCATCGTCGAATCCGCCCGCCGCGTCGCAGGTGAAAGAGAGCACCACGCCCGACCCATGCGCGGGATCGCCGCGCAGGCCGAAGGTGTAAACGATGGCGAAATAGTCGGTCGCGCCCTCGGCGTGGAACTCGACCAGAGCCGGAAAATCGCGCTGTTCCTCGCCCAGCGCCAGTCGCCGCCGGATCGAAGGCGTCGGTTCGCCGGCGCGGGCGCGCGCGATCAGATGCATGAACGGGCTTTGCAGCCAGGCCGAACTCGGCGTCTCGACGCGGACGAACTGCTGCTCGTGCACGGCGTTGAGTTCGCGCCGCCAAGTGTAGCCGTAGCCGGTCCATTGCGGATGCAGGGTTTGGGTCGAGACATGCGCGCGTAGCAACGACGCGCCGGCCTCCACCACGCGGCGACAATAGCCGTCGAACAATTCGGCCGCGCCCGCCCCATGCAGGCCCGCCTCCATGGTCCAGACGTAGAGGTCGGCGATGGCGCGGGTGCGCTTGTCGACGAACAGACGTTTCGCCTCCGCCAGGGGGCGCATCTCGGCACGCATGGGATTCCCTCGTCTGTTCGTTGGGACTACATAAGCGCATACTCCACCGACGTAAGAAGGGCGCGAGGGATGCGGGTCGAATCGGTCGAATTTCCGGGGGAAGGCGCGGTTTCGCGGCTCCATGTGCCCGGTACGCTGCGAATCGTCGATGGCCGCGCCGCCGTGGTGATCGCGCATGGATCGTCCGGTCCCGACAGCCGCGGCCGCGCCTATGCCGAGGCGCTCGCCGCCAGCGGCCTGTCGAGCCTCGAAATCGACATGTGGACCCCGCGCGGGCTGACCGGCGGGCTCGACCGGCCCAAAAGCGTCGCCGAAACGTTTCCCGACGTGTTCGGCGCATTCCGCTACCTGACGACGCGGCCGGAATTCGATGCGCTCCGCATTGGCCTGCTCGGTTTTTCCTGGGGCGGCGTGCTCGCCATGCTTACGGCCACGCGCGCCGTCTCGCGCCGTTATCTCCGCAACGGCGAGCGATTTGCCGCCCATGCGCCGCTCTATCCCGTGTGCTGGCTCTACAATCGCGTTCCCGGCTACGAATTCCGCGATCTCACCGGCGCGCCGATCCTGCTGCAATGCGGCGCGGCCGACGATTACGACGCGCCCGACTCCGCGCAGGCGCTTGCCCAATCGCTCGACCCGTCCGACCGGGCCGGCCTCCGCGTGATCGTCTATCCCGACGCCACCCATGCCTTCGATCAGGTCGACGAGCCCCCGCGGATCGTGTCCGATCCGCTGTCCCATCAAGGGCAGGGCGGCGAGGTCGCCTTCACGCCAAACCGCGAAGTGGGCGAGGCCGCCCGCGCGGAGACCGTCGCCTTCTTTCGCCGCGCGCTGAACCCCTGACGCTTCAGCCGCCGAGAGCGTCGAAGCGCAGGACGCGGCAGGTCTCGCCCGCTTTCGCGGGCGGGGCGTGCGGCGGGCGCACGATCAGCCCCTGCGCGTCGGCGAGCGTGCGCACCAGCGAGGAATCCTGATTGCGCGCCGGCGTCGCGCTCCAGCCGCCGGCGTCGCGCGTCAGGTTCGCGCGCATGTAATCCTCGCGGATCCCGTTGGCGGGCAGATCGACCGCCAACGTCGCCGCTTCGCTATGGTCCGCTCCGGCCTGAGGGTCGCCCGCCAGCGCGCGCAGCAGAGGCGCCAGAAACAACAGCCCGCACACGGCGGAAGAGGTCGGATTGCCCGGCAGGCCCAGCGCCAGCATCGCGCCGATGCGCCCGAACATCAGCGGCTTGCCCGGCCGCATGGCGATGCGCCAGAAGCCGAGCTCCATGCCGGCGTCGGTCAGCGCCTGCTGCACCAGATCGTAATCGCCGACCGAGGCGCCGCCCAGCGTCACCAGCACGTCCGCCCGCGCGGCGCGGGCCGCCGCGATCCGCTCGGCCAAAGCCTCGGGCCGGTCGGGCGCGATGCCGAGATCAATCGCCTCGGCGCCTTGCGCGCGCGCCAGTCCGACGACGAACAGATTGTTGGAGGCGACGATCTGCGCCGGCCCCAGAGCCTCGCCGGGCGCGCGCAACTCGTCGCCGGTGGCGAGAATCGCCACGCGGGGCTGGCGCGCAACACGCGCCGTCGGCTGGTTGGCCGCCGCGATCAGCGCGACATCGCGTGGGCTAAGCCGCCGCCCGGCCGCCAGCAGCGTCTCGCCCGCGCGGAAATCGAGCCCGACGCCGCGAATGTTGTCGCCGAGCCCGACCGGCGCGTTGAGAGCCACGAACTCGCCGTCGCGCTGCGCGTCCTCCTGCAAGGCGACGGAATCGGCGCCTTCGGGCAGGGGCGCGCCGGTAAAGATGCGCGCCGCCTCTCCCTGGCCGATGGCGCCGGCGAGAGCTCGCCCCGCCGCGGATTCGCCCACCACGCGCAGCCGCGCGCCCGCGTCCGCCGCGCGCAGCGCATAACCGTCCATCGCCGAATTGGCGAACGGGGGCTGCGTGCGACCCGCGACAAGGGACGCGGCCAGCGTGCGGCCGAACGCATGCGTCAGCGCGACCTCCTCGGCTTCAAGCGGCTTTGCGGCGGCCAGCACGCGCGCCAGCGCCTGCGCGACCGGAATCAGCGGCTCTTTCATCAATCCTCCGCTCGCCAATGGCCCGACTTGCCGCCGAGCTTCTCGATCAATCGCACGCCCTCGATCCGCATCCCGCGATCGACCGCCTTGGCCATGTCGTAGATCGTCAGGCAGGCGACCGAGACGGCGGTCAGCGCCTCCATCTCGACGCCGGTCGCGCCCTTAACGCGCGCCCGCGCCCGCACGCGCAGGCCCGGCAGCGCGTCGTCGGGTTCGATCTCGACCTCGACCCCCGTCAGCGCCAGCGGATGGCACAGCGGGATCAACTCATGCGTGCGTTTGGCCGCCATGATGCCGGCGATCCGGGCGACGCCGAGCACGTCGCCCTTCTTCATGTCGCCCGCGCGAATCAGCGCCAGCGTCTCGGGGCGCATCACGACGGCGCCCTGCGCCACCGCGACGCGCTCGGTGTCGGCTTTGGCGGTCACGTCGACCATGCGCGCCTGACCAGCGCCGTCGATATGGGTGAGGGCGGTCATGGGTCTCCAAGTTAAGCCACCGGCGCGGAATGCGCGACGTCACAAGGGACCGGCCTATCCCCCAACGCCAGCGTCCTTCAATCAAAATTTCGTGCGTTGCAAGAAATAGCGACCGCACGAGCGGGTTTCGGCATGGAAACGCCCAGAAGCCTTGTTAGCGACGACGCGTGGGCTCCGCGACGCGCCCCGCATCGACGGCAAGCAAAAAGGGAGGACGCCGATGACTGCGATCCATGTCTATTTCGGACCCGACGCGCTCACGGCGCCTCCCGTTGTTCGCAAATTGCGGGTTTCGGACGCGTTCGCGGCGTTGGCGGAGGGGTTCGACGACTTCTTGGCGATGCCGTCGCATCTCATCTTTCTCGCCATATTCTATGTCGGCGCGGGGATCGCGCTGACAGCCCTGAGTTCGCTTGGCGGCGCGCTGCATTTGGTGTTCCCGCTCGCGGCCGGCTTTGCGCTGGTGGGGCCGTTTCTGGCGATCGGGCTGTATGAATTGAGCCGCCGGCGCGAACTGGGACTGGACGTGCGCCTCTCCGACGCGTTCATCGTCGCCAATTCACCCGCCTTGCCGGCGCTCGCGACCCTTGGCCTGGCGCTGGCGGCGATCTTCGCGGCCTGGATCGCTTCGGCGCAGGCGCTTTATGTCTGGCTCTACGGACCGGCGCCTCCGGCCTCGGCGCTCGCGTTCCTCGGCGACGTGGTTTCGAGCGATCGCGGCTGGCTGTTGATCGGTATTGGCGGCGGCGTCGGCTTTCTGTTCGCGGCGTTGGTGCTTTGCATCACCGTCGTCTCGTTTCCGCTGATGCTCGACCGCGACGTCGGACTCGTGCCGGCGGTGGCGACGTCGCTGCGTGTGAGCCGGACCAACCCGGTCGCGGTGGCGACCTGGGGCGCGATCGTCGCCGTATTGCTGTTTCTGGGCGCGCTGCCGATGTTCATCGGTCTGGCGCTGGTGATGCCCGTGCTGGGGCACGCGACATGGCGCTTCTATCGCCGCGCGGTCGAGCGCGATCCCGCGCATGAGCAACATCCGCGCTGGCCGGATGTCGCAAAAAAGCCGGCGCATTATTACGCCACGCCACATTCGGTCCTGTTCCCGTTACCGCAGAGCCGCGAGGAGTAGCCACGCGCTCCGCGCGCGCGGTCGTCGGCTCAGCCCTCGACCCCGGTCAGCAGCGCACGCGTCGCCTTGGCGACGTCGTGCTGGCGCAGCAGCGCCTCGCCGACCAGGAAGCAGTCGATTCCGGCCTCGGCAAGCCGGCGGCAGTCGGCGTGGTTGAGAATTCCGCTCTCGCCGACCAGCACGCGGCCCGCCGGCACATGCGGCGCGAGCCGCTCGCAGACGGCGAGCGAGGTCTCGAACGTCTTCAGGTCGCGATTGTTGATGCCGATCAGCCGGCCCTCCAGCGTCAACGCGCGCTCCAATTCCTGCTCGTTGTGAACCTCGATCAGCACGTCGAGGCCGAGATCGTGCGCCGCCTTGTTGAGCGTGCGGGCGGTGTCGTCATCGACGGCGGCCATGATGATGAGAATGCAATCGGCGCCCCAGGCGCGCGCCTCCAGCACCTGATAGGCGTCGTAGAGAAAATCCTTGCGGATGATCGGCAGGGTCGTGGCCGCGCGCGCCGTCTTGAGGTGCTCGGACGAGCCCTGGAACGAGGGTGCGTCGGTCAGCACCGACAGGCACGAGGCGCCGCCCTTCTGATAGGCCTTCGCCAGCGACTTCGGCTCGAAATGCTCGCGGATCAGGCCCTTTGACGGGCTCGCCTTCTTGATCTCGGCGATCAGCCCGAACCGGCCTTCCTCGCGCGCGCGCTCCAGCGCCTTGAGGAATCCGCGCGGCGGCGATTGCTCGCGGATTTCGCGCTCCAGCGTCGCGCGCGGCACGCGGACCTTCGCCTCGGCGATTTCGCGCCGCTTATAGGCGCCGATCTGGCTCAGAATGTCGCTCACCGCCGGCCCCTCATGCGTTCGAGACCTCGACGAGACGGGCCAACGTCGTCGCCGCCGCGCCCTCGTCGAGCGCTTGTTGCGCCCGCGCCACCCCTGCGGGCAGATCGGCGACGGCTTGCGCCACCACCAGCGCCGCGCCGGCGTTGAACACGGCGATGTCGCGATAGGCGTTGCGCGCGCCGCTCAACACTTCACGCAGCGCCGCCGCGTTGTAGGCGGGGTCGCCCCCCTTCAACTCCTGGGGCGACGCGCGGCGCAATCCCACATCTTCGGGCTTGACCGTGAAGCCTCGAATCTCGCCCCCGTTCAATTCCACAATCTCCGTCGAAGCCGTCGTCGTGATCTCGTCGAGCCCGTCGCCGCCGTGGACCAGCCAGACCCGCTGCGAGCCGTGATTTCGCAACACCTGCGCCATCGGCTCCAGCCAGGCGGCGGAGAACACGCCGAGCAATTGCCGCTTGACGCCGGCCGGGTTCGACAACGGCCCGAGCAGGTTGAAGATCGTGCGCGTGCCCAGTTCCACCCGCGCCGCGCCGACATGGCGCATCGCGGCGTGATGGGCGGGCGCCATCATAAAACCGACGCCAGCCTGCGCGATGCAACGCTCGACCGCCGCCGGAGCGATGCCGATCTTGACGCCGAGCGCCGTCAGCGCGTCCGAAGAGCCTGATTTCGAGGAGGCGGCGCGATTGCCGTGTTTGGCGACCGGCACGCCGCAGGCGGCCACGATGATCGCCGCCAGCGTCGAGACATTGTAGGAACCCGAACCGTCGCCCCCGGTGCCGACGATGTCGATCGCGTTCTCGGGCGCCTTCACCCGCAGCATTCGCGCCCGCATCGCCGCCACCGCGCCGGTGATCTCCTCGACGCCTTCGCCGCGCACGCGCAGCGCCATCAGGAAACCGCCGACCTGCGCCGGCGTCACGTCGCCCGACAGCATCGCCTCGAATGCGTCGAACGCCTCTGCGCGCGAGAGTTGCGCGCCGGCGGCGACCTTGGCGATGAGCGGTTTGAAAGCATCCATGTCAGTTCGCGCGGGCCAGTTCGAGGAAATTGGCGAGAATCGTCTTGCCGTGTTCGCTGGCGATGCTCTCGGGATGGAACTGCACGCCATGCACGTTGAGCCGGCGATGCGACATTGCCATGATCAGCCCGTCCGCCTCCGCCGTCACTTCGAGTTCGTCCGGCGCGGATACCCGCTCGATAATCAGGCTGTGATAGCGCGTCGCCTGAAACGGCCCGTTGAGCCCTCGAAACAGTTTCTTGCCGCTATGGGTCACGGTCGAGACCTTGCCATGCATCGGCGAGGGCGCGCGAATCACCTGGCCGCCGAACACCTGTCCGATCGTCTGATGGCCCAGGCACACCCCCAGAATCGGCGTCGTCTCCGCCGCCGCGCGCACCAGATCGAGGCAGATGCCGGCTTGGTTGGGCGTGCAGGGGCCGGGCGACAACACGATGGCGTCAGCCTGGTCGGCCAACGTCTCGTCCACCGAGCGCGCGTCATTGCGCCACACGCTGACGTCAGCGCCCAATTCGCCCAGGTAATGGACGAGATTGAAGGTGAAACTGTCGTAATTGTCGATCAAGGTGACGCGCATGGTCACGCTGTTTCCCATGCCGCGCGTGAGACTTCAAGCAATGAGGCCGGTTTCAGGCGTCGTCCTTACTGCCGCCCCCGCCGAACAGCCCGCCCAGCAGCCCGCCCGCCACGCCGATCGCCGACCCGACCGCGACGCCGCCGACCGTCGAATTGGAGCCCGTTTCGCCCGCGCCCGGGAGATAACGCGCGATCTCCTCGGCGAGATTGAGAATCGGCATACTTTGCAGCCAGATATGGCCGGGGCCGGTCAGGCTCGCCAGAAACAGGCCCTCGCCGCCGAACAGCATGTTCTTGAAACCCTGCACCCGCTGGATGTCGAACGTCACGCTCGGCTCGAACACGCCGACATGGCCGGCGTGCACCAGCAGCCGCTCGCCCGGCGCCAGATCGCGCTCGACCAACTCGCCCGAGAGGTCGAGCCACACCACCCCCGGCCCGGTCACTTTTTGCAGAATAAACCCGTCGCCGCCGAAGAAGCCGGCGCCGAGCCGCTTCTGCCAGGCCAGTTCCAGCGTGACCGACTTTTCCGCCACCAGAAACGTCTCCTTGCGGCAGATCAACGACTGGCCGGGACGCAGCAGGGCGGGCACGATGGCGCCGGGAAAGCGCGGCGCGAAGGCCACATGCCCCTGGCCCTGCGCGGTGAAATCGGTGACGAAGAACGAGCCGCCGCCGAACGAGCGCTTCAGACCGGCGAGAAAGCCGCCGCCGGTGTGCGTGTCCATCGTCACCGCGTCGTTCATCCAGCACATCGTGTTGGTCTGACTATAGACCGTCTCGCCCGCCGCGAGGTCGATGGCGACCGTCTGCATGATGCTACCGTTGATCTGATATTTCATTGCCGCCTCACGTCGTCGTGGATTTGAATTTGCTCATCAAATAGGGACCGGACCGCACCGCCGCATATTTCGGCGTCTGGCCGGGCAGCGGCGCGATCACGGCGTCCCAGTTGGGCTGGTGGAAGAAGGCGAACGACTGTCGCCGCTCCGCGCCGCCGTCTTGCGGGACCACGACGCGATGCAGCGTCGAGACCCAGCGGTCGTTGGTCCAGCGCGCCATCAGGTCGCCGATATTGACGACGAAAGCGCCGGGCGTCGGGGGAATTTCAACCCAGCGCCCCTCGGGCGAAAAAATCTCCAATCCGCGCGAGCCCGCTTGCGGCTTGAGGATCGTCAGCGAGCCGTAGTCGGTATGCGCGCCGGCGCGGATTTGCCCCGGCGCGGGCGGGCGCTCCAGCGCGGGATAGTTGAGCGCGCGCAGCGCGCTGACGGCTGAGTCGATGTAGGGTGCGAAGAAGTCCTCCGGCAGGTCGAGTGCGGTGGCGAATACGCGCATGACGCGCGCGGCGAGGCGCTCCATTGCGATGTAGTAATCGCGCCAAGCCACGCGAAAGCCGGCTGGCGCGTCGGGCCAGATCGTCGGCGCGTAGCAGAAGGCGAGCGCCTCCGGGTCATCGAGCCCGGCCGGCGCAGCCTCGGGGCCGCCGTTGAAGCTTTCTTTCAGATCGGGCGGCGAATCGACGCCCTTCGAGCGAGCCAGCGCCTCCGCCAGCGGCGGCAGATAACCATAGGGGTAGCCGGGCGCGGGCGCACGGGCGGCGAGTTTGCGCGCCATCGGCAAAGCGAAAAACGCCTCCGCCTCGCCCCACAGCGCCGCGAGGGTCGCCTGCGGCACGCCATGACCGATGAGGTTGAGAAAGCCCGTCGCGCGGCAGATGGCGTCGATCTCGGCGCCGATCGCGCGCCTGTCGCTGCCGGACGCGGCCTCGAATCGGGCGAGATCGAGCGCGGGGAAGTCCATGCGGCGAGGCTAGCACAACAGGCTGGCGCGCCTCCAGACCCGTTTCCGTTTTGCATGGCGCCGGACCGTAAGGGCGCAAGGCATAGGATATGAAGGGAGAGGGTCATGTTGCGGCGCGCTGTTATTCTCGGACTGGCGTCGATTCTCCTTTCGAACGTCGCCGACGCCGACGCCGCGGCTCCGTCGCCCTGGCGGCGGGAGATGATTTGGCGCCTTCGGGTCGATGATCGACTGACGCATCTGCTCGCGGTCTGTCCGGCCGACGTCGTCGGCGCGCGGGCTGCGCGCAGGAAAGCCGTCGCGACCATAGCGACAGTGGATTGCCAGCGCGACCCCGTCGCTTGCCACCAGCGTTGTTCGCAACGCGACGGCGAGGCGTGCCTGAATTTGGCGCGCGCGATCGAGGCCGAGGAGCCTCGACTATCGCCGAATTTTTGGAAGCCGCTCTATACCGCCGCCTGCGAACTTGGGCAGGCCAGCGGATGCACCAATCGGGCGGCGGCG
>JANLPL010000101.1:0-8783 GCA_031367195.1 Bradyrhizobium sp.
CGTCGAACGCGACAGCCAGGCGCTCGAACCTGCCGTCGAGATCGCGCGCGACCGTATCATGCGTCTCGGCGATGCGGTTCGAAGTCGCGTCGGCGCCTTCGCCGAGCGCGGCCAGGGCGCGCCGGGCGCCGTCGTCGAACGCGACAGCCAGGCGCTCGAATTTGCCGTCGAGATCGCGCACCACCGTATCATGCGTCTCGGCGACGCGGGCGACGGCGTCATCGGCGCGCTCGCCGAGCGCGCCGATGACGCGTTGGCCGCCGGACTCCAGGTTTTGCAGCAGGCTCGTCACGCGGGAGTCGAATTCGTTCGCCGCGCCTTCGTGCGATATGGCGATTTGCGCCACCGCGTCCCCGGCGCGCTCGCCGAGCGCGTTGACGACGCGTTGGCTGCCGGTCTCCAGATTTTGCAGCAGGCTCGTCACGCGGGCGTCGAATTCGCCGGCTGCGCCCTCGTGGGTCATCGCGATCTGCGCGACCGCCTCGCCGGCGCGTAGGCCGAGGGAGTCGAGAATGCGCTGATGATGCCCTTCGTAGGTCTCCAGCAGCGAGGACACGCGGGCGTCGAATTCGCCGGCCACGCGCCCATGCGTGTTGGCCACCGCGGCGGCCGCTTCCGCCGCGCGGCGGCTGACGGCGTCGATCGCCGCGGTCTGTTCGGTCGCCGCCGTTTGCAGACGGCCGATCAGGTCGGCGTGACGCGCGTCGAATTCTCCCCCGACGCGTTCATGCGCTTCGGCGACCTCGTTGGCGTAGCGCTCGCTGTGCGAGCGCAATGTCTCGACCGAGGCGTGCGCCACCGTCTCCAGTCGGTCGATGACATCGACGCCCAGCGCCTGCTGCTCGATATGCAGCCTGTCGCGGGCTTCGGCGAGACGTTCGGCGGCGGCTTCGGCGCTCTGGGCCAGGCTTTCGGCGGCCTCGGCGGAGGATTTCGCGAAGGAATCGATCAGATGGCGGCGGCGGTCCTCGAAGTCGCGGCCAACCGCGTCATGCGTCTCGGCGATGCGCGCGACGGTGAGCTCGGCATGGGTCTCCAGCGCCACCGTGGTGGAGGCGGTCGCCTCGGCCAGACGGGAGAGCAGGGCGTCGGACTTAACTTCGAACGCCTGCGCCACGAAGTCGTGCGCGTGGGCGATGCGTTCGCTGGCCAGAGCGCTGCGCGAATCCAGCGCTTCCAACGCATCCTGGGTCGAGCCTTGCAGCGTCTCGACCAGCGCGCGAGCGCGATCGTCGAAGCCGCCGGAGGCCTCAAGGTGGGTGTGCGAGATGGCGGCGGCGACGGCGTCGGCCTGCTGGCGCATCGCCTCGACGGCGCCGCGCCCGCTGTCGTCGAGCCGGTCGATCAGCCGATCGCCGTGCTCGGCGAAATCGCGCGCTAGCACGGCGCTCGAATCCGCCAGCCGCGCGGCGAGGGAATCGCCATGACCGCGGATCGCCTCCAGCGTCTGCGCGCCGGAGGCGGCGATGCGGGCGGTGATTTCGTTGCTGCTGGCCGCGATCGCGTCGCTCGTCGCCTGCGCGGCGGTCTCCAGTTGCACCACCACGCCAAGCCCTTCGCCGCGGATGGCGCCCACCGCGCGCTCGGCCGATTCGGCGAAGTTCTGGCCGATTTCCTCGTGACGGCGGCTGATTTCCTCGACCAGGGTTTCGCCGCGCGTGCGAAACGTATCGTCGAGCTGTTCGGCCCGCTCGAACAGCTTGGCGGCGCTCGTTTCGGCAGCGCCTGCAATGGAGCCGGCGACCTGTTCGCCGAGGCCGCCCAGTCGCGCGACGCCCGCCGCCGTCGCGCGCTCGACCGATTGCGCGAATTGCTCGGAAGACGCTCCGAGCGTGACCGACGCCATCTTGCCGACCTGTTCGACGCGGGCGGCGAGCTTCTCGCTGATCGATTCGAGCTCCCGCGCCGCGCCGCCCTGCGCGGTGACGATCGCGTTGCGCACGGAATCGCCGTTGGCGAGGATCGCCTCGCGCTGATCGGCGAGTTCGGCGATCAGCGCGCGCAGACGCCGCTCATGCTCACCCGAGGCGCGTTCGAGCGTCGCCAGTTCGTTGCGCACCAGCGATTCGAGTTCGGCCGCGCGCGTGAACGCGCGCTCCACGCCGTCGCCCATCGTGGAGACTTCGCGCCGGATCGCCTGCGCCAGCGTCGAGAATTGCTCATTGGCCATCGATTCCGGCTCGGCCAGCCGAACCGCGACATGGGCGATAGAGGCGGCCGACTGGCGCAGATCCTGCAATCGCCGGGCGAGCGCGACAAAGCCGATCAACGCCATCACCGGCGCGACCGCCGCCAGCAGAAACAGCACGGATTCCGGGCGGAACAGCAGCGCCGGCGTCGTGAACGCCTCGGGCATCCGTTGGTAGCCGTAATAGCCGCACAGGGCGAACCAGACGAGCGAGGTCAGCACGGCCAACGCTACCGGCGCGCGGCTCGATCGCTTGATCTGCAACGCCTGCACGATCGCCCCTGCGGCGGCGCGATCGTCATTGGCGTGCCTGTCGGGCGGGGTCAGGCGCAGCTCGGCCGGCTCGGGTTGCCGGCGCGTCTCCTCCGCTTTGGCGACAGGCGCCTTGAGCGCCGGGGGCTGGGGCGGCGGCGGCGCGGGGGGGGCGGTCTCGGCGGACGGCGGCGAAGTTTCGGCGGCGGCGTCTTGATCGGCGCCGAGATTAAGCGCGTCCTCGATCGCGAGCATGGCTTGGGATACGGGATCCGTCGCCTTATTTTTCTGCGCCATTGCGTCCGCCTTCGATCTCAAGCGATCCCGCCCGCCGGGGCCGGATCGTTATAGGTCTGTCGTTTCGCGCCAGATTCCGCGCGCCGCTCGAACGCGCGCGCCCTGGGCCTCGCGACGCGCGTCGAATGGGTTAACCAAATCCACTCTACCCGCGCGGGGGCCCAGATGAAACCTGACGACCCCGCCGATTTTAAAACGTCGTTAACGTTCGCGCCGGCATATTCCACCGTCATACATCGAGTCTAGGCCCGGCCTTGACATGTTCCCCCGATAAAACAACGCTAAATCGAGCCTAACCGGCCCTGGAGACTGCACCCTATGCGTGTCGCCGCGATTCAAGCCCAGAGTTTCGCAGACCGCCCGCCGCGCGAGCCCCTGAAGGGAGAACTCGAAGATCGCCCGATCGATCTGGTGCATCTCGCCCGCGCCACCGACGGCGACGAATCGCTGGAGGCGGAGTTGCTGGGAATGTTCGACCGCCAGTCGGAGAAGCTGGTGGAGCGGGTGAAGCTGGCCGATCTGCCGCGCCGCGCGCGCGGCGACATCGCCCACCGGCTGCGCGGCTCGGCCCTCGCCATCGGCGCCTTCGCGGTCGCCGAGGCGGCGCTTGCGCTGGAAGCGGCGTTCGAGGGCGACGGCCAGGAGCCATTGGCCGAGATCGCCGCGCTCACGGCGAAAGTCGCCCAGGCGAGAAGCGCGATTTCGGAACTGGCGGGATAATCCGCCGGCTTCAGTTCGCGCGTTTCATGCCGAACAGGCGCTGGAACACGGTCCCGCCGGTGCGGCCGAGCCAGACAAAATAGGCGACGATCAGGACCAGGGCGCCGACCGCCCGCCAGCCGGTCAGCGAGAAACCTGCCGCAGGTTGCGCTCCGCCCGGTATCGAGTCGGGAAGCGGATCGCTGCCGAACATTTTGGCGACGACAAATCCCGCGACGAAAAAGATCAGCAGGAAATCCAGAATTCCCGCGACATTGCGCTTCCACAAAGGCTGCGGCGGATCGTATTCGGCCATGTCCTCGCGCCCTTTGTGGAGCCTTCCGGGTTGGGAGAGCCCATTTCCCAGCCTTAAATTGTCGTTGCAAGGGCTTTATCGCGGCCCCGGCGGCGCTGGCGGCCTAAATCCGCACTTCCCCCGCGCCGCGCCGCCCTTTATGTAAGCCGCCGCAAACGGGATCAGGCAGAGCGAGACGGATGACGAAGATCACCTACAAAGACGCAAGCGGAGCGGCGCGCATGGTCGAGGCGCAAGACGGCTCCACGGTGATGGAGACCGCCATTCGCAACGCGGTGCCCGGCATCGAGGCCGAATGCGGCGGCGCCTGCGCCTGCGCGACCTGCCATGTCTATGTCGATGATTCCTGGAGCGAGATCGTCGGCAAACCCTCGCAGATGGAGGAGGACATGCTCGATTTCGCGTTCGAGGTGCGCCCGACGTCAAGGCTATCGTGCCAGATCAAGGTCGCCCCCAATCTCGACGGCCTCGTCGTGACGACGCCTTCCAAGCAGGGCTGAGCCATGACCGAACAATTCGAGACCGACGTCGTCATCGTCGGCGCGGGCCCCGCCGGCCTGTTCGCCGTGTTCGAACTGGGCCTGCTCGACATCAAATGCCATCTGATCGACATTCTCGGCAAGCCCGGCGGCCAATGCGCCGAGCTTTATCCGGAGAAGCCGATCTACGACATTCCGGCTTTGCCCGAAGTGTCGGCGCAGGGGCTGGTCGACAATCTGATCAAGCAGATCCAGCCGTTCCACCCCGTATTCCACATGGGCGAAATGGTGGAGCGGGTGGAGACGCTGGGCGACGCGGCGCATCCGAAATTCCGCGTGACCACCGACGCCGGCACGGAAATCACCGCCAAATGCGTGCTGGTGGCGGCGGGCGGCGGCTCGTTCATGCCCAAGAAGCCGCCGATCCCCGAGATCGAGCGCTACGAAGGCAAAAGCGTGTTCTACGCCGTGCGCAAGGTCGAGCCCTTCCGCGGCCGGCGCGTCACTATCGTCGGCGGCGGCGATTCCGCGCTCGACTGGGTGCTCAACCTGCACCCCGTCGCCGCGCGCATCACGCTGATCCACCGCCGCGACGCTTTTCGCGCCGCGCCCCATTCGGTCAATGCGATGCGCGAACTGGTCGCCTCGGGCCAGATGGATTTCGTGATGGGCCAGGTGACCGGCCTGAAAGGCGAGGGCGGCCAGCTTTCCGCGCTGACTGTCCGCAAGGAGAGCGGCGAGAGCGTCGACATCGCCTGCGACGACATGCTGCCATTCTTCGGCCTGACGATGAAGCTCGGCCCCATCGCCGGCTGGGGCCTCAACCTGCACGAGAACCTGATCCCGACCGATACGGAAAAATTCGAGACGTCCACTCCGGGCATTTTCGCCATCGGCGACATCATCACCTATCCCGGCAAGCTGAAGCTGATCCTGTCCGGCTTCCACGAGGGGGCTTTGGCGGCGCAGAAGGTGCACCGCTACGTCTATCCCGACAAGCGGCTGGTGTTCCAGTACACGACATCGTCCACGAGCTTGCAGAAGAAGCTTGGGGTGGGGTGAGGACTCACAGTTGGAGTTTGATGCGGGCGGCGATTTCGCGGGCGAGCTTTTCGAAATCGTCGTACGCTGCGGTAACTGCGCCTTGATGGCCGCCGATAGCTCCGTCGCCGGGCCTGAGTTTAAACATTGGCTTACGGGCCTCTTGCGCCATGGCGATGAGCGATCGATAGTCCTTTAAGCGGCCGAGCGAGATGGCCTCGTCGGGAATGGGCGGGTCTTCGACATCTTCGCGATATGCCGCCGGAATTTTATTGATCCACTTTTGGAAAGCTCGAACGACACCGTCGGCGAATTCGGTATGCCGCGATATCACATAGCCAATCGGCCGCATTCCGCCGCTCGGCAGCGAGAAATCAAGATACGGCGCTCGGTTAAGTCGTTCTTGCCACTCGGCCCGCCAGGATTTCAAGCGAACGCCGACATTTTGCAGGCCGCGTACCGAAAACAAATCCGGCGCGACGGGAATAGCTACGAAATCGGCAGCAATCAGCGCCGAACGATTCAGCGCGCCGAACGTGGGGCCAACATCAATCAGGGCTATTTCGGCCTGATGCCGACGACCTGCGTCCTCAATTATTCGATGAAATGCGGCGGTAACCCGAAAGGCGCGTTCGTCTCGGTCGAGGCATTTCGGCCAAGTCGTGGAAAGCTCATCCTCGAAATCCGAAAGCAGGAGATCTCCTGGGACTATTGCGAGTCCTTCAGTCACTGCGAGGGGATTGAACAAGCGCAAGTCCCCCACCCCGCGCTTTACAGGTTCGACCGCCGTGAAGATGGTATCGGGCTTGGCGGCCTCGTAAATGCGCTCGATCGCGTCGTCCTTGAAGCACATGGCGGTGAGGTTCGACTGAGGATCGAGATCTGCCATCAACACGCGCTTCCCCAAGTCAGCGTACATCCAAGCGAGATGGTAAATGAGTGAAGTCTTGCCGACGCCGCCTTTGTTGTTGAAAAAAGCGATCGATTTCATCGTGCCGGCTCCACCTTGAACAAAGTGAAATTGGGTTCGAACTGAAATCCCAACGGGGGGTTGCCGTTGTCTTCGAGCGCTTTACGCGCCTTCACGAGGCCGAACCCGAAGCGGTCGACGACGCCTAAGTTCTTGAGGCCTTCAGCGAGCAGCGGATTTCGGTAGGCGGTTACATTTTGCCAGACCGTCTCCGGCGTCACCTCCCCAAATAGACCACCGGGGTTGATAAATTCGATACGATCGGAATACCAATAAATTTTTACCGGCATTGTGCTTCCGTCATAAGAGCGGTGCAGTATTGCGTTTCGGACGAGCTGCTCTAGCGCCTCCATCGGATAGTCGGATCGCTCCTGTCGCTTCGGTCCGCCGATTATAGCGCTCGTTCGCAAGTTGATCCGCATGAGTTCTTCGCACTGCCGGACTTGGTCCGGAACAGTTCCGCCGATTTCCTTCTGGTCAAGAATCCGGTCGGTTAGGTTGGGGCCGTCGATGCGTAGGAACTGAATATAGGCTCCCGGAAAATAGGCGCGAGGATTATTCCCGAATAAGAGAATGGCGGCTGCGACAGGTTTGCCTTCGCGTGAGACGAGTCGGAGTGCGCGCAGCTTTTCCTCGGTTGAGCGGCCGTTCTCGCGCCGGATCTCGGCCGAAGTGGCGGACGGCACGTACTCTGTCTCAAACCGCATGAGGTCCAAGTCTTCCAGAGACGCGTCGAGAAGCGGGCGGGAGTCGAAGGGCAAGTTGCGCCAAACTTGTTTTTCAGCCAAGCGCCGTTCTTCTTCAAGCGTCGCTGTCCCCCGTCGAGGACCGACTCGAATCCAAGTGCGGCCTTCGACCCGTACTGGCGGCTGTGTCGATGGCGCGACTTCGATCACGGCGACCGTGCATCCGTCTATCTGCTTTCGTTCGACCGACATGACCGGAAAGGGCAGGATTTTTCCGTCGCTCCGCAGGCCGCCGAGAGCTTTCAAGAGTTCATCGTTAACGTCTATGCCAGCGCACGTTCCATCGTCGTTTTGGCCGACGAACACGATTCCAGGAAGCCTGCGGTCGGCAAGATCGTTGGCGAAAGCGCAAATCGCTTGCCTGATTTTGTCGGCAGCCGATTTGAATTCGCGCTTGCGCTCGACGCGGTCCGCTTCGATATCACGAAAAAGCGCGACAAGTTCTGCGGCTGTTAGCATTGTCCCCTCTCTTGCAGAGATTTAGCTTCTATTGGCGCGCGTCGCCAGTAGCGTCGAAACAATTGTCTCTGCCGCCGCTTTGGTCCTTTCCGCGAAAGTCCGCTTGAATCAACATCCCCTCCGACCCGCCCTTGACTCTCCCCTGGCTTGAGCGCAGTTTAGAACAAATAGTGAACATTGAGACAAAGCGGATGTCGTTTCTCGACAGGGCCGAACGAATTTCGCATTTGCGCCGCGCTGTCGGGGCCATCGAGGGCGATCGCCCCCGCGCGCGCCTGCCGCTGACCCGCGCGCTCGACGCGCGTCTGGGCGGCGGTCTGGCGGGCGACGGGCTGCACGAGATCGTGCCCGCCGCCTCCGCCGACGCGCCCGCCGCCTTCGGCTTCACGCTGGCGCTCGCGGCGCGTTTTCTGGCGCGCAGCGGCTTGGGCGCGCTGCTGGCGGTGGAGGATTTCGCGCTTTCGCAGGAGGGCGTCCCTTTCGGCCCCGGCCTGGTCGCCCAGGGGCTCGATCTCTCGCGCGTCGTGTTCGTGCGCGCGCCCGACGCCGGCGCCTTGTTCCAGACGCTGGAGGACGCGCTGCGGAGCGGCGCGCTCGCCGTGGTGGTGGGCGAAGTGTGGCGGTTGGCGAAATACGATCTCGGCGTCTCGCGCCGTCTGACGCTGGCGGCGCGTGCGGGGTCGACGCCGGCGCTGCTGACGCTGCCGACCGCGCAGGGCGCTCGCCTCTCGACCGCCGCGCAGACGCGGTTCGAGATCGCCGCCGCGCCCAGCGCGCGCGAGGCGCCGGCGGGCAGGGCGCGGCCCTTGCCCGGCGCGACGGCCTTTTCGGCCCGGATCGTCAAGACGCGCTCGGGCGACGCCGACCCCGCCCGCGACATCCGCCTGATCTGGCGAGCCGAGGAGCAAAGGTTTGACGAGCCGACGATTTCTATCCCTGTGGCTGCCGCGGCTGCCGACCGATCTCGCCAGGAAAGCGCATGAGATCGACGCGGGCGCCGCGCTCGCCGTGGTGGCGACGCAGAACAACGCGCGCCGGCTCGTCGGCGTCGATGCGAACGCCGAGCGGCTCGGCCTCGCCCCCGGCCTGACGCTGGCCGACGCCCGCGCCCGCCATCCCGCGCTGGTCACGGTGGAGGCCGATCCCGCCGCGCAGGCTCTCGCGTTGGAGCGGCTCGCCGACGCCTCATCGCGCTACACTCCGCTGGTCGCGCTCGACGGCGCGGACGGGCTGATGCTCGACGTCTCCGGCGTCGCGCATCTGTTCGGCGGCGAGGCCGGGCTGCTGGCGGACGTTCAGGCGCGTTTTGCGCGTGCGCGGCTGACGCTGCGCGTGG
>JANLPL010000224.1:0-14607 GCA_031367195.1 Bradyrhizobium sp.
GTATCTGGCCGAGCGACCCGCCCCGAGCGGCGCGCAAGATTTCGAGGCGCTGACGCCACAGGGAATCGGCCGCGTGCTGCGTTACCTGCGCGATCCCTTAAGCCCGCCCGACGCGCCGCAATGGAGGCCCGAACCGCAGGAATACGCGATCGGCTTTCCGCGTGCGCTGCGCAACGGCAATGGCGGCGTCGAGATCGGCTATGATTACGACGAGCGCGGCCGTTTCGACCGCCGCTCCTGCGGCGGCTTCCTGTGGTCGACCGGCGAAGTTCTGCGCCACGCCGACGATGCCCAACTCGCTGAGCGCCTGTCGGCAAGCGGCCCGCTCGACCTGACCGGCCTGCAAGGCAATCGCACCCCCGACGTGCGCCCGCGCAACTTGCCCCCGATGGCGACCGTGTTCACCGATTACAACGAGCATTTCGACGATTCCGGCGCGCGCGGCCACATGGGCGATCTCGTCATCTGGCGCGTTTGCGGTTCCGCCAGCAGGTCGGATTTCGACTTCGGCTATTTCGAATTCGACGAGGACGAGATTGTCATTATTGACGAATGGACCGATGAGGGCGGCGAATGCGTCGGCTATCGCTGTTGCCCGCGCGGCATGTCGCCGGACGCGAGCGGCCATTGCCGGCCGTGGTGCCGCGAAAAGCACGGCTCGCCGCGCGACTGGCGGTTATGCGGCCTCGGTTTCGATCCGCGCGGGCCGCGCTGCCTCGACGGCTCGACGCCCCGCAACGACACGCCGTTCGGTTGCGTCGGCGCCTCGCCGATCCTCTCGGCCAAGGTCTGCCCGGCGGGCTGGACGCGGACGGACATTCCCGGCGCCGGCGAAATCTGCGCGCCGACGCCGCAGCAACGCCATTGCCGACCCGGCGAGCAGGCCGGCCTCGACGGGGTGTGCCGACCGCCGCGATGCAAATGGATCGAGTGGCCGGACCCGCTGTGCTGCCCTCCCGATTCCAAGATCACGCCGCACGGCGAATGCTGCCCGCCCGGCGCGGAGATCGACGCGCACGGCGAATGCTGCCCGCCGGGTTCCCGGCTCGACGTCCATCACTTGTGCTGCCCGGCCGGCTCATTGATCGACGCAACCGGCGCCTGCTGCCCGCCGGGCGCGACGCTCGACGTCCACAAGCTATGCTGCCCGGCCGGCTCATTGATCGACGCAACCGGCGCCTGCTGCCCGCCGGGCGCGACGCTCGACGTCCACAAGCTATGCTGCCCGTCCGGCCGAGTGATCGACGGAAATGGCGCCTGCTGTCCCCCCGGCGCGCGGCTCGATTCGGAAAAGAACTGCTGCCCGATCAACGCCGTCACCGACAAGCGCGGCCGCTGCTGCCCCGTCGGCGCGCATGTCAATCCGCAGACTGGCGAATGTTCGCGGGTGATACCGACGCCGATTTCGACGCCGGCCTGCGGCCCCAACGAAACCGGAATCTCCGGTCAATGCTGCGCTAACAACTCCGTGCTTAAGACCGGCGAGGGCAGGCTGCTCTGCTGCCCGCATCCGCTCGACGCGCTCGGCCGTTGCGAGCGTCCGCGACCGCCCCCGGTCTGCGCGCCGGGCTCCGTGCCGCTGCGAAGTGGCGCCTGCTGTCCGTCCGATCGCGTGACGCAGGACGGGACTTGCGGCGTCGACGTCATCATCCCGCTGTTCGTCGTGCCCGAAGGCGGGCTCTGCGCCAACGGCGCCGCGCCCGATAGCGAAGGCCGCTGCTCGGCCCCGCAATGGTGCCCGGAGGGACGCCGACCCGACCGCTTCGGCCATTGCCCTGATATCCGGGTCTGCCCCAATGGGCAGGCGCCGAACGCGTTTGGCGAATGCCCGGTCCGCCTCTGCCCGGATGGGCGGCGGCCCAACCTGCGCGGCGAATGCGCGCCCTTGCCGACGCCCACGCCGACTCCCAACCCAACGCCAACCCGCACGCTAAGACCGACGCCGACGCCCACCCCGACGTTCACGCCCACCCCAGCGCCAACCCGCACGCCAAGGCCGACGCGTACATTCACCCCGACGATTCGGCCCCTTCCGACACACACGCCGCGCCCCATCATCGTTCCCAGGGAAACTTTTACGCCGCGCCACGTGGCGCCGGGTAAGGAAGAGCCAAAACACTTCCAGCCGCGCCAGGAGACGCCGCGTTTTGTGCCGCACAAGGAGGAATCGTTGAAACCGAACCCGCGCTTCGAGCCGCGCCACGTCCCCGGACCCAACGAGCGCCACGGCCCGTTTGGCGGCGACGGCTGAATGCGCGGCGCCGCGATTTCGCGCGCGATTCCAGTAGCCGCCTCATGCGAAAGGCGCCAAACTGCGGTCCCCGACGAAGCGAGGCGACGCAATGGCAAAAGGTCAGATGAAGAGCAGCAAGGAAACCAAGAAACCCAAGGCGGAAAAGCCGAAGACCGAGGTTTCCGCCTACAAGCAATCCCAGAGCAAGGGCGGCCAGCCGATCACCGTGCCGGGCAAAAAGTCTTAGACCCGCCGCCCCGCCGTCGCGCGGCGCAACCGCCGCGCTACAGCACGCCGAGCGCCCGCACCGCGCGCATCAGCCCGTCGCGGCTCTCAGCGACGCTCCGCCCGCTTGTGTCCAACGTCGTCTGGGCGCAGGCGTAGAGCGCCTCGCGGCCTCGCAGCAACGCGTTCAGCTCCTCCATCGCCTTCGGGTTGCCCGCCATCGGCCGCTCGTCGCCTTGCGCGCGCACCCTCTGCATATGTTCGTCCGGCGCCGCCTTCAGCCAGACCGTATGAAAATGCGCCAGCAGGAAGGCGAACGTCTCCGGCTCGGTGACCAGCCCGCCGGCGACCGCGAGCACAAACCGGTCGTCGTTCGCCGCCACCCGCTCCAGCGCCTGACGCTCCAACCGGCGATAGCCCTCCTGGCCATAGAGCGCCATCACCTCGTTGACCGGCATGCCGCTCTGCGCCTCGATCTCGCGGTTCAGTTCGACGAACGGCAGATCAAGGCTTTCGCCGAGCAGGCGGCCGAGCGTCGTCTTGCCGGCGCCGCGAAGTCCAATCAAGCCGATGCGTTGACGCCGCCCGCGCGCGGGTCGACTCGGATCGAGGATGTCGAGCGCGCGCGCGCGCTGGGCGGGCGAGGCCGCGCGCCAGAGCGCGCCCATCTCGTCTTCTTCCTCGCCAACCAGATCCTCCACGCGTAAGCCCAGCGCGCCGGCGACGCGATGCAGCAGCGCGATCGAAATATTGCCCTCGCCGCATTCGAGCTGCGCGAGATAGCGCTGCGAGATGTCGGAACGCTCGGCGAGCGTCTTGCGCGAAAACCCAACTGCCGCACGCGCGCGCCGCACGCGTTCGCCCAGGCGGGCGAGGAACGATTCCGCGTGATTGGGTTCAATAGGTCTCGACGTGATAGCGCCCCTCCTCGCGCAAGACCTGACGCAGCGCGCCCCACGACACCCCGACGCTCTCGGCGATGCTGACGAACGCCTTCTCGACGCCCTCTTCCATGCCGCGCAGGCCGCAGATGTAGATATGGGTGCGCGAATCTCCCAGCATCTCCGCGATTTCCTCGCCCTCCACCAACAACCGATCCTGCACATATTCCTTCGCCGCGCCGGGAATCCGGCTGAACACCATGTGCTTGCGCAGCAGGCGGTTGGGAATTTTGTTGAGCGGGCCGAAATAGGGCAGACTGTCGGGGGTCCGCGCGCCGAAGAACAACGTCATGTCGCCGCCGCGCGTGGCCGCGCGCTGACGCCGCATGGTGAAGGCGCGAAACGGCGCGGCGCCCGTACCGGTGGCGATCATCAGCAGACGCGCTTGGGGCTCGTCGGGCATCAGGAAGGTCGCGCCGAACGGGCCGGCGATTCTGACCCGGTCGCCCTTGGCGAGATCGCAGATATAGTTGGAGCAAACGCCGCCGGGATCGCGCTTGACCGTGATCGCGACATTGTTGAAACCGGGCCGCTCGCCGTCGCGCGGGCTCGAAACGGAATAGAGCCGCGGCGCATGGGCGCGCCCTTGAGCGTCCTCGCCCGGCGCGATCACGCCCAGGCTCTGCCCCTCCAGCGCGGGAAACGGCCGGCCCTCGAAACTGAGGATGATATGCCGGACATCGGCGCCTGAATTTTCGGCGATCAGTCGGTAATTGCCCTGCACCACAGCCTCCACCGGCTTGGCGGCGGTGTAGAGATTTATCGTAGGTTTTTGCGCCGAGGCCGGCGCCCGCGCCGCGCCTTCGGACCCCGCATGGGCCTCAGCCAACAGCGCGGCGACGGCGGGGTCGGTCGCCTCGACCGTCGCCCCCGCGCTGGGACCGCCCTGCGGCGGCAGCTCGCTCCAATCATATTGCTCCGCCAGAGAATAGGGCGCGAGCACGACCCGCCAGTTGTCGATCGATCCGGTCGGGCAGACGGGGATGCAGGACATGCAGTAATTGCAGGCGTCCGCCTTCACCACCACGTTGCGGCCGTCGTGCTCGATCGCGCCGATCGGGCACGCCGCCTCGCAACTGTGGCAGCGGATGCAGATTTCCGGATCGATCAGATGTTGTTTGACGGGCGCGTTCATGGGGCCTCACGCCATATGCAGTTGCACATATTCGAAATCGCCCGGCTTGTTGTCGATGCCGACCTTGGGGGCTGAGATCCAGCTCGCATATTGACCCGGCTCGAAACAAGCTTTCATCAGCGATTGGATGAACTCGCCGTCGGCGTGGCTGGGCAGCCAGTCTCTCGCGCCGGAATCATAGTCCGCGCCGCCGAGCAACGCGCCCGCGGGACTGAACAGCTTGTCGGCGAACACGCCGATTCTGCGATTGAACGCCTCATGCGGCAGTTTCATCTCGAATTTGATCCCCGCCTTCTCGATGATCTTGTTCCAGCGTCCCACACCGCCCGCCGCGTCGCGCGTGTAATCGTCGCGCAGCCGCATGTTGATCGCGGTCAGCGCCGGCACGTTCTGCCGCACGAGTTGGCCGTTCTCGATGCCCCAGACACGATAGCTGTCGCTGGTCAGCCTGTGATCGTCCTCAATTCGATGTTCCATATAGCGGCCCTTGATCCCGGCGTTGAAGGCGTTGGCCGCGTTGGTTGACACTTCTTGTCCAAACAGATCGAGCGACAGCGTATAGTGCAGGTTGAGCTTCTTCTGGATCGTCGGCAGATCGATCACGCCGAGCGCGCGCACGCGGCCAATCTCCTGCGGATCGACGATCCCGGCCGCGCGCATCGCCTCGCAGGTGCGCTCGATCACGCGGCCCACGCCCGTCTCGCCGACGAACATGTGATGTGCCTCTTCCGTCAGCATGAAGCGGCAAGTGCGCGACAGCGGATCGAAGCCCGATTGCGCCAGGCTCTCCAACTGCATCTTGCCGTCGCGGTCGGTGAAATAAGTGAACATAAAGAACGACAGCCAGTCCGGTGTCGCTTCGTTGAAGGCGCCCAACATGCGCGGCGCCTCCTCCGAGCCCGAACGCCGGCGCAACAGATCGTCGGCCTCCTCGCGTCCGTCGGCGCCAAAATATTTGTGCAGGAGATAAACCATCGCCCAGAGATGGCGGCCCTCCTCGACATTGACCTGAAACAGATTGCGCAGGTCGTAGAGCGAGGGCGCGGTGAGGCCCAGAAACCGCTGCTGCTCGACGCTGGCGGGCTCCGTGTCGCCCTGGATGACGATCAACCGGCGCAGCATGGCGCGATATTCGCCGGGCATTTCCTGCCAGGCGGGCTCGCCGGCATGTTCGCCGCAGGGGATTTTGCGATCCTCGACCTGCGGCGCGAGCAGCACGCCCCAGCGATAGTCGGGCATCTTCACATAGTCGAATTTCGCCCAGCCCTTCGGGTCGACGCTGACGGCGGTGCGCAGATAGACGGGGCTGCGCTGGAATTGCTGCGGAATCAGGTCGTTCCACCAGTTGATATAGCCGGGATGCCATTTCTCCAGCGCCTTCAGCACGCGCCGGTCGGACGACAGCCCGACATTGTTGGGGATAAGCGTGTCGTAATTGACGGCGAGCGTGTCGGTCATCTCTGCTCTCTGTTGTTTGGCAAACGGGGGCGCGAAGCGTCAGACCCGCTTCATGTCGAATTCGCCGCGCTGGCCCGTGCCGTAGCGCCGCAGCGCGCCGTTCGTGCCGACCGCGTTGGGGCGGATGAAGATCCAGTTCTGCCACGCGGTGAGGCGGCCGAAGATACGCGTCTCCATCGTTTCCGGTCCCGCGAAGCGCAGATTGGCTTCGAGCCCCGTCATCGCATCGGGCGAGAAACTCGCGCGCTCCTCCAGGAAGATGCGCAGTTCGTCGTCCCAATCAACATCGTCATAGGCGAAGGTGACGAGGCCGAGCCGCGAGGCCGCTTCCGCGTCGAGCGGCTCGCCCGCATGGCGCCGCGCCGCCTCGACCGCTTCCGGTTCGCCCAGAAACCGCGTCTGCAACCGGCTGAGCCCGTTCGACATCGGCATCGGCCCGAAACTGCTTCCGCCCAGCGCGAGAGTCGCCGGCGCCGCGCCGTCGAAATCGCCCTTCATCATGTAGCTGCGGTCGCAGGCGAACGCGATTTCCGCCAGCGGCCCGGCGAAACACGAGCCGGTCTCAATCAGCGCTGCCAGCGAGCGCGAGGTGAGATCGATGCGCTTGAGAACGCGCTTCCAATAGCCGAGGATTTCACGCGACAACCAATCTTCGTCGCGATGCGCGAACAGGAATGTCTCATGCGCGAGCAACCGCCCCGCATCGCCCCGCGTCTTGAACGCGACGAGGCCGAGCGTCTCCTCGTTGAAGCGCAGATGTAGCAGCGCGTCGTCGAGTTCGCGCGCGCATCGCAGCATCCAGCCTTGCGCGCCCTGCGCCCGCAGCGCCGCGACGGAGGCGGGCGCGTCGTCCTCCGGTCCGCGGATCGTTATCGTCGCGCGGCGCGCGGCGCGGTCCAACGCGACGTCAACGGTGGAATAATGCACCGAACCGTCCTCGCCGAACTCTCGGTCGAGCGGCGTCAGCTTGACGCCCTGCGCCGGCCGCGCCCCGCCTTTGGCCGCGAACTCGCCAGCGCGGGCGGCGACTGTTTGCTCGAAGTTCTTGTTGAGGACCGCTTCGTCAACCAAACGCCATTCGACCGCTCGCTTGCCGCGCACGCCCTCTTCCGCCGTGCAGAACACGTCGGCGAGATCGCGACGCACCTTGCGCTTGTCGGTCAACCGCGTGAGACCTCCGGTGCCGGGCAGCACCGCCAGCAGCGGCGCCTCCGGCAGCGAGACGGAGGTCGCCGCGTCGTCGGCCAGAATGATGTGCTCGCAGGCCAGCGCCAGCTCATAGCCGCCGCCGGCGCAGGAGCCGCGGATCGCGCAGAGATAATGCTGGCCGGAATCGACGCCGGCCGCCTCCAGCTCATTGCGCGTTTCGTTGGTGAATTTGCAGAAATTGACCTTGTGGGCGTGCGCCGCGCCCGCCAGCATCCGGATATTGGCGCCGGCGCAGAACACCCGTTCTTTGCCCGAGCGCAACACGATGGCGCCGATGTCGGGCCGCTCGAACCGCATCCGCTGCACGATGTCGGCAAGTTCGATGTCGACGCCGAGATCGTAGGAATTGAGTTTGAGCGCGTAGCCCTCAAATAGGCCGCCGTTTTCATCGACGTCCATGAACAGGGTTGCGACCGAGCTGTCATAGGCGAGGCGCCAGTGGCGATAGACGTCGGGGGAGGTCTGGAAGTTGATGCGCCGTCCCACGCGATCTCCTCTGTGCATTATAATGCAGCGTAAGGACATTATATCGCATGAAAATATTGACGCAAGTCAAAAAATGGCCGCAGAAAGTGCATTATAATGCAGACCCATCCGTCGACCACGAGCGCGGCGTCTCGGCGCGCCCGTGCTTGAGTTCCTGCTCCAGCAGGATCAGCGCGTCGGCCGTCATGTCGGCGTCGAGCAGCGCGCCATGCTTGACGTCGCGCTCGCTTGAATCGAGCACCAGCCGGTCGCACATCGCGGTCAGCGATTTCGCCGCGCCGGGATAAAGCTGCGCGTACAGCACTTGCGTGCAGAGATAGCGCTCGGTGGGATAGGCGCTCTCGCCCCAGGCGATCATCTTCGCCCGCGCATATTCGTAGTCGAGAAAGCCGCGTTCGTTGCGCCACGCGTGCGCGACGATCGGGCTGTCGCCGATGAAGTCGCGCACCCGCTGCGCGATCTCGCCGAACCGCGGCGCCTTCTTGAGATCGTTCGGCTTGATGCCGTGCACCTTGATCGCGGCCGGCTCGATCGGCCCGTCGGGATTGATCAGCGAGAGCCAGCTTTCGCCCTTCTTCCAGCCCTCCCCCTCGCGCAGCATCTCGACGAAGCCGACTTCGATCATGACGCCCGGCGGCCGCCAGGCGAACGGCTGTTTTTTGATGAATTCGGCGTCCGGCGTGCGCTTGCCCGTCGTCTCGGCGTCGAAGGCGACGAGACGGTTGTGGGAATCGAGGAAATCGGAGGCGTAGCTCACGGCGTCTGGCACGCGATCGGGGTGGGCTGGCAGGCGATGCCCGTGGTCGAGCAATGCGCGGAATCGTCGCGCTTGCAGACGGCGCAGCCGTCGCCCCACTCCACGCATTCGGGATGCGCCGCGCCAAAACTCTGCAAGCTCGCCTGCTCCGCGGCGTCAGGCGTCGCCGCTTCGTCGGCGAAAACCGGCGGGCTCAGGACGAGACAGATTGCGAACAAGGTCAGGCGAAGCGTCATATCGACAGTTTCGCCCGACTCCCCATTTTTCACAAGCTCAGAAGCGCAGCGCCTTGACCTGCCGCACGCCGGGAATTTGGGCCACCTTCTCCAGCGCGCCCGCCGGCGCCTCGCCGTCGATCGACACCAGCGCAATCGCCGAACCGCCCTTCTTGTCGCGCCCCAGCGCGAATGTGGCGATATTGACGTTCGCTTCGCCGAGCTGGCCGGCGAAGCGGCCGATGAAGCCCGGCTTGTCGTCGTTGGTGACATAGATCATCGAGGGCGTGAATTCGGCGTCGACCTTGATGTCCTTGATCGACAGGATGCGCGGCTTGCCGTCGTGAAACACCGTGCCGCCGACCGCGCGCTCCTGTTTCTCGGTGGTGACCGTCAGCGTGATGAAGCTTTCATAGTCGGCGCAAACGCCTCGCGTCGCCTCCTCGATGACAATGCCGCGCTGCGCCGCCACCGAGGGGGCCGACACGACATTGATGTCGGCCAGCGAAGGCCGCAGCAGCCCGGCTATGGCGGCTGATGTCAGCGCCTTGGTCTTCAGCGTCGCCACCGCGCCCTCATAGGTGATCGTCACCTTGACGATCGGGTCTTCGGTGAGTTGGCCGGCGAACGAGCCCAGGCCTTCCGCCAGCGCGATGAACGGCTTCAGCTTGGGCGCTTCTTCCGCCGTGATCGAGGGAAAGTTGATCGCGTTGGAGATCGCGCCCCGCATCAGATAATCCGACATCTGCTCGGCCACCTGCAACGCGACATTCTCCTGCGCCTCGTTGGTCGAGGCGCCAAGATGCGGCGTCGCCACCACATGGGGATGGCCGAACAGCGGATTCTTGTTCGCCGGCTCCTCGCTGAACACGTCGAACGCCGCGCCCGCGACATGACCGGAATCGAGCGCTGCGCGCAACGCGGCCTCGTCAACCAGTCCGCCGCGCGCGCAGTTGATGATGCGTACGCCCTTCCTGGTCCTGGCGAGGTTTTCGGCCGAGAGGATGTTCCGGGTATGCGCCGTCAAAGGCGTGTGCAGCGTGATGAAATCGGCCCGCGCCAACAGGTGCTCCAGGTCCACCTTCTCGACGCCCAATTCCAGCGCCCGCTCCTCGCTCAAGAAAGGATCGAACGCGATCACGCGCATTTTCAGGCCAATCGCTCGCGCGGCCGTGATCGAGCCGATGTTGCCGCAGCCGATGATCCCCAGCGTCTTGGCGGTGATCTCGACGCCCATGAAGCGGTTTTTCTCCCACTTGCCGGCTTGTGTGGAAGCGTCCGCCGCGGGGATTTCGCGCGCCAGCGCGAACATCAGGGCGATGGCGTGCTCGGCGGTGGTGATCGAATTGCCGAACGGCGTGTTCATCACGATCACGCCGCGCGCGGTGGCGGCGGGAATATCGACATTGTCGACGCCGATGCCGGCCCGCCCCACCACCTTCAGCCGCGTCGCCTGTTCCAAAAGCTTCGCCGTCACCTTGGTGTTGGAGCGGATGGCGAGCCCATCATATTCGCCGATGATTTTCGCCAGCTCGTCCTTGTCGAGGCCGGGTTTGACATCGACCTCGACGCCGCGCTCGCGGAAGATTTCGACCGCGGCGGGGGAGAGTTTGTCGGAGATGAGAACGCGAGGGGGCATGGGAGATGTTCCTTGATGGTCATTTTTCGACGCCGTATTCGTCAAAAAACAAGGTATCGACGACGAAGATTGTTTTCTCTTTGAGCCCGATTTTCAGCGACTCGATCAAGTCGATCAGGCGCTGAAGGTCGATCAATTCAATCTCCTTAGCGCCCTTCATCGCTTCGTCCTTAGCGGGTCTGGTGAACGTCGATGTTGTGAGAAACAGTCCTTTTTCGGCCCGCTCGCGAAGCACGGCGGCCTGAAATTTCATAATCTCATCCTTATCGACGGCCTTGTCTGTGTACCTCTTGCATTGAAACAAGACGCTCGTCGTCATCATGGGATTGATACGCAGGTAGCCGATCCCATCGATCCCGCCATCGTTGCTCTTTCCGGTTACGTTGACTTCAGTAAATCCAGATTTTCTAAGTAAGAATGCGGCAAAATGTTCAAATCCTTTTGGACTCATGGTCCGGAGAATTAGGACTAGCTGCGCTCGGTGTGATGCCTCTTCGATCGGAGGAAGCTGCTCGGCGCTCTCGGACAATGCGGGCGTCGTTTCGCTTTCAGACGAGTCCGCCTCTCCGGCCTCTCGCTCAACCTTGATTGCCGAGTGCAATCGTTTGAAGACTTCGAGAGCTTCTGCCGAGCTTAATTTGGCCTTTCGTCCGCGCTCGGTGAGACGCCAAATGCCGCGTTCCGAGCCGTCAAGCAAGCCCTCTCGCGTGAGATAGAATCGTGCCCAGTGGACCTGATTATACACGCGGCTCTGACCCGACTTATTCGTCTCGTTCAGCTTCTCGTCAGATAAGGAGAGATCGTTTGCAATCTTATCTAGGACTTCAGTTGGAGTTCCTGAATTGCCGAGAGATCGCAGAGCGTCTAGCAGAGGGCCAAAATAGCGAACGAATTCTGGCCCTTTCGCAGGCTGTCTGCTCATGCGTGCACCTAGCGAGTGGTCAACGGCTAAAACGCCCGTTGAGGAATACAGCGATGATGACTAATTCAATTTCGCCTTCTCGACCGCGAACGCCCAGTCGAGCCAATGCGTCAGCGCGGCGACATCGGAGGTCTCGACCGTCGCGCCGCACCAGATCCGCAGACCCGGCGGCGCGTCGCGATAGGCGCCGATGTCGAACGCGACCTTTTCCTTTTCCAGCAGCCCCGCCAGCGCCTTGGCGAAAGCCGCCTGCGCCTCGGCAGGCATCGCGACGATCGCGGCGTCAACCACCTTCAAACAAACGCTGGTGTTGGAGCGCGTCTCGGGCCGGGTGGCGAGAAAGTCGATCCAGCTCGTCTTCGCGGCCCAGTCCGACAGCGCCTTCGTGTTGGCGTCGGCGCGTCCGATCAGCGCGTCGAGCCCGCCGATCTCGCGTCCCCAGTTGAGCGCGTCGAGATAATCCTCCACGCACAGCATCGAGGGCGTGTTGATCGTCTCGCCCTCGAAGAAGCCTTCGATCAACTTGGCCCCTTTGGTCATGCGGAACAGTTTCGGCATCGGCCAGGCGGGTTTGTAGCTTTCCAACCGCTGCACCGCGCGCGGGCTCAGCACGATCATGCCATGCGCCGCCTCGCCGCCGAGCGCCTTCTGCCAGGAGAAGGTCGTCACATCGAGCTTGCTCCAATCGAGCGCCTGCGCGAAGGCGGCCGAGGTCGCGTCGCAGATCGTCAGACCCGCGCGGTTCACGGGAATCCAGTCCGCATCGGGAACGCGAACGCCCGATGTGGTGCCGTTCCAGGTGAGCACGACGTCATTGTTGAAATCGACCTTTGTCAGATCGGGCAATTCGCCATAGGCCGCCTTCAGCGTGCGCACGCCCGGCAGCTTCAGCTCCTTGACGATGTCGGAGACCCAGCCCTCGCCAAAGCTCTCCCAGGCGAGCACATCGACGCCGCGCGCGCCCAGCATCGACCACAGCGCCATCTCGACCGCGCCGGTGTCGGAGCCCGGCGTGATTCCGATTCGGTAATCGGAGGGGATGCGAAGCATTTCGCGCGTCAGATCGATGGCGAGCTTGAGTTTGGCCTTGCCGGCCTTGGCGCGATGCGAACGGCCCAAAGGCGCGTCGCGGAGGTGTTCGAGGGACCAGCCAGGGCGCTTCGCGCAGGGGCCGGACGAAAAGTGTGCGCCAATAGGCCGCACGGTGGGCGTATCAACCATCAGATGCCATCCTCTCAGATGGGCGCCTCTCGTTGGGGAGAGGTGTCCCGCCGCTGCTGATATAGGCGGCGCTGAAAAAAGGCAAGTTGAAAAAGGAACTCAGCCGCGCTTGCGTTTGCGCTTGCCGCCTTCCGAGGAAGGCCTTCCGCCGCTCGCCTTCGGCGGCGTCGGCTCGATCATGCGCTGGTAGCGCACTCCGGTGAAGAAAAGGATTTGCGCGCTCGCCGCGTCTTGCGCGACGCTCGCCGCCTCAACCTGTTTTCTCAGCGGTTGTAAAAATACCACGTCTCCCATTGGATACCCCATCGCGCGGCGCCTGTCTCAATTTGGCGCCTGCGACGACCATTTCGGCGGCCAAGTGTTAACACTCAGTCAACACGGCGGGTTTACAGCTTGAAAAGGTTTTGGTGCGCCTGCGGAGCCACATCGTGTACGGAGTCGCGGCTCTCCCCCTGGTTCATTCCTACGCCCACAGCGTCGCTTGCGCCGACCGCGCCGTTTTCATGCGCGTCTATCTCGACATGCTGGCGGAAAGCGTGACGCAAGCCGAGGCCGTGCCGCGGGATTGGCTCGCCGATCTGCAAGCCTGCCTTGCCTTGTCCGCGCCCGCCGAGCGCGACGTCTATCTCGCCGAACTCGCCCATGCGCTGGCGCCCCGCGCGCCCGCGCCGGCGGGCAAAACCCGCCTGGTGGAAGATTACGCGCGCGCGACGCGCGAGGACATCGACGCGCTGCTGCGCGAGGGCTCGCTCGATCGCTGGGTCGCCATGGCGCGCGACCGCGCCGCGCGGCTGCGGCCCGATCATATCGCCACGCTGGTCGCCCGCGCCCGCGCCATTGCGGCGCAGAGCGGCGACCGGCGGCTGGTGGAGGCGATCCTGTCGCGCGAACCCGTCAGGCTCGAAGCCGCGCCGCTGTTTCTGGAGGCCTCGCGCGAACAGCGCTGGGCAATCCTGCTCGCCGCGCAGCGCGCCGATCTCGGCCGCAAGACAGGCGCAACGCCGATGCTGGCGAGCGAGATCGCCGGCCGACTGGAATATTGCGCCATCGCGGGCGAATCAGAGGAATTCGCGCAGGCGCTCGCCGCCGCGCTCGGCGTCGGGACGGAACTGGCGCAGCGCATCGCCGCCGATCCCCAGGGCGAACCGCTCGCCGTCGCGATGGCGGCCCTCGGCGCGCCGCGCGATCTGAGCGTGCGAATTATGACCGCGCGCGACCTGCGCGACGGCGACGCCTTCGCGCGCATTCACACCCTGTCCCGGCTCAGCGATCAACTGACGCCGAGCGCGGCGCGGCGTATCGTCAGAGCGCTTAGCGGCGGGGGCGCCGTCGCATCGACGCCCACTCTCTCACCGGCGTCGCCCCGGCTGGCGGAGCATCCCTCGCCCTTCGCCCGGCGCGAGGGCGTCCGCAAAGCGCCGATTAGCCCAGAAACGACAGCACGTTCGGCGCTAAATAGCCGAAAGCCATGAGCACGGCGCCGATGATGCCAAGAATCCCCGCGCCCCAGGCCAGGGCCGAAACGCCGGTGATGATGGCGGCCGAGGCCAGCACGATCGAGATCTGCAACGCGCCGCTCGCGAATTCGAAATGTTCGAGCTTCTTGTTCCACAATTCGCGCGCTTCGCCGGCTTCCGTCGCGCGCTCCTGAATCTTTTCGAGATTGTCCTGCGGCTTCTCCGGATTGTTCTCGAATTTCGCCGCCGCCGCCTTCCAGGCGGCGATCTGCTTCTCAACCCCCCCCTTGGCTTTTTCTTCCGTGATCGTTGGCGCGATCGCCTCGAACGCCTTTTCCGCGGTCTCGAACAGGCTCATCCGCACTTTGCGCGCCTGATAGAAATTGTAGAGGTCGGACGCCTCGATGTTCTTCTCAGTCGAATGATGCTCGGCCTTCTTCGCGCCGGCTTCCGATAGCGCCAGAAACAACGCCAGCACGGCGATCATCAGCGCGACCGACTTGTTTTCCGATTCGGTCGCCTCGTCGAGTGTATTGCCCGGTTCACCCATGGTCGCCCCTCCTGCTTCGGGCGCGCGGCGGCGCCCCTTTTCCCTGACCGTCCCTTAACACAACCCAGGCGGGGGCAAAGCGGGGTTATACTCAAGGCCGTGGAAACTGACCGTCGTCATATCCGGGTGGAGAGAGGTGGCCCACCCTCATGACCACAC
>JANLPL010000240.1:0-1714 GCA_031367195.1 Bradyrhizobium sp.
GCCGAGGCGATGAACATTCCCATGCGCGGTATGCCGCCGCTGGGGGTGCTCGAAAACACCGAATTGGTTCATCACCTCGTCGTCTGCACGCTTTGCAGCTGCTATCCCAAGGCGATCCTCGGCTATCCCCCCTATTGGTACAAATCGGCGGCCTATCGCGCCCGCGCGGTGCGCGATCCGCGCGGGCTGCTGGCTGAATTTGGAACGACGTTGCGGCCGGAAGTCAAAGTCCGCGTGGTGGATTCGACGGCCGATTATCGCTGGATGGTGTTGCCTCAACGGCCCAGCGGCACGCAAGCGTGGAGCGTCGAGCGGCTGGCCGAGATCGTGCGTCCCAGCGATATGGTGGGCGTCACAATCCCCACGGTCGATTGACATGAAACCGCTGCTCGCGAGTTGGGCCTTCTGGGCGCTGCTCTCGGCGGCCTTCGCGGCGCTGACGGCGATCTTCGCCAAGATCGGCGTCGAGGGGGTCAATTCGGATTTCGCGACGTTCCTGCGCACGCTGGTGGTGGTCGCCGTGCTGGCGGCGATCCTCACCGCTTTCGGCGAATGGCGGCCGCTGGCGACGATTGGCGCGCGGACGTATCTGTTTCTCGGCCTGTCGGGGCTGGCCACCGGCGCCTCGTGGCTGTGCTATTTCCGCGCGCTGAAAATCGGCGACGCCGCGCGCGTGGCGCCGATCGACAAGCTCAGCGTCGTGCTGGTGGCGGTGTTCGGCGTCGCCTTCTTAGGCGAGAAGCTATCGCCGCCGAACTGGCTCGGCGTCGGGTTGATCGCGACCGGCGCGGTGTTGGTGGCGTGGCGCGGTTAGTTGGCGTAGCTCAATGCGGCCGGTTTGGCTTCGGGAGCGTTGGACAGGAATGCGGCGACCTCGTCCGCGCATTGTCCGGCGACGGCTTCGAGCGAAGCGTCCGACATCAGGCTCCACGCGTCGCCCGTCCCCTTGACCGCGAAGCCGTCGCTGATGCGCGTCAGCCGGATGCGGCGCGCGTCGAACACGTCCACGACATAATCGAGCGACGCGCCCTCGGGCGCCGAACTGGCGGCGAGATAGGCGCGCAGCAGATAATGCGCCTTGCCCGGCGCCGCCGAAACGATGCCGCGCGCCTGGAACTGCTTGCTCAAAGCCTGATTGAACGCAAGCGAGGCCGCCCCCGGCGCGCCGTCGAGCGAGACCACGGCGACAGTGGCCTCCGCAAGGCTGACGCCCTCTCGCTTGACGATCGGCGCCGGGCTCAGCGCCGTCTCCGGCGCCGGTGGCGCACCCGTGTCGGCGCAGCCGGATAGACCGGCAAGCACAACGACAACAGCGAGATCCCGCAATACCGCGCCCATGGCGCCCCCAACACAACACGTTAAGGGCGTGTTAAGCCTATTTCCGTTGCAGGTCCAGATCGGGCGCGTTGAGCGGCGCGGCGTCCGCTTGCGTCGTGACATAGGTGCGGCCGAGGCAGAGCGCGGTCTGCGTTTCGCTGTCCATCAGGATCATGTGCAGGAAATAGACCTCATCCTCGCCTATGGGCTGCGGATTGGCCTCGTAGAACATCGGCGCATCCATCCAGGACGGCGTGAACCGGGCGCCCAACGCATAGCCGCAGGCGTTCAGCCGGTGGCGCGAGGCCCCATGCGCGTCGAGCGAGCGCGCATGGGCGGCGAACACGTCGCCCGCCGTCCGGCCGACCTTGAGTTCGGCGGCGCAGGCGTCGAGCGC
>JANLPL010000277.1:0-4645 GCA_031367195.1 Bradyrhizobium sp.
GGTCCTTGTCGGTGGTAGCCGTCCGCGGGCTGTAGCGCGCCGAACTTGCGGCGAGCGAAGCTGCCATGATCATGTCGAACTGGCTATTGAATGCGGCCGTCGCTATTGGTTGGTTCGGGGCGCCGGTTTTCCACAAATGCACGAGACCGCCCCCCGCTTCCGGGCGCGCGCGCAGATGTTTGGCCCATTTGTGCCACCAGACGACGTTGATCGCCTCGCGCGCGACCGTGCCCAGGAAAGCCGTGATCTCCGGGCTGCCCATCGTGCCGAACGGTTTTTGGTTCACGTAACCCATGCCGGGGTCGGTACGCATGGAATTCTTGTAGTTGTTATAGGGAAGCATCGGGTTCGACGGCGCCTTCCACGTGTTCGCCATCACCAGGAAGGCCGTGAGATAGGCCTGATAAAGTTCGTCAACGCGGGTGAATGACGCCAAATCGCGGCCATTGCGGATATGCCGAGGAATCGGGTCCATGAGCGGCTCGCCGACGGCTTTGCCGTTTTGCACGTTGGACCAACTGCCGAGATCAGTCATGTAGTCACGGCCAGGCGCCAACACGTTGATACGCTGATCAATCACTTGAGCGCCCAGAAATGTCGGCGCGAGGCAGAGTTGCGAGACATACGGGCCTACGGTCTCGCCAGCGAAATAGCTTTTGGGGTCTTTCCCGGGGCTGCCGGTTTTCGGATAGTCGCGCTGCGTATTGGCGGGAACGCCGCCGCGAAACAACAAGGCGGGCGTGACCTCGCATTTGCTGTTGACCGGGCCTTGATACCAACCCTGCTTCGCCCACTTCGTCAGATCCTTGCAGGCTTCGGCGATGATGCGGCCATGACGACTGTCGGAAGGGAGGGTGTAGAAGTCGCGGAAAGGCGCATCTCGCAAGAGCGAAGCCCAATAGAGTTCAGCGAGTTCCACCGCATAGGCTTCGCTGCCGACTTTCGGGGGCGCGACGGTCCTATAGTCCGAGGAGGATGTTTTGCCGACGAGATGGCCAGCGAACGCGCCCTGCGGTCCGTTAAGGCGTCCGGACTTGTCCGTGTTGCCGAGAACGAGCGCGGTATCCTCGAAAAGCGCGGGATTGATTGGTCCCTTCGGCGCGCTCTTACCGCGCATGATCTCATTGACGAAAGCGTCGGCCGAGGCGGGGTTCACAATCCCTGGCGTGTCCTGTTTCAGGCCTTTGCTGTAGAGGCCGCTGAAGTCCTCGAATGTGTTGTCGCCATTCGGCGCGATGAAATCTGTCTTCGGCATGATGCTTTACCTCCCAATCACGTCTGCTGCGGATCGGATAAAACGTGAGCAAGGCGATTAGACACCCAATATTAATTTCTGAAAAGTCCGCTGGGGGTTGCATGTCAAAAATGCACAATTGCATCGCATAAATGTGCGTACAATAATAAAGGTGAAATAGGCATCATATGAATTCGTGTCAATTGCAAATATATGGAATTAGCTTATCAACGCGCCACATGAATGAAGCAGCAGAAAAAGCTTCGACGTCTCGCGGGTCGGCGCGCTATCAGGAAGTGGCGGCGTCGCCGCCACGGCGCGCCGAAGTTGCACCCCCCGAATCCACCGCTTCGCGGGAGCGCGCACTCGGCGCTGACGCGGAATCCCACCTCGTCGCCGGCCGTCCCGCTCAAGCGCTGACCCTCGCTGACGCCGCGATCCGGCTCGCGCCCGAGCGGGCGCAAGGTCACGCCGCCCGCGCCCGCGCCTTGCGGGCGCTGGGAGACGCGGAGGGGGCGTTGGCGGCGCTAGACGCGCTGATCGCGCGCGACCCCGGCAACGCCCTCGCCCATGACGCTCGCGGCGTGCTTCTCGCGGAAGCCGGCCGGATCGGACAGGGCCGCGTGGCGTTCGAGGTGGCGTTGCGGCTCGATCCCGGCCTCGCGCGCGCGCATTTCGGACTGGCCTCGCTCGGCCCTGTCGCGCCGGCGCAGCGCGCGGCGATGGAAGCGCTGGCGAGCGGCTGCGCCGCACTCGACGGGCCGCAGCGGCTGTTCCTGCTCTATGCGCTCGCCAAGGCCTATGACGATTCCGGCGATTTCGCGCGCGCGTTCGCGGCGGCAGAGGCAGGGGCGAGTTTGCGCCGCCAGCGCTGGCGCGGCGACGCCGAGAGCGGGCTGGCGCGGCTCGGTGAGGCGGCGTGGCCGCAAGCGAAGGCGACGGGCGGCGCTCCGACCGAGGCCCCGATTTTCGTGTTCGCCATGCCGCGCTCCGGCACGACGCTGGTCGAGCAGATTCTGGCGAGCCATGCGCAAGTGTTCGCGCTCGGCGAGACCGAGTTTTTCGCGCGCGAGGCGCACAGCGATCCCGCGCAGGCGGCGGCGGCGTATCTCCAGCATTGGCCGACGCGGGCGCGGGCCGCGCCGCGCGTAGTTGACAAATCGCTCGGCAATTTTCTGCATATCGGGGCGATACGGCGCGCTTTTCCCAACGCCAAGCTCGTGCATGTCAGGCGCGACGCGATGGATTGCGGGCTGTCGATCCATTTCAGCCTGTTTTCCGGCGAGATGCCGTTTCCGCCCGATCTCTCCGCTATCGGGCGCTATATCAGCGGCTATGAGGCGCTGATGGCGACTTGGCGGGCGGCCTTGCCGGCCGACGTCATGCACGAAGTCGTCTATGAGCGGCTGGTCGCCGATCTCGAAGGCGAGACGTGCAGACTGCTCGATTTCTGCGGCCTGCCGTGGGATGCGCGCTGTCTGGCGTTTCACGAGACCACGCGGCCGGTGACGACCGCCAGTCTGGCGCAAGTGCGCCGGCCGATCTATGACAGCGCGGTGGGACGCGCGCGAAATTACGCGCCGTGGCTTGGAGCCTTGCGCGCGGCATTGGACGGCGAGGCGGACCCGGACAGGCTCGCCCCCCTGTTTTGAAGGAGGCGGGTTTGAATCTCGACAGTACAGCGCGCGGGGTGTTTCCCATCGCGCCGACCCCGTTTCATTCCGACGGCCGCATCGATTTCGACAGTCTCGATCGGCTGATCGACCATTATGTCGCTATTCGAGCGGATGGCTGCACGATTCTGGGCATTTTGGGCGAGGCGCCGAAGCTGGAGGCGGGGGAATCGCTCGACATCGTGCGGCGCTGCGTGCAGCGGGCGCGGCTGCCGTTCATCGTGGGCGTGTCGGCGCCGGGCTTCGCGGCGATGCGGGCGCTGGCGCGCGGCGCGATGGAACTGGGCGCGGCGGGCGTGATGATCGCGCCGCCGCCGAGCTTACGCACCGACGATCAGATCGTGACCTATTACGCGCAAGCGGTTGACGGCATCGGCACCGACATTCCGTTCGTGATCCAGGATTATCCGCTGACGCTGTCGGTGGTGATGACGCCGGGCGTGATCCGCCGCATCGTCTCGGACAACCCCTCCTGCGTGATGCTGAAACACGAGGACTGGCCGGGGCTGGAAAAGATCTCGGCGTTGCGCGCGTTCCAGCGCGAGGGCCAGATGCGGCCGATCTCGATTCTCACTGGCAATGGCGGGCTGTTCCTCGATTTCGAAATGGAGCGCGGCGCCGACGGCGCCAATACGGGCTACGCCTTTCCCGAGATGCTGATCGACGTGGTGCGCCTCTGCGCCGAGGGCAAACGCGATGCGGCGCATGATCTGTTTGACGCGCATCTGCCGCTGCTGCGCTACGAGCAGCAACCCGGCGTCGGTCTGGCGGTGCGCAAATATGTGCTGATGCGGCGCAAGCTGATCGCGCATGACGCGCAGCGCAAGCCGAGCACGCGGCTGAGCGGGACGGCGCGGGGGGAGGTGGATTATCTGCTCGCCCGGCTCGCCCAGCGCGACGCGCGAGCGGCGATCTAGCCCGCCGCTTTCAGCCACGCTCTGGGGTCGGCGCCGACAGCCGCGCCCGCGAGCGCGCGTGCGAGTTCGGCCATGCTCGCCAGCGAATGGATCGGACGGAATTCGTCGACATGCGGCAGCATGGCGCGCATCCCCTGCGCCTTGGCGGAGAAACCGTCAAAGCGTAGCAGCGGGTTGAGCCAGATCAACCGGCGACACGACATGTGCAGGCGCTGCATCTCGGCCGAAAGGCCCTCGATCCCGTCGCGCTCCAGCCCGTCGGTGAACAACAGCACGATGGCGCCCTGACCCAGCACGCGGCGCGACCAATCGTGATTGAAGGCGTGCAGCGAGGCGCTGATGCGCGTGCCGCCCGACCAGTCCTTCACTTCGGTTGAACAATGGGCGAGCGCGTCGTCGGGATCGCGGCGGCGCATGGCGCGCGTGACATTGGTGAGCCGCGTGCCGAACAGAAAGGTCGAGACGCGCCGCGTTTCGCCGAGCGCGTGCAGGAAATGTAGGAACAGACGGGTGTATTCCGCCATCGAGCCGGAGATGTCGCATAAAGCCACCACGGGCGGGGCCTTATGCACGCGGGCGCGGAATTCGAGGTCGATCACGCCGCGCAGCGAACCACGGAAGCTGCGGCGCGGATCGACGCGGGCGCCTGAGCGCGAGGGCGCATAGCGGCGGGTGGCGCGGCGGTCGTCGGGCATGGCGAGACGGGCGATCAGGGCGCGGGCGCGGGCGATCTCGTCGGCGCTCATCTGCGCGAAATCGCGGGCTTGCAGAATTTCGGCCGCCGACATGGTGAGGCGGGCGTCGAGATCGAGCGAAGGCTT
>JANLPL010000158.1:0-8022 GCA_031367195.1 Bradyrhizobium sp.
GATCTCAAGGCGCATCACCTCGCCCACCAGACCTTCGCCGATGATGATGCTCTTGACCAAGCCATCCACAAAGCGGTCGAAGCCCTCAACAAAGAGCGCAAACCCGTTCCGTTGGACAGGTTACGAATCTCTGCTTAGGAAAAAGCGAGGCGGTTAAGCATGGCGTCTATTGTGGCTATAAGCGACGGCAGATGTGCCGTTGTGATGACGAAAGACGGCCTACTCGTTCTTGAGCTTCCATCCCTCAGAGATTGCAATGTCGGCCAATTGGCCGAATTGCTGAATCGCCTTCCTGAGCATGTCGGCTTCCTCTGTGATCTCAAAGCCGATCACGTCAAGATTTTTGATCTCATGGATGCAGTCGGCCTTGATGGCGTCCACAGTCTCCCTGTCGAGGACGCCTCCGTTCAGGACGTGTCCAATAATCTCGGCGGCGAATGTTTTCATCCATATCGCCACCATTCCAAGCGCGGCTGCGTTTCGCTGCCAGTTGGCCAATTCGTTATTCATAGAGTTCGACCCCCTCAGCCTTAGGTTATTCGTTAGCCCACCGCTTGCGGCGTCGCTTGTCGGGGGGACGCCCCGGCTTATCTGGTGGCGTCCAAACTGGCTTGTGAGGCCCCCGGTCAGATAGCAGTCTGATTATAGGTCAACCGCTTGCCTTCCGCGCCTATGACCGCTTTGGCGGCGCGCTCCGCATCCTCAACGCCGAGCCCGGAGCGGTTGTTGTAGCGGAAATCGAACTCTTTCAGATAGCGATGCAAATGGGCTTCGCTGACGCTGTGATAAACGCCGGTGATGCCGCGCTTGAGAATGGAATAGTAGTTCTCGGCGGTATTGATGTGGACGAAACCGCCAAGCCGCGCGTACTCGTTGGCCGAATGGTTCACGGTCGAATGGCTGGCGAACTCAGCGCCGGTCTTGGGATAGACAACCGACTCGTCCGTATGCAGAGCGCTGGCGCGGTTCACATTGGTCACGATGACCTCGCGAACCGTCTTGGCCGTCACGTTCGGGACGTGACGCGAGTGAACGCGCCCGTCGCGCTCAACCAGTGACACAACGGCTTTCTTAGGCGCGGGCTCGCGAAAGGCGCGGTTCTTGGCTTTGCCGCCAACATAGGTTTCGTCGGCCTCAACCACCTTGTTAGCGCCGCCGAGGCCGCCCGTCGTGGTATGGCTGTCATCGCCCATAGCCTCGCGAATGCGATGGCACAGGAACCACGCTGACTTATAGGTGACGCCTAGCATTCGGTGCATTTGATGAGCCGACATGCCCTTCTTGCTGGATGACATGAGATGGAAAGCGAGAACCCACTTATTTAGCGAGATTTTGCTGTCTTCCATGATGGTCCCGACCGTGACCGTGAAGGGTGAGTTGCATTCGTTACACCAACGGACGCCGGCGCGAGTGCTCTTGCCAGTTAGGGGCGTGACGCGAGTCGGATCGGCGTTGCCGCAATGGCGGCAGACCGGACCATTCGGCCAGTAAAGCGCCTCAAGATGCTCACGGGCTTTCTCGGCATCGGTGAAAATGGGGTTGAGCAAATCGCACATGGGAAGGTCTCTCTCTTTGCCCATTCCCATACGCCTTCCGTAGACCTACGTCAAGTATATAATTGCCCTTTTCGTCTGCAGCGGAATGAGCGCGGCGTTCGTTGGCCTCTCGCAGGCGATTCTTTACAACAGCGCGCAGGTGTCCGCCGGGCAGTCCTACATCTTCAACGCCATCATATCGGTGGTCGTCGGCGGCGTGTTGCTGACGGGCGGATATGGCTCCATTTTCGGCATCGTCCTGGGCGCCATGACCTTCGCCATCGTCAACCAAGGCATTTACTACACAGGCTTTGACGCCAATTGGGCGAGCCTGATCATCGGCATTCTGCTGCTGCTGGCCGTGCTGATGAACAACACCTTCCGCAAGCTGGCGCTCTCATACGCACCCGCGAAAGGGACGTCAAAGCTATGACTTCGCCTCTGCTCAAGCTGACCAACGTCAACAAGTCGTTCGGTCCGATCGACGTTCTTTTCGATATCTCGCTTCAAGTGAACGCGGGAGAGGTTCTGTGCCTGCTCGGAGACAATGGCGCGGGTAAGTCCACGCTGATCAAGATCCTCTCAGGGGTTCACAAGGCGACGTCAGGCACGGTGGAAATGAGCGGCAAGGTCGTGGATTTCAACAGCCCGCGTGACGCCAGCGACCACGGCATCGCCACGGTTCACCAGTTTGGCGGCGCCTTCCCGTTGATGAGCATAGGCCGCTCGTTCTTCGTGGGCGAGGAACCGACGAGAGGTTGGGGGCCGTTCAAGCGTTTTGACCGCAAGCGGGCTAACGAAACCGCGGCGAAGGCGGTGCGCGATCTCGGGATAACTCGCATCGACGATGGAGACCGGCTTGTTGGTGGGCTCTCCGGCGGCGAGCGCCAGGCGCTCGCCATCGCTCGGGCGGTTCATTTTGGCGCCAGCGTGCTGATTCTCGATGAGGCAACCGCCGCGCTCGGGGTCAAGGAGGCCGCGCATGTGCTGCGCATCGTCCTGCAGGCCCGGCAGAAGGGCATCGCGGTCGTTTTCATTACCCACAACGTCGTTCATGCGCTGACGGTCGGCGACCATTTCGCGGTGCTCATCAAGGGGGCGAAAGCGGCCGATTTTCGCAAGGGCGAGAAGTCTCGCGAGGAGATCACCGATCTCATGGCGGGCGGTGAACATATGGCCGAACTTGAAGCCGAGATCGCCAGCTATATGTCGATGCATGACGGTCATCCTCCGCCGGTCGCCGCTTGAGACTTCGACGCCACGTCGAATAGGAAACTGAACGATGGATGATCTGCGGTACGGAACACGAAACAAGCGCGGCGACTGGGCGCCGAAGGAGCCGCTTCAAACGGCGCCGCTCTTCGTATTCCCGCCGCGACCGTTGCCGTTTCTGAGATGGCTCCCTGGCTATTTCCTGCCTTGGAACGCGCTCTTCCTGGCGCTGGCGGCCTTGACCTGGTTTTTTCTGACGCCGGGCGAGGAGACGCTGAAAACCTTGGCGCTGGGATGGATTCTCTATCTGCTCGTTCGCAACAGCCTCCTGGTCCTCGTCGTCTATGGCCTGCTGGAGCTGCGGCTCTACTTCCGTCGTTCGCAGGGAACCCATTTCAAATACAACGGCAAATTCCCGTCGGAACAGACGAGCGACGTCTTCTTGTTCAAGAGCCAGAACATCGACAATATCATCAGAACCTTCGCGACCGGCGTTCCGATCTGGACGACCTACGAAGTCCTCGGCTTATGGTGCTACGCGAACCATATCGGTCCCTGGACGACTTTCGCCGCGCATCCCTATTGGCTCACGTTCCTGGGCCTCGTTTTTCCGGTCTGGCATGAGTTTCACTTCTATTGCATTCACCGGCTGATCCATACGCCCACACTCTACAAGCATGTGCATTCCGTCCACCACAACTCGATCAACCCGAGCCCGTGGTCGTCGCTGTCCATGCACCCGGTCGAGCATCTGCTCTATTGGTCGGACTCGCTGATCCACCTCCTGCTGCCTTCGCATCCCTTGCTATTCTTGTACGGACTGCAAATTACAGGAACGGGCGCGGTCGTCGGCCATGTCGGCTTCGACAAAATCGAGGTTGGCGGCGAAGGCTCCATCGATACACATGCTTACGCGCACTACCTGCACCACAAGTATTTTGAAGTGAACTATGCCGACGGAACGACGTCGCTCGATAAGCTGTTCGGCACATGGCATGATGGCAGTCCGGCGGCGCAGGCGCGGATGGACGCGCGCTACGCGACGAAAGTGGCGAGGATCAACCAAAAGTGAGCATTCGCATGGGACTTCCGACGCGGCGGCGAAGCTCGGAATTCGGGCGTCGAGGTCAATGCCGGCAATTGGTCGTCCGCGCCGCATCTCGATCTCTTGCTGCGTGACTCCACCGCCCGCGAAAAGTTCCATCATGCCTTCCGCGAGCACGACCTCGAACTGATCGGCCTGAACGCCAACGCGGTGCGCCTCGATATTTTCCGCCCGCCGCCGCAAGCTCAACGGCGGTCAGTTAAGGCAGGGGGGCTGCGGCACATCCAGTTTCGTCGAGGTACGGGGCGACGGCTCGCAAAGCAACGGATCGATTCCTCAACTTCGATCGGAAGGGGAAAGCCAGGACCTCAGACCCGAAGCGGCGACGCCCGCCCTTGCGTGATCGATCTCGTCGAGCGCCGAGAGAACGGCATCGGCCAATTCGGGCCGATTTCGGCCGAGGCGGGCGAGGAAGACGATGGCTTCCTCGTCAGCGACCCCGGCCAATGCTTCAATCACGCGCGCCGAGGGTCTCTCGACAACGAGCCGCTTCAACGGATTGAGCGCCTCGATGCGTCCCATTCGCCCTAAAGCGCACGCGGCCGCGGTCGCGACTTCGCGATTGAGATCGGAAAGCAATTCGATCAACGTCGCGACGATTTCCCCGTTGGCCCGGACGCAAGCGCACGCCGCCGCGCGTACCGACGGCTCGGCATGTCGGAGAAGTGGTAGCGCGACGTCAGGATTGAGTGTGGCGCCAAGCCGTGACGCCGCGATCAACGCGGCGGTGAGGTTCGGGCCCTGAACAATTCCCTTGACGATCGTTTGATTGACGTATCGGGACGCTGCTGCTCCGCCAATAACGCAAAGGGCATCGAGCGCCGCGGTCTGCTCGGGAACGCGACAGTTGGCGCCAAAGCCTACGAAGCGATTGCAGAGAGCGATAAGCGCTGGGACCGCATCGCCGAGCCGCCGCCGTCCCGCCTCGGCCGCAAGCGCCTGCGCGTCGGCAAGCGATGCATCGGGAATCGCAGCGATCAAAGTCGCGTCCGTTAATTCTTCCACGTCCATTCGGCGCCCCGCCTCGGGATTCGAGGCTGGCGGGATCGGCGTATGGTCCGCGAACAATTCGAGTTGGGCGTGATCCATCACGCATCAAAATATGCCTCGACCCGGCGATCAATTCAATGGATTTTTAGAGCGCGCGTGGCGACTCCACCGATATCTGTCGCTTTAATTCGCTACCAGTCGCCCTTTGGACGCATCGCATCGCTATACTGCCCATCGTCTCCGATCAGGACAACAAGCGTGCCGCCCGGAGGCGATACCCGCGTCGCGCCTTTCGTTCCAACCAGACTTCGAGGGCTTCCCCTGCCGCGACCGCATCCGCGTGAAGATCGAGCCGACGACGCTCGATCCCGGCGCTTGCGGACAGGAAATATCGGTCGATTGACGCGGGTTCCTGGCAACCTCGGCAACGACGAACACTCTGGCCGCCGCCAATAGCGCCAAGGAGGTCGTCGTGGAACGGGAACGTCAACGACCGGGAGCCGGACGGCGCGGAATACGGGGCCAACGAAGCGCTTCCGGGCGCTGGCATAGAGACGAAACGGAAAACGCGACTTGGTCGCTCGCGATGGCTCAATCTTACTGCGCGCCCGTTTGGAATTAGCGGCAGACCAACCCGTGGGCGACTTCGTATAAATCAGGAAGGCGGCGACATCGCCGCCCTCCCGTCTTGGTGTAGTCAGGCGATCAGTAGTCCATACCGCCCATACCGCCGCCCATACCGCCGCCGGGCATCGCGGAAGCGTCTTTCTTCGGTCGATCGGTGACCATCGCCTCGGTGGTGATCATGAGGCCAGCAACCGAGGCCGCGTCTTGCAACGCCACCCTGACGACCTTGGCCGGATCGACGATGCCGGCGGCGAGCATATCGACATATTGCTCGGTCTGGGCGTCGAAGCCGTAGGTCTGCGACTTATTTTCCAGGATTTTGCCGACGACGATCGAGCCTTCGTTGCCCGCGTTCTCGACGATCTGTCGGATCGGGGCTTCGAGCGCGCGCAGCACGATGTTGATGCCGGATTGCACATCGGGATTTTCATCCGTCAGTTTGCCGATCGCCGCCTTGGCGCGCAACAGCGCGACGCCGCCGCCCGCCACAATGCCTTCTTCGACTGCCGCCCGCGTTGCGTGCATCGCGTCATCGACGCGGTCCTTCTTCTCCTTGACCTCGACTTCGGTCGAGCCGCCGACGCGGATCACGGCGACGCCGCCCGCGAGTTTGGCCAGGCGTTCCTGCAGCTTCTCCTTGTCGTAGTCCGAGGTTGTCTCCTCGACCTGCGCCTTGATCTGCGCAATGCGCGCCTCAATGTCCGACTTCTTGCCGGAGCCGTCGATGATGGTGGTGTTTTCCTTCTCGATGCGGACGCGCTTGGCGCGACCGAGCATCGCCAGCGTCACATTCTCGAGCTTGATGCCGAGGTCCTCGGCGATCAGCTGACCGCCGCTCAGCGTGGCGATATCTTCGAGCATCGCCTTGCGACGATCGCCAAAGCCAGGGGCCTTGACCGCCGCGACTTTCAGGCCGCCGCGCAGTTTGTTGACAACCAGTGTCGCCAGCGCTTCGCCGTCGATGTCTTCGGCGATGATGAGCAACGGCTTGCCCGCCTGCACCACGGCTTCGAGAATGGGCAACATGCCCTGAAGCGACGACAGCTTCTTCTCGTGCAGGAGGATGTAGGGGTCTTCGAGCTCGACGATCATCTTCTCGGCGTTGGTGATGAAATAGGGCGAGAGATAGCCGCGATCGAACTGCATGCCCTCGACGACGTCGAGTTCGGTTTCGGCGGTCTTGGCCTCCTCGATGGTGATGACGCCTTCGTTGCCGACTTTCTGCATCGCTTCGGCGATCATCTTGCCGATTGCCTTGTCGCCGTTCGAGGCGATCGTCGCGATCTGTGCGATTTCCTCGGAGGATTGAACCTTCTTGGCGCGGCTCGCGACGTCCTTCACCACGGCTATAACCGCGATATCGATGCCGCGCTTCAGGTCCATCGGGCTGATGCCGGCGGCGACGAGCTTGAGGCCTTCGCGCATGATCGAAGCCGCGAGCACGGTCGCGGTGGTCGTGCCGTCGCCGGCGAGATCGTTGGTCTTGGACGCGACTTCGCGCACCATCTGCGCGCCCATGTTCTCGAACTTGTCTTCGAGCTCGATTTCCTTGGCGACGGTGACGCCGTCCTTGGTGATGCGCGGCGCGCCGTAGGATTTGTCGATGATGACGTTTCGGCCCTTGGGGCCCAAGGTCACCTTGACCGCGTTGTTGAGGATTTCGACGCCGCGCAGCAATCGCTCGCGCGCATCGGTGGAGAATTTAACGTCCTTGGCAGCCATGATGTTGTGTCCAATTCAAAAGGGTTGGGGAACAGGGGCCTCAGGCCGCTTTCTTCTTCGCGTCGACAGCGCCTTCGAGCACGCCCATGACGTCGGATTCCTTCATGATCAGAAGATCCTGACCGTCGATCTTCACTTCCGTGCCCGACCATTTGCCGAACAGCACGCGCTCGCCGGCCTTGAGTTCGAGCGGGATGAGCTTGCCGCTCTCGTCGCGCGCTCCTGGCCCGACGGCGACGACTTCGCCCTCTTGCGGCTTTTCCTTGACGGTGTCGGGGATGATGATGCCGCCCTTCGACTTCTCTTCGGCCTCGAGGCGACGAATGACGACGCGGTCGTGTAGCGGACGGAATTTCATGGGCGGTTTCCTCTATTGCCGCGCGGCGCCCCGGCTCGGTTTGAGACTAAACGGCGCGGCGGAGTTTTCGGCAGACATTAGATGGTGACGACTGGCACTCTCTACAAGAGAGTGCCAAAACCTTTCTCGAGCCGAAACCCCCCTGATACCAGTCCCGCTATTTATTGACACACGCCCATTTGCGGGTTCCGATTGATCGGATTCGGTCTGGATCGTCGATGAGGAAGCGCCCGGCGCTTTGGCGCGCATCGAGTATTTCTTCGTACGTATTCCAAACAAGGGCGCAGAGTTTGTTTTGCCTGAGATAGGCCCAGACATTCTCCATCGGGTTGAGTTCAGGCGAGTAGGCTGGAATGGACAGCAGGGTTATGTTGTGGGGGACGATCAACATCTCGCCGCGTTGACGCCAGCCTGCGCCGTCGCAGACCCATATGGCGTGGGCGCCCGGCGCGACCTCGAAGCTGATTTCCTTC
>JANLPL010000308.1:0-5259 GCA_031367195.1 Bradyrhizobium sp.
ACCAACTTCATCGGCATGAAGGCGATCGCCGACGTGCTGAAGGATCATCCCGAAATCAAGGTGGTATCGGACGCCGCCGCCGACTGGGACGCCAGCAAGGCGCACGGCGTGGTCTCGACTGTGCTGAAGCAGACGCCCGATCTATGCGGCTATTTGGGCTTCTGGGATGGGCAGGACGCTGGCATGGCGGCGGCCGTCGCCGAAGCCGGCCTTAAGGGCAAGGTCTTCACCACGACTTCGGGCGCGGCGGAGAAATCGACCTGCGACAAGATTGCCGACGGCAGCTTCGACAATTATGTCGCCTACGGTATTCCTGATGTGACACGCCGCCTTGGGGTTGCTGTCGCGACCGCGCTGCAGCAGACCGGCAAGGCCGGTTCGGCACCCTATGCCGTCTATGTCGGCGCGCGGGAACTGACCAAGGCGACGTTCTCGCCCGACCAGTGCTGGACCGTCGACATGATCAAGCAGATCCCCTGGAAATAGGCGCCAGGCCGCTCTAGCGGCGCCGTTCGACGAACTCAGGCGGAACTCGGCCCAGCTTCGTTCCGCCTTCGTCATTTTGCTTTCCAAATACGCTGGGGCGCGCGGTCATGATCAATTCCGATACGATCGCTAAATGGCGTTACCGCCTGATTCCCGACCACATCATAGGCGAAATTCTCACCAAGGAATGGATCGACACCGCCATTCCCGTGCTGATGCTGCTCGTCTCGGTTCTGACTTTCTCAGCTCTGTTGCCGCACTTCCTGAGTTGGAATGGCGTCGTGGAACTGCTGCGGCAGATGGGCGAACTGACCTTCGTGACGCTCGGCATGGCCGTCGTCATCATGGCGGGCGGCATCGATCTCAGCGCCGGATCGGTGTTCGCGCTGGCGAATTTCACGACGCTCGGGCTCGTCAACTATTTGCAATGGCCGCTCGCGGTCGCCCTACCGCTGGTCGTGCTAATCTGCGCGGCTTGCGGGCTGATCAACGGCCTGCTCGTCGGTTACCTCCGGCTGCGCGCCTTTCTCACGACGCTGGCGATGCTGATCATCCTGCGCGCGCTGGTCGATTGGTTGCTGTTCAACTGGGGCACCGTGGTCGTCGCCAATACGATCGAGTCCGACGTGTGGGACTTTCTGTCGTTCGGAACCGTCCTCGGAATTCCCTTCAACTACCTTTCCGCGCTGGTCGCCGCGGTGGCGCTGCACATCTTCCTCACCCGGATGCGGCCGGGATGGCACATCCGCGCGGTCGGCGGCTCGAGACGATCGGCGCATAACGCCGGCATCGACGTCCGCCGGACGGTGTGTTTCACCTACGTGCTTTCGGGCGTGCTCACCGGCGTCGCCGGCATCCTCTACGCCGCCCGACTCGACAACGCCGGCACCGAGGCAGGGGTCGGCCTGGAGGTGGTGGCGCTGACGGCGGCGGTGCTCGGCGGCAACAGCCTCGGCGGCGGGCGCGGATCGATACCGAAGGCCGCGCTGGGCGCCTTCATCGTCGCGCTGTTCACCAATTCGTTGTTGCGCTTCAGCCTGCCGAGCGGCGCCAATCCGCTGGCGATCGGGATGATCCTTCTTATTGCCGTCGCGACGGACGTGCGCTGGCTGAAGAATCGCAACAAGCTGCTTTCGCGCATTTACGTGTCGCCGACCTATTTCGCGCCGCCTCCGCTGGTGTCGACGGATCCCGCCGCCGGCACGCCCTATGCGATCAACAACAAGCTGCAGGAGGCCGAACCGATCGGGCTCGATCAGGTCGACGGCGCCGAGGACATCGCCTTCGATCGCGACGACAACCTCTATGCCGGCAGCCGCCACGGCGACATCATCCGCTTCATGGCGCCGGACTACAAAAAGGTCGAGATTTTCGCCCATATCGGCGGCCAGCCGCTCGGGCTGCATTTCGACCGCGAGGATTCGCTGTTCGCCTGCGTCAGCGGCATGGGACTCTACAAGATCACCCGCGACAGGCAAAATATCCGTCTTTCCGACGAGACCAACCGTACGTTGTTCTCCATCATCGACGACAGCCGGATGCGGTTCGCCGACGACATGGATTTCGCGCCGGACGGGCGGGTCTTCTTCAGCGAGGCGACGATCCGCTACGACATTTTCGATTGGGCGACCGACTCGATCGAGGGCCGCGGCAATGGCCGCATCATCTGCTGGAACCCGCACACCAACACGTCGCGGACAGTGCTGTCGAAGCGCATGTTTCCGAACGGCATCTGCATGACGGGCGACGATGTGTCGCTGTTCTTCGCGGAGACCTGGGCGGGCCGCATCAGCCGCTATTGGTTCGACGGGCCCAGGAAGGGCAGGGTGGAGTGCGTCATCCCCGATATGCCCGGCTATCCCGACAACATCCGCCGCGCCTCGGACGGCAATTTCTGGGTCGCCATGCTGGGGATGCGCACGCCGGCGCTCGACGTCGCGATGAAAATGCCGGGCTTTCGTCGGCGCATGGCGCAGCGGGTGGCGTTTGAGGAATGGATCTATCCCAACATCAACACCGGCGGCGTGGTCAAGTTCGACATCGACGGCAAAATTATCGAGTCGCTGTGGGACGCCAGCGGCGAGAAACACCCGATGATCACTTCAATTCGCGAGCACAAGGGCTATCTCTATCTCGCCGGCGTCTACAATAATCGGATCGGCAGGTATAAAATTCCCGGCGCGGATCTCGAATTCAACGACCGGCATCTCTATTGGGGACGGCCCCAATGATGCGCGGGTTGCGTGATCGGCTCGACACGTTCTGGGGACGCGGCGCCGCCGCCGTCACGGGGCCGTCGATGGACGGCGCCCTGCGGCCGAACAATCTGCTCGATCAGGCGCCCGTGCCGCTGTCGATTCCCGAACCCGACAATCTCGTCGATTGCGCGGGAGAGATTCTGTTCTCGAGCGCGGGCGTCGTATTTGCGCTGGCGGGAGACGCCGCGGCGGGCCGCCCGGTCCCGAAATATCAATTCGACCAACCCATCGCATGTCTGGCGGCTCACGAGTCCGGCGTCCTCGCGGTCGGCGTGAGCGGCGAGATCGCGTTGCGGGGTGGGGCGCGCGACGGCAAGAGTTTCAAGCAGGTCGGAGGCGCGCCGCTGCTTTGCCCGACCGCGCTGGCGTTCGACGGACCGGACGCGCTGATTGTCTGTCTCGGCTCAACCGCCAACCCGCCGCAGGAGTGGAAGCGCGATCTCATGCAGCGCAACGCGTCCGGCTCCGTCTGGCGGATCGATCTGGCGACCGGATCGGCGACGCGGCTGGCGGACGGGCTCGGCTATCCCAACGGGGTTCTCCTGGTCGGCCGCGACCTACGTATTTCCGAGGCCTGGCGGAATCGCGTGCTGCTGGTGAAGCCGGGGGCCGCGCCGGCGGCGTTGCTGGAGCATCTGCCCGGCTATCCCGCCCGCATGACGGCCTCCGCCGACGGCGGCAGTTGGCTCTGCGTCTTCGCGCCTCGCCGGCAGATGGTCGAGTTCGTGCTGCGCGAAAAGGCCTATCGCGAACGCATGATGCGCGAGGTGCATCCCGATCACTGGATGGCCCCGGCGCTGCGTAGCGGCCGGAGTTTCCTCGAACCGATCCAGGGCGGCGCGGTCAAACATCTGGGCATCTCGAAGCCCTGGGCGCCGACGCGCTCCTACGGGCTGGTGATCCGCCTCGACGTCTCGGGTTCGCCGGTCGTCAGCGCGCACAGCCGCGCCGATGGCGTCCGGCACGGGGTCACCAGTTGTCTTGAATTCGGAGACCGCCTGCTCGTCGCCAGCAAGGGCGGCGGCGTCATCGCTTCGCTCGAACTGGCGGAATTGGACACGGAACTATGAGCGCGGAGCCGCTGATCGAGATGAGAAGCGTCACGAAGGAATATCGTGGCGTTCCCGCGGTCAAGAACGTCGATTTCACGCTGGAGCGCAGCGAAGTCCATGCGTTGCTCGGCGAGAACGGCGCCGGTAAGTCCACGCTCACGAAGATCATGGCGGGCGTAACCCAGGCCACTTCCGGCAAGATGTTGTTGGAAGGCAAGAACGTCTCGTTTGCCTCGCCCGCCGAAGCGCTCTCGCATGGCGTCGCAATGGTGTTCCAGGAGACGAGCCTGGTGCCGTCCATGACCGTCGCGCAGAACATCTATCTCGGCGACGAGAAATTCTTCAATCGCCTGCGCGGCCTCAACATCGCCGCGCAACAATTCCTGCAATCGCTCAATTTCAACGTCGATCCCTGGGCGAGCGTCGCCAGCCTCGGGGCGGCGAAGCGGCAGATGGTCGAGATCGCCAGAGCCGTGCGCCAACAGGTCAAAGTCATCATCTTCGACGAACCCACGGCCTCGCTGACTCCCGAGGAGAAGCATCATTTCTTCTCGCTGATCGCGCGGCTGAAGGAGCGTGGCGTCTCGATCATCTTCATCAGCCACGCGCTGGAGGAGGCGCTGGCGATCTCGGACCGGATCACGATTCTGCGCGACGGCGAACTCGTCGCGACCGATATCACGTCGAAGTTCAACCGCGAGACCATCATCCAGGGCATGGTCGGCCGGCAATTGTCGGGCGAGCTTTACAGCCGGAAGGGGCGCGTCGCGCGCAAACCGGGCGCCAAGGTTCTGAGCGTGCAGAATCTGTCGATGGGCGCGATGGTGCGCAACAACAGCTTTTCCGTCTATGCCGGGCAGATCACCGGCGTCTTTGGGCTGATCGGCTCGGGGCGGACGGAAACCGCCAAGATTATTGCGGGGGTGCAGAAGCGAAACGCCTTTTACGGCGGCGAGGTCTGGCTGAACGGGCGGGCGGTGCGCTATCGCGTGCCGGCGCCGGCGGTGCGAGACGGCATCGTCTATGTCACCGAGGACCGAAAGCTGGAAGGTTTCTTCGAGACCCAGTCGATCGCGGAGAACATCTACACGGGCTTGCTCGCCGCCAATCTGAACACCGGCGTCGTCGTCGGCATGAGCCGGATAAAAGAACTGGCGGACTATTGGGTCAAGGGCCTCGGCATCCGCGCGATCAACAGCAATGCGCGCGTGATCGAACTCTCCGGCGGCAATCAGCAGAAGGTCGTCATCGCGAGCTCGCTGGTGCAGCGCCCGACGCTGGTGATATTCGACGAGCCGACGCGCGGCGTCGATGTCGGCGCCATCGCCGAAATTCACCACACGATCGAGAAGCTCGCCGACGACGGCCTCGCCGTCGTGGTGATCTCATCCTATCTGCCGGAAATCATGAACCTGCCGGATCGCATCCTCGTGTCGCGGCTCGGGCGCGTCGTCGAGGAATTT
>JANLPL010000321.1:0-3355 GCA_031367195.1 Bradyrhizobium sp.
AAACAGCATCAACCACTCGTTTGCGAAGATCGTGGCAATGCGCCATCAACGCCGCCTCCGTAACGCGGCCCGACACATGAATCATAAACGGACTGGAAGGGGGGAACTATTTCGATTCATTCCGCTGGGAGACTGCTCTAATCACATACGGCATTGGTTTCGGCGACGGCTTCAAATCGACGGCCGCTGCTTCTTCAACTTCTTTACCCGATGCTGCTGATAATCGAACACGGCCGCGGCGAGCGGCTGGGGACGATAGATGCGGACATGGGTGAGCGAGAGGACGATCGCGTCATGCCCGACTTCGGGCGCGAGGTGGCAGAGGATGCCGCCCTCGTCGCCGGCATAAGAGACTTTCGCGACCATTTGCATCGGCTTGACACTGTCCGCGAGGCGTTGCGCGCGGAGATAGGCGATTACATCAGGCGTCAATTCGACTTCAAACGGCAGCGCCGCCATCATCGCGGTCAAGAGCTTCGTGGTTTTCTCAGGATTGTCGAGCATCGCAGCATTCGGCTGTTTACGAATCGAGTGAATGGCGATTTCAGCATATCGGGGAATAGGGCTCAACAGAGCCATTCCGGATAGGTCGCACAACCTTACTTTCGCGACCCATGATCGTCCGGTGGGTCGGTTTCGACCCTTCACCGTGGTTCGCTGCGCCTGTCAGGATCGCACGTTCGTGCAGTCCAGCCGACAGGAGCATCGCCATGACCAAACAGATTTCACCGCTGCGCCAGCGCATGATTGACGACATCAAGATGCGCAACATGTCGCCGCACACCCGATCGATCTATGTCTCCGCGGTCGCGCGATTTGCCGCCTTCCACGGCCGCTCACCGGATAAACTCGGCGTGGAGGAGGTGCGCGCGTATCGCCTGCATCTGGTTGCGCGCGATCTCAAACCGACCACGATCAATCCGATCATGGGTGCGTTGCGGTTCTTCTATGCGACGACACTCGGGCGCAAGGATATCGCCGACCAGATTCCCTATGCGCGAACGGCGGATGCGCTGCCCGCCGTTCTCTCGCGCGAGCAGGTCGAGCGGTTGCTGAAGTCCGTTTCGAATCTCAAGATGCGCACGGCCTTCGTGACCATCTACGCCGCCGGCCTGCGGGTGTCGGAACTCGTCGCGCTCACGGCGCAGGACATCGACAGCCAACGCATGGTCATCAATGTTCGGCATGGCAAGGGCGGCAAGGATCGCTATGTCATGCTGTCCAAACAGTTGCTCGCCATTCTACGCGACTACTGGAAGCGCGCCAGGCCGACCCATTGGCTGTTTCCCGGCCCCGACCCGTCGCAACCGATCACCACCCGATCGCTACAGCGAGCATTCCATGAGGCGGCGCAAGCGGCTGGGCTGGATAAAACCGTCACCGTGCATACGCTGCGGCACAGTTTCGCCACGCATCTCCTGGAGCAGAAGGTCGATATCCGCGTCATTCAGGGCCTGCTCGGCCATCGCAACATCAACTCGACGACGCGCTATACACGCGTCGCGGTCGATACGATCCGGCAGATTCAAAGCCCGCTCGAATACCTGAACATCGACGCGCCGCCGTCCTGATCCGGCGGTCATGTCGAAGCCGAAGCTGGAGGCAGCGGACATTTTCCGCCGCCATGGCGAGGCGTGGCGCGCGGCCAACGCCGGCCATGTGAACCTTGCCCAGCGCCGCGTCATGAGCGCGATTGAACTATGCCGCACGGCGGCGCTCGGCGGCCACGTCGAGCGATGCGAGGACTGCGCCCATACGCGCATCGCCTACAACTCCTGTCGCAACCGTCATTGCCCGAAGTGTCAATGGCGCGCGGCGGAGCGTTGGCTGGCGGCGCGAGCAGCCGACGTGTTGCCGGTTCCCTATTGCCACGTGGTGTTCACGCTGCCGGCCGAAGCCGGCGCGATCGCCTATCAGAACAAGGCGGCGGCCTACGGCCTGCTGTTCAAGGCCGCCGCGCAGACGCTCACGACGATCGCCGGCGATCCAAAGCATCTGGGAGCCGAGATCGGCCTCACCGCCGTGCTGCACACCTGGGGCCAGAACCTCGATCACCACCCGCACGTCCATTGCATCGTACCCGGCGGCGGCGTCTCGCCCGATGGCGGCCGCTGGATCGGCTGCCGCCCGGGATTCTTCTTGCCCGTGCGCGTGCTGTCGCGTCTGTTCCGACGGCTGTTTCTCGACGGCCTCTCTGCATTGCATGCCGCCGGTGCGCTGCAATTCTTCGGTGACCTCGCCATGCTCGCGGATCGTGCGGCGTTCCTTTCCCGTCTCGCGCCGCTGCGCAACAAGGAATGGGTGGTCTTCGCCAAGCGGCCCTTCGCGGGGCCGCAACAGGTGCTCGCTTATCTCTCCCGCTACACGCATCGCGTGGCGATCGGCAACAGCCGGCTCGTCGAACTTACCGACGAGCATGTCGCCTTCCGCTGGAAGGATTATCGCGAGAACGGGCGAACAAAACCCAAGACGATGAAGCTCGCCCCCGGCGAGTTCATTCGCCGATTCCTGCTTCACGTCCTGCCCGACGGCTTCAACCGCATTCGCCACTACGGCCTTTTCGCCAACGGCCATCGCGCTGACAAACTGGCGCTGTGCCGTCGATTGCTCGGCGCGGCGCATGAGGGCGTCGGACGCCCGGACGGCGAGAAACACGCCGACGATGAGGCGACATCGCCGATCGAGCCGCCGCCGTGTCCGTGCTGCGGCGGGCGAATGAAGCGCGTCGAAAGCTTCGAGGGACTGTATTCACGACCTCGTCCGGCATGGAGAGCCGACACGTCATGACGACAATAGGCCGCCAACGCACCGCTGCATTGTTCGAGCGCTTCTCAGTTCGCCCCGGCGGAAACGAGACCGCGCGCCAGCATTGCGCCTGTCTCCTCGCAACATAAAGCGCGCGAACATTGCAGAGCGCTTCGAACCCTCTCGAATTCCATCCGATGAGCCGCAACCCCGATCCGCTGCGCGCCGAGCCGTGCATTCCACTATCGGGCGTTCCCGGTTCGCGCGCCATCGCGGCGGCCAAATCCCCATAGCGCGCAGAAGCGAATCGCGGTTTCGTGCAAGAGAGTTTCTGCAACGCCGGGCAGGCGACAATCAAACGCGCCAGTATTCGCGCTACGGCGTCGCAGAAACCTCATTATTGTGCGACCATAAAGTAATAGTTCTGTCAATGGGTCGCTCTCCTTCTTTGATGCATTTTGCATTCCGCATCTTTGGGTTTTATAAAATTAATCTTGCTGGGTATTTTTATTTATTTGTATTTATATATGAGTATTCTTATATAGAGTGACCGGCCAAATTGGCCTCTGCTGACCGGCAAGTATGGCCGTTCTTGACCGGCCAATTTGGC
>JANLPL010000328.1:0-5756 GCA_031367195.1 Bradyrhizobium sp.
GTCGTCGGCGAGCCCGCGCGCGCCGATCGCCACCTTGTCGCCGGCGCGCAGGAAGCGCGCGTGACGCTCGGGCAGTTCGAGCCGCAGGATGTATTTGTCCGCTGCCAGCGTCGCGATGGTCTCGCCTGGCAGCACGACGCGGCCGACCGAAACCGGCACGGTCAGCACCCTGCCCGCCCCTGGCGCCAGCACCGCGCCTTCGGACGCCTGTTGCGCGATCACGTCGCGGTCGCCCTTCATCGCCGCCAGATTGCGCTCGGCGACATCGAGGTCGGTCTTGGTCTGATCGAGTTGTTTCTGCGTCGAGACGCCGCGCTTGGCGAGTTCGGCGATGCGGTCGAAATCGGTCTTGGCCTGATCTCGCGTCGCCTTCTGCGAGGCGATGCGCGAATCGAGCGCCTGCATCTGAAGCGCGAGCTTGGCGTCGGTCACCTGCGCGATGGTCGCGCCCGCCGTCACGTCGTCGCCCTCTTTGATCGACAGCGCCGCGATCGTGCCGCCGATCCGCGCCCGCGCCACCAGTTGATGCACCGGCTCGACGGTGGCGATCACCGCCTTGCGGTCGCTGACTTCGGTCTCGTGGACGACGATCGGCTCGCCCGCCAGCGCGGGCGCCGTGGCGAGGACGAAGAGAAAAACGAGGCGTCGCATGTGGGCTCCTTATCGGACTTGACGCATATATCAGGAAATGCTAATTGAGCAAGTATGAAATTAGAGAAACTGCAAACACAGGCCGGCGAGGCGGAGAGTCTGCTGAAGGCGATGGCCAGTCGCCCTCGGCTGATGATACTGTGCGAGCTGTTCTCCGGCGAGCGCACCGTGACGGAGCTTCAGCACGCCGTCGGTCTGGCCATGTCGGCGGTGTCGCAGCATCTGGCCAAGCTGCGCGAGGCCGAGATCGTCGAAACGCGGCGCGAGTCGCGGACGATCTACTACTCGCTGTCGAGTTCCGCCGCAAAAGAAGTTCTCTCCTCGCTCTACGCCATCTTCTGCGGTCCCAAGCGGGCCGCCAAGCTCAACCATAAGCTCAACCATAAGCTCAACCAAAGGAACAAGTCATGACATTGGATCGCGCCGTTCTCGCTTTTGCCGGCTTCGTCGTTCTCATTAGCGTCGCGCTCGCGCATTTCGTCTCCCCGTGGTGGCTGCTGCTCGCCGTTTTCGCCGGCGCCAACATGATCCAGGCGAGCTTCACCGGAGTTTGCCCCGCCGCGATGGCGTTCAAGTTGATCGGCGTCAAGAAGGGCGTCTGCTTCAACTGAGCGCCATGTTGAACGCGATGGATTTCGCGACGCTGGCGTCGGGCGGCCTCGTCGGGGCCGTGCTCGGGCTGGTGGGCGGGGGCGGCTCGGTGCTGGCCGTGCCGCTGCTGGTCTATGGCGTCGGCGTCGCCTCGCCGCATGTGGCGATCGGCACCAGCGCGCTCGCGGTCTCCGTCAGCGCGCTGACCAATCTCGTCGCGCATGCGCGCGCCGGCAATGTCAAATGGCCCTGTGCGGGCGTGTTCACGGCGGCGGGCGTCGCGGGCGCGTTGGCGGGATCGACGGCGGCCAAATATGTCGACGGCCATCGGCTGCTCGCCCTGTTCGGCCTCATGATGATCGTGATCGGCGCCTCGATGCTGCGCGCGCCCAAACGTCCCGACAAGCCCGACGTGCGGTTGCACGCGGGCACCGCCGGCCTGCTCGCGCCGCGCCTGCTTGGCGCGGGTCTGGGCGTGGGCGCGTTATCGGGCTTTTTCGGCATCGGCGGCGGCTTTCTCGTCGTGCCGGGGCTGCTCGCCGCCACCGCCATGCCGATGATCGCGGCCGTCGGCACTTCGCTGGTTTCGGTCGCCGCGTTCGGCGCCACGACCGGCCTCAATTACGCGCTATCGGGCCTGATCGACTGGCGTCTGGCTCTCCTGTTCATTCTCGGCGGCGTGGTTGGCGGCGCGCTCGGCGTGCGGCTCGGTGTCCGGCTGGAGCAACGCAAGGGTTTGCTGCGCCGAGGGTTCGCGCTCGGCGTGATCGCGGTTGGCGCCTATGTCGTCGCGCGCGGCGCGCTGGGTTGAAAAAAGGCCCGGCGGTCAGGCCGGGCCAAGGTGTACGCTGTGGGAGAACGTCAGCGCTTCAGGCGTCCTGTTTGACCGCCTTCAGCTTGTCGATGCCGAGAATGTTGAGCGCCATCGTCTCGTAGAACGGCTCGGTTTCGCCGCGGCGCATTTTGTGAATGAAATATTTCTCGAAGCCGATCTTGGCCGCATGAACCCACTTGCCCGACGAGGACCAGTTGACGTTGCGCGGCGGGATCTGCGGTTGCGCCACGAAGGCGATGCCGCTGTCGCCGAAATCGGCCAGACAAACCGCGTTCCACGAGCCCTGATGCGTCGGCTTGGCGCCGCGCAGGATCTGGCCGATGTTCTTGGCCGTCGCCGTCACCATGCTCTCGATCATAAAGCCGGTCTTGGGCACGCCGCACGGCACCGGCGTCGGCCCGACCGGGGGAATGGCGACGCAGACGCCGACCGAAAACACGTTCGCATAAGTCGGGTTCTGCTGATGCTTGTCGACGATGACGAAGCCACGCGGATTGACCAACCCGTCGAGCCCGCGCAGCGGCGCGATGCCGCGGAACGCCGGCAGCATCATAGAGAAGGCGAACGGCAGCTCCTTGGTCGCCTTCACCGCGCCGTCGTCGCCGATCTCCTCGACCGTCATCTTGGCCTGCTCGACCTTCTTCACCTTGGTTGAAGTCAGCCACTTGATGTGATGCTCGCGCATCTCGCTTTCGAGCAGACCCTTGGTGTCGCCCACGCCATCCAATCCGAGATGGCCGATGTAGGGTTCCGAGGTGACGAAGGTCATCGGCACCTTGTCGCGAATTTTGCGACGGCGCAGCTCCGTCTCCAGAATGAACATGAATTCGTAGGCCGGGCCGAAGCAGGACGCGCCCTGCACCGCGCCGACCACGATCGGGCCGGGATTGGCGCAGAACGCCTCGAACGCGCCGGCCGCCTTCTCCGCGTGGTCGATGTGGCAGATCGATTGGGTGAAGCCCTCGGGGCCGAGGCCCTCGATCTCGTCGAACGCCAGTTCCGGGCCGGTGGCGATGATGAGATAATCGTATTTCATCACCGAACCGTCTGCCAGCGTCAGGCGGTTGTCTTTCGGCTCGACCTTGGTGACGGCGCTCGCCTTGAAGCCGATGCCCTTGCGCGCCATGGTCGGGGCGAGATCGACCTCGACATTCTCGCGCTTGCGCCAGCCCACCGGCACCCAGGGGTTGGAGGGCACGAAATGATAGACGGGGTCCTTGGTGACGACGGTCAGTCTGTCTTCGGGCCGCAACTCCGCCTTCATCTCGTAGGCCATGATCGCGCCGGCCAAACCGGCGCCCATGATGATGATTTCGGCCATGTGGCTCCTCCCGCCCGCGGATCGTTGTTCGCCCGAGAACCGCGCTGGGTCTCCTTATATTAGAATGTACGAATATGTCAATCGGCCAAGGGCGCCCGGTCACAGTCCATTGATCGGCACCTTGAGATAGCGCCGGCCATCTTCCTCGGGCTTGGGCAGTTCGCCCGCTTTCATGTTGACCTGCAATGCGGGGATGATGAGTTTCGGCATGGCGAGCGTGGCGTCGCGCGCCTCGCGCCTGGCGACGAATTCGTCCTCGCCCACACCGTCATTCACATGGATGTTGTGCGCGCGCTCGTCGGCGACCGTGGTCTCCCAACGGATGTCGCGGCCGTTGGGGCCGTAATCGTGACACATGAACAGCCGCGTCTGCGGCGGCAGCGCCAGCACCTTCTTGATCGAGCGGTATAGCTGGCGCGCGTCGCCGCCGGGAAAATCGGCCCGCGCCGTGCCCCCGTCGGGCATGAACAAAGTGTCGCCGACAAAGGCGGCGTCGCCGATCACGTGCGTCATGCAGGCCGGCGTGTGGCCGGGCGTATGCATCGCGCGCGCTTGCAACGCGCCGATGTTATAGGCGTCGCTGTCGGCGAACAGCCGGTCGAACTGGCTGCCGTCGCGCTGAAACTCGGTCCCCTCGTTGAACACCTTGCCGAACGTCGCCTGCACCGCGACGATTTTGTCGCCGATGCCGATTTTGCCGCCGAGCTTCTTTTGCAGATAGGGCGCGGCGGAGAGATGATCGGCATGGACATGCGTTTCGATCAACCATTCCACGTTCAGCTTGTTCTGCGTGACATAAGCGACGATCGCGTCGGCCGATTCGTAGGAGATGCGGCCGGAGGAATAGTCGAAGTCGAGCACGCTATCGACGATGGCGCAGGCGGGCGAGGTCGGGTCTTGGACGACATAGGAGATCGTGTTGGTGGCGGCGTCGAAAAACGCCTTCACCTGCGGGTTGAGCGTCGCTTGCGTCATGGCGCGTCCCTCTGTTGGCTCGCCCTTGGCGGGCTCGGCGAATATCAGGTAACTCTCATATAGCGCATTCCACGCCGAAACGAAGCCGGCTCGCGGGCGCGTCGCAGCGTTAACCGGGTCTGGTTCACTCTTGGTGCAGGCTGCTCTCCTGCAATGGCATCATCCGGGCGCGGATCAATTCGAGACCGGCTCGGCCATACATCGCTCGCTTGAGTGTTTTCAATTTGTTGATCTGACCTTCGGTCTGCCCGTTGCTCCAAGGCTCCAAGACTGCGTTCCGGACGGCTTCCAGATCTTGGCGTATCGTCTTCGCAAAACGTTGCATCGCATAAATACCAGATGCGCGCGCATTGATGAGCCAGGCGTCCAGACCGTCTGGCGTTCCGCCGCGAAGCAGCCCCCGAAACCGCATCGACAGACGCCTCATCGCGCTAAACTCCATCGACGCCGATTTCAGCGCGTCGACGTTGGCTCTCTGACGGGCAGTCATCTGGCCTCGGGGTTTGACGCAAAGCGCGGCTGCGGTCAGCGGTGAGATTACGCGACCGGTCATCGGATCTATTGTCCGCACGAGGACCGGTGCGAGTTCCTCCTGCTGCGCTGCGTCGGGCGGAGGCCTGCGGCGGCGCCAGGGAGCGAGAAAGCGCGCCAGGTGACTGAAAGACCCTGTGTAGCCGCGATTGCGTATCTCGGCGAGCAGATGCCGGACTTTAGTGATGCCTTCGGCCCAGAGCCGCTTCAACAACGTGCCGAAATGCGCCGGGGTACAGGGCTTTGACTCCATTGTGCTGAGCTCCGGCAATTCGATGCGGCGGACCCAACGTTCCACCCGTCGAAGACCAAGACCGAGCTTGCGAGCGATTTCCTTGACGGAATCGCCGCCTTCGAAAAGCGCCCTAATCTCATCGAACAATTCTTGCCGAACGGCCAGGCGTCCGCGGCACATCAAGCGCTTCTGCGTGACTGCGTCAGATGGACGAACCGATCGTGCGGGGAGCGGCGGCGGCTGACTGCCGCTCACTTTGATCTGCGATTCCGGGATCGGCGCTTCAAAGCGGTCGAGCTGCCGCTCAACGGACTCGCGGAAATTCTGCAACAGATGAAAGCGATCAGCGACCTGCCTCGCCTGTGGCGCGCCTTGACGAGCCCCTCCGTGCCAATGATGATGAGACAACGACCCGCCGGGAGTTTACCCTTGAGGGCAGAGGTTTCAGCATCTGATGGTTATGCCCCTTATCAATAATGGAAAGACCCTTGGCTCCGCTGGCGTCACGACAGAGGATGGCCGTAGGCCGACGATGATCGCGGCGCCAGCGGCGGCTTCGCCCGAGCTTCTGGATCGCCCGCTGCGGCGTTCTTTTTCAGCGGGTCATAAATTGCGCA
>JANLPL010000360.1:0-22581 GCA_031367195.1 Bradyrhizobium sp.
TTCGCTCTTGGGGAGCGCATGGGCGCACAACTGGTGGTGGATGCGTTGCGCATGGCCTGGTTCCGTCGCAGACCGGCGCCGGGACTGATCTTCCATTCCGACCGCGGCAGCCAATACGCCAGCAAGGCTTTCGCCAAGCAGTTCAGGGCCTTTGCGATGCGCGCCTCCATGAGCAGGAAGGGCGATTGCTGGGACAACGCAGTCGCCGAGAGCCTGTTCGGCTCGCTCAAGACCGAAAGCCTTCATCGCCATGATTTCGGAACACGCCGCGCGGCGTGTGACGAAATCACGGCGTGGACCACAAGGTACAATCACAAGCGCCTGCATTCGACCCTGGGCTACCTCAGCCCCATGGCCTACGAAAAGAAATGGCTTGATCGAAACCTCGCCCAAGCCGAATAGCCTCGGGAGACGTTTTTCGGGGGCAACCTCACACAAATTCCGCCATCCCGCCAGAACTCGTGAATATCCGCGATGGCCCATGAACCGAACGCGATGCGCTACTTTTGGAATTGCTGCTTGCGCTTCGCCCCATTTGCAATCCCGCCCCGCCGCCCCTATAAAGCGCGCTTTCCCCCTTAATTCCGCGAAGAGGCCGACACCCCGCGTCACAGGGCGGCCCCGCTCGGCTTGGAAACACAGGAGTCCGTCGATGAGCGATACCCCGCTGATGCCCAAGGCCACCGCCGTGTGGCTGGTGGAGAACACCTCGCTCTCGTTCGACCAGATCGCCGAATTCTGCAAACTGCATCCGCTCGAAGTGAAGGGCATCGCCGACGGCGAGGTCGCCACCGGCATCAAGGGCTACGACCCGATCTCGACCGGCCAACTCACCCGCGAAGAGATCGCGAGCGCCGAGAAAAATCCCGAGCACAAGCTCAGAATCGCCGCCTCGAAAGTGCGAATCCCCGAGTTGAAGAAAGTGCGCGGCGCCCGCTACACCCCGCTGTCGCGCCGGCAGGACCGACCGAACGCGATCCTCTGGCTGATCCGCAACCACGCCGAGCTGAAGGACGCGCAGATCATGCGGCTCGTCGGCACCACCAAGCACACTTTGGAGGCGATCCGCGAGCGCAGCCATTGGAACAGCGCCAATCTCCAGCCGATGGACCCGGTGACGCTAGGCCTGTGTTCGCAGATCGATCTCGACATGGAGGTCAACAAGGCCGCCAAGGACAAGCCCAAGGTCGAGGCGCCCTCGGGCCAGACCCTGGTCTCCGCCGAGATCACCACCGCGCGCCCCGCGCCGTCTTCGGCTACCGACGTGTTCGGCGCCCCGACCGCGCCGAAGCCGCGCGAGGACGACAAAATCGACGTCAACGCGGTGTTCGGCAAGCTCAAGGAATTGAAGCGGGCGGAATAGCGGCGGGCGCCCTCGCCGCCCCGACGTGCTCAACGAACTGGCGCGCCGATTCGCGCCAGGTGAATTCGAGCGAGCGCGCCCGCGCCCGTTCGCGCGGAATGTCCAGCGCCGCAAGACAAGCGCGCCGCAAATCCTCGTCGAGCGCGCCGGCGCCGGAATCGGCGATCACGTCGAGCGGCCCCGTCACGGGATAGGCGGCGACCGGCAGCCCGCTGGCCAGCGCCTCGATCAGCACCACGCCAAAAGTGTCGGTGCGCGAGGGAAACACGAACACGTCGGCGCTGGCGAAAATCTCCGCCAGCTCCGCGCCGAATCTCTCGCCGAGGAAATGTGCCTGGGGGTAGGCGGCTTGCAGCCGGCCCCGCGCCGGTCCGTCGCCCACCACGACTTTCGAGCCGGGCAGGTCGAGGATCAGGAACGCCTCCAGATTTTTCTCCACCGCCAGGCGTCCGACATAGAGGAAGATCGGCCGCGGCTGGTCGAGCGTCGAGGCGTCGCGCGGCCGGAACAGGCCGTGATCGACGCCGCGCGTCCATAGCGCGACATTTTCGAAGCCGCGCCGATCCAGCTCCTGCTTCATCGAGAAGGTGGGCACAAGAATCCGCTCGGCGGGGGCATGGAACCGGCGCAGATAGGCATAGCTTAGGCCAAGCGGAATCGGCAGCCGCGCGGCGGCGTATTCGGGAAAACGGGTGTGATAGCTGGTCGTGAACGGCAACCCGCGCCGGAGGCAATAGCGCCGCGCCGCCCAGCCGATCGGCCCCTCGGTCGCGATATGGACATGGGTCGCCGATTGCGCTTCGATGCGCCGGCCCACCTCGCCCGAGGTGGCGAGCGCAAGCCTTATGCCGGGATAGGTCGGCAGCGGCGCGCTGCGAAATCCCTCCGGCGTGACAAAAGCAAGTTCCGCCTCGAACTCGCGCAGCGGCTCGGCGATGCGCTGATACGCGAACACCACGCCGTTGGTCTGACCCCAGGCGTCAGTCGCAACGACGATTTTCATCCCGCGCTTTTGGTTCCGACCTCGAACAGCATCGGCGCCGGCGCAGCAGCGCTCTCGCGCGGATCCCAGCGCAACGCCGTCAGCACGCCGTCCTCACGCTCGATCACCAGCGAGCAGGATTCCACGAAATCGCCGATATTGACGTATGTGACGCCGTCGATTTCGCGCATGGTGGGGTGATGGATGTGGCCGCACACGACGCCATCGGTCCCGCGCCGGCGCGCTTCGGCCGCCAGTTGCCGCTCGAAATCGCCGATCGCGTTGACGGCGGTCTTGATCCTCAGCTTGATCCAGGCCGAGAACGACCAATAGGGCAGGCCAAACCGACGCGTGACCGCATTGAGCCCGGTGCTGATGGCGAGCGCCATCCGATAGCCGCGGTCGCCCAGCACGGCAAGCGTTTTCGAGCGCTGGATCACGACGTCGAACGTGTCGCCATGCGCGATCAGGAAGCGCCGCCCGTTGCGCGTGACATGCACCGCGTCGAGCGCGATCTCTATGCCCTCGAACCGCCGGCCGATGAACGCTCGCGCGAATTCGTCGTGATTGCCGGGGATATAGACTACGCGCGCGCCGTTGCGGGCGCGCTCCAGGAAATGCCGCACCACCGCGCTGTGGCTCTCGTTCCAGCGCCAACCCTCGCGCAGCCGCCAGCCGTCGATGATGTCGCCGACGAGGTAATAGACGTCGGCCTCGAAGCGCGACAGGATCTCGAGCGCGAGTTCGGCCTGCGAGCCGCGCGTGCCCAGATGCAGATCGGAAATGAACAGGGCGGGCAACCGCCGCGTTCGGGATAAACTCGCCGCCAATGCACGTCTCTCCGGACTGGCCCCCGCCGCCTCTATCGTATATCCCGCGCTGCAGCGCAATCCGGTCAGGCGCGCGTCATTCCGACTCCGCGCCGCCCCGTCCGTTGAGCTTGTCGGCGAACAGCGCGATCGTCTTTGCGTAGACGCTGGCCGCGTTCCACTCCAGCAGCACCGCGTAATTGGCCTGCCCCTCGTCCCAACCCGCGCCTTTCTGCCAGCCGTGCGCGCGCAGATAATTGGCGGTGGAGGCGAGCGCGTCGGCGGGACTGTGTATCAGATCGCCCGAATTGCCGCCGGCGATGCTGGTGGCGTATTTGAGATAGGAGGTCGGCATGAACTGCGTCTGCCCGATTTCGCCGGCCCAGGCGCCGTGCATTTCTCCCGGCGACAGGTCGCCGCGCTGCACGATTTTCAGCGCGGCGATCAGTTCCTCGTGGAATTTGTCGGAGCGCCGGCAGTCATAGGCCAGTGTCGCCAGCGCGCTGAACGTGTCGAACTTGCCGGTTACCGAACCGTAGCCCGTTTCCAGCCCCCAGATCGCGACCAGCACTGCCTCCGGCACGCCGTAACGGCGCTCGATCGATTGCAGCGGCTCGGCGTAGCGCTGCATCATCGACTTGCCCTTCTTCAGGCCGAAGGCGGTGATGTGGCGCGACGAGAAGGTCGCGAAACTCTGCCCGAACGCGTGCTGGCCGCGGTCGTGGCTAATCACATTGTCGTCGTAGGAGACATTGCCCAGCGCGCTCTCGATCACCGAGCGCGAAATGCCTGCCGAGGCCGCCTCCTGTTTGAAGCCGCCGAGCCATTCCTCAAAACCGTCGGCCCCGCGCCCGCATCGGGCCGCCAGCGCTGGCGCCGTCAGCGCCATCCAAACGACCAACGCCGTCGCCACCCCGGTCCGATTCATCGCAATCTCCTTAAGCGCCCCGCAAAATCCCGCGCGCGCCCGTTTCGTTCACAATTCAGGCCAGATGGCGGCGGCCGCGCTTCAAACCGCCGCTTTGCCGCGTTCCCGCGCCTGGGCGACCTCGTAGGCGATCGCCCCCGCCACCGTGACGGCGATGATCAGCACCGCCATGGCGCTGATCGCCGGCGTCATGCCCTGCCGCACTCGCCCCGCCAGCACCGTCGTCAGCGTCTTGTTGGCGAGAATGGCGAAGGTCGTGGTGTTGTAGTTCTCGAACGAGGACAGGAAGGCGATCACCGCCGCCGAAAACACCGCCGGGCGCAGGAAGGGAAGCAGAATGTGCAGGAACACCTGGCCCCGCGAGGCGCCGAGGTCGAGCGCGGCTTCTTCCTGCGTGCGGTCGTAGCGTTGCAGCCGCGAGAGGAAGATCAACATGCAATAGGAGGCGATGAAGGTGGATTGGCCCAGCGTCGCCAGAAACATGCCGGTAAACAGCGATTGCGCGCCGGTGAAAGCCGTTACGTCCTTCCAGAAGATGACGGTCGAGATGCCGATGATGACGCCCGGCGTCAGCACCGGCGAGACGACCACGAGGTAGTAAAGCCCGCGCGCCGGCGCATAGACCTGCGTCATAACGATCGCGCCCGCCAGGCCCAGCGGCACCGCGAGCGCGACCACGAACGCGCCGATGATGAAGCTGTTTTGCAGCCCCTGCATCAGATTGTCGTCCTGCACCAGCTTCTGGAACCATTGCAGCGTGAAGTGCTCGAACGGCCAGACCTGTGGATATTCCGGCGTGTTGAAGGCGGTGACGCCCATCACCAGCAGCGGGCCGAACAGGAAGCCGAAGAACAGCACGAGATAAAAGCCGAGCATCGCCCGCGCGATCAGCGCGGCGCTCATCGCGCGATCTCCGACAGGCTGACCCTGAACAGCCGCATCACCAGCAGCACGAAGGCCATGCAGGCCGCCAGCAGGAGCAGCGCATAGGCCGCCCCCTGCGGCCAGTTGAACGCCTGAAAGAACCGATCATAGACGATCGGCGTGAACCACAGCGTCTTGGGGCCGCCCAGGATCAACGGCGCCGCCAGCGCGCCCGCGCATAGCATGAACACCAGCGTCGCCCCGGAGGCGACCCCCGGCTTGGCGTGCGGCAGCACCACGAACAGGTGAATGTGCCACCACGGCGCCCCCAGATCGCGCGCGGCCTCGACCTGATTGCGGTCGAGCGACTCGATGGCGTTGTAGAGCGGGAACATCATGATCAGCACATAGGCGTAGGTGAGGCCCGCATAGAGCGCGACATCGGCGCCCAGGAAATCGATCGGCTCGCGCAGCAGCCCGATCCCGACCAACGCCTGATTGATGATTCCGCCGGTTCCAAACATCACCCGGAACGCGAATGCGCGCAGGATCTCGTTGATCCAGTAAGGCGCCACCAGCAACAGCATCAACCGCGTGACGAATTTCGGTCGCGCCACTTGCGCCATGTAATAGGCGAGCGGGTAGCAGATCGCGAAATTGACGATCGTGATGATCATCGAGGCGAAGATCGTGATCCAGAACGCGTTGAGATGCGTGGTGTTCCACTGGCTCGTGTCGGTGGGCGAGCCGAACAGGAAGTAGCGGTAGTTGGCGAGCGTGTAGATGTCTTTCGGCCCGCCGCGCTGCGCGGGCGGCAGCTTCGGGTGGAAGGAATAATCAACCATGTAGAGCTGCGGCAACACGATCATCACCAGCGCCCAGAAGCCGACAGCGAGGATCAGGAACGTCGCCACGACCACGCCGTTGCGCTCGAAAAAGCCGGGCTCGACCACGCCCGCGCCGCGGCGCTGGAGCATCGCGGCGATCACGAAGCCGAGCACGACCACCAGCGGCCCGAGGAAGATCAGATAGGCCGTGAAGGCGTTGCTCATCGCCCCTCCTGGCGCAGCACGATAGCGTCGGCGGGGTTGTAGCCGATGCGCGCCTCCGCCCCCGGCGTCAGCTTCTGCTCGCCGATGTCGCGCCCCAGTGACATCGTCAGCTTGAGGCCGTCGGCGCAGATTAGCCCGACATGGGTCAGGTGCCCTTCGAACGCCGTCTCCGTCACCTTGGCTGCGATACCTTCGGCGGCGGGCCGCAACCGTTCGGGCCGCACGAACAGCGTCGCCGCCACGCCCGGCTCAAGCCCCGCGCCGGCCCGCCCTTTCAGGATTCCGAGCGCGGTGTCGATCTCAGCGAAGCCGTCGCCGACCGCGCGCACGCGCCCGCTCACCCCGTTGTTCTCGCCCACGAACGAGGCGACGAACGGCGTCGCCGGACTGTCATAGACGGCGTGGCCGTCGCCGACCTGCTCGACCACGCCGTGGTTCATCACCGCGACGCGATCGGACATGGTCAGCGCCTCGCCCTGATCGTGCGTGATGTAGATGAAGGTGACACCGACGCGCTTCTGAATCGCGCGCAGTTCGGTGCGCATGTGCTGGCGCAGCCGCAGATCGAGCGCCGACAGCGGTTCGTCGAGCAGCAGCACCTTGGGCTGCACCGCCAGCGCGCGCGCGATCGCCACGCGCTGCTTCTGCCCGCCCGAGAGTTCGTCGATCCTCTTGTCGCCCGTGCCCGGCAGCGCGACCAGCGCCAGCAGCTCGTCCGCCTTGGCCCGCCGTTCCTTCGCCGGCACGCCGCGCACGCGAAGGCCGTAGCCGATGTTCTCGGCCACGCTCATCAGCGGAAACAGCGCGAGGTTCTGGAAAATCAGCGCGGTCGGCCGCTTGTTGGCGCCGACCCCGGCCATGTCCTTGCCGCCAATCCGCACCACGCCGGCGGTGGGCTCCAGAAAGCCGGAGATCGTGCGCAGGATCGTCGTCTTGCCGCAGCCCGAAGGGCCGAGGATCGAGAAGAACTCGCCCCCGGCGATCTTCAACGACACATCCTTCACCGCGACGAAATCGCCGAAACGGATAGTGACGCGGTCAATTTCGATGTCGGCGCTCATTCAAACTCGCGTAGGAAGGAAGCCCGTCCGTCGCAAGTCGGGCGCCAAGACGACGATCGCGCAACAGGCGACTGCCGCCGCCACAGTTATGGCCGGACTTGTCCCGGCCATGACGGCCTGCGCCGTTGCGCCCGTTCACGCCGCCTTGAATTTCTCCGCGTATTGCGTCCGCAGGTCGGCGAACCAGGTCGGCTCGATCGGGCGCCACCACATGGTGTCGATCGACTTGCCGGGATAGGCCTGGTTGAAGATGCCGCGCGCTTTGTCGGAGAGCAACTTTTCAGCGCCGATGGCCGAAGGATTGTAGCCAGAATTCTCCGCCGCGGCCGCGGAAGCCGGCGCGGTATGGGTGTATTTCAACCACTCATAGGCCTGGTCGATGTTCTTGGCGCCCTTGACGATGGAGAACCCGTCGACCCAGCCGATCGCGCCTTCTTTCGGCGCCTGATAGGAGACCGGCTCACCCGCCTTCTTCATCGAGATCGCCGGCCCGTCCCAGGTCTGGCCGATCACGACGCCGTTGGTCTTCAGGCCCGACTTCGTATTGTCGGCGGAATCCCAGAATTGCTTGATCCACGGCTTGTGGGCGATGGCGAACTTGAGCAGTTCGTCATAGATCTTCTTCATCGACGCTTCGTCTTTATAGGCGTCGAGCATCCGGTTGGTCGGCAACTTGCCGGCGCCGTCCATCCATAGGCCGATGCCCAGCAGCAGCGAATGCGGACGGCCTTGCACCTTGCCCTTGTATTCTTCATTCCACAGCGTGCCGAACGACAACTCCTCGGGCTTGATGTTGGTCAGGTCGTTGCGCCAGGAGATCGCCTCGGTGCCCCAGACATGCGGCACGTGAAAGAGCTTGCCGTCCCAGGTCCAGTTCTTGGTGGAGGCCGCCAGAAGGCCCGGCACGATCACGCTGGTGGGATCGAATTTGGCGATGTCGATCGGTTGCAGGACGTCGATGTCCTTGAATTGCAGCGCGCGGTCGTGGGTGGGCTGGCAAACGTCAAAACCCTGTCCGCCGGTCGCCTGAAGCTTGTTGATCTGCTCCTCGTTCTGGCTGAACGGGGTCGAATTGACCTTGATGCCGGTCGCCTTCTCGAAATCCGGGATCACCGGATTGGGCAATTCGTCGTCCCAGTTGATGATGTTGAGCGTGCCCGAGGAGGACAGCGCGTTCGAGACGATCGCGGGCGCGGCCAGCGCGACGGCGCCCGTGGCGGCGGCGCCTTTCAATACGCTGCGGCGGGAGAATTGCGAGACGAACAGACTGTGATACGAGCGATACATGCACACCCCTCCGGACACCGCCTCGCGCGCCGCGAGGAGCCTTGGACGCGGGGCCAAGTTGGCATAGGACAAGGTCGCGCACAATCCCGCGATCGGGCGCGCCGGCCCGAATTTTTAAGAGGTTGCGCGGCGAAAAATTCCGCTTGCATTTCTAGACGCGAAGGCGGCTTTCGTCACGCCGCCGTCATCGAAACTCGCGAGGATGCCCGATTTGACCGAGGACAAATTCTTCAACGCAAGCGTCTCCTACGACGACGACTACGACCCGCGCTTCGCCCCCCGCTTCGCCGAACTCGCAACCTTTATGCGCGCGCCTTACAAGCCCGATCTCGTCGGCGTCGACATTGGCGTCTGCGGCGTGCCGTTCGACGGCGGCGCCACCAACCGGGTCGGCGCGCGTCACGGCCCGCGCGCTGTGCGCGATCTCTCCTCGCTGATGCGCGCCATCCATCACGTCACCCGCGTCAACCCGTTCACTTTGTGCAACGTCGCCGACGTCGGCGACGCGCGCTTCAATTCGCTATTCGACAACGCGACGGTGGAGGCCGATCTCGTCGCCTTCTTCGCCCGCTTCGCTGAGGCTGGCGTCACGCCGCTCAGCATCGGCGGCGATCATTCCATCACCTATGCGATTCTGAAAGGCATCGTGCGCGCTGGCCCCGTCGGCCTGGTCCATATCGACGCCCACACCGACGTGCTGGGCCCGATCCAGGGCGTGCGCTTCCACCACGGTTCCCCGTTCCGCAACGCCATCGAGGACGCCCTGCTCGATCCCGCCCGCATGGTGCAGATCGGAATTCGCGGCGCGCACAACACGTCGGAAGCCTGGGAATTCTGCGCCCGCCACGGCGTGCGCGTGATCTATATCGAGGAGTTCGATCAACTCGGCGTCGCGCGCACGGTGGAGATCGCGCGAGAGATCGTGGGGCAGGGGCCGGCCTATCTCTCGTTCGACATCGATGCGCTCGATCCCTCGATCGCGCCGGGCACCGGCACGCCGGAGGCGGGCGGCCTCACCATGCGCGAGGCGCAGGGCCTCGTGCGCGGGATGCGTGGCCTCGATCTGATCGGCGCCGACGTGGTCGAAGTCTCGCCGCCGTTCGATCCCGGCACGAACACCGCGCTGTGCGGGGCGACGATGGCCTACGAGCTGCTGTGTCTGCTGGCGGAGGCGCGGGTGGCGCGGCGGCGCGCGGGCGGCTGAGAAGGCGCCGCGTTTGGCGATCCTGTCGAGCGTGCGGCGTCTCCGATCAAGGCCGCCGGATCTCCAAATCTCGGCGCCTTCCGTCAAGACCCGCGAACGTTGCGCCGACCTCGAAGCTTTGCGCGAAAGCGGGGCCATGCGCGTGTATGAGTCCCGTGGCGAGAACCGGTTGGAGCGAGGTTATGATGTTGTCTGATCTCGATATTGCGATTACGCGCGGAATCAACAGCGGGGCCGGTCAATGGCCGGGTCTCGATCATTTGATGATCTGGACTTCGGCGCTCGGCGTTCCGCTTCTGGTGGCGGCCGTCGCCGCGCAATGGTGGAGCGGCGACCCAAGGCGTCGGACGCGCCACGTTCTCGTGGCGGCCGGTCTTTCCTTTCTGCTCGGCCTTGCCTTGAACCAGATCGTCTTGCTGTTCGTTCACCGGATGCGCCCGTACGACGCCGGTGTCACGCGTCTGATGATCGAGCGCAGCGCGGATTTTTCATTTCCTTCCGATCACGCGACCTCGACGTTCGCCATTGCGGCGACTTTCCTGATCTATGGCAAGCTGCGATGGGGGTTGGCGTTTCTCGCCGCCTCCGCGCTCGTGGTCGTTTCGCGCGTCTATGTCGGCACACACTATCTGAGTGATGTGCTGGGGGGCGCGCTGACGGGAATTGCAGCGGCTAGCGCGGTCCGATCGACCTACCTCGAAGGAACACGACTGGATCGATTCGTAACCGGCGTCTTATAGAATCGGATCGACCGCAGACGGTTCATTTCGGACGCGTCAGATTCCTCCGTCTGCACAACCCACGCATTCCGAGCGGCGCTACATCAATGCCGAACCAGTCTCAATTTCCTCAGCTGCGCGACATGCCCGCTGGAATCTGGGCGCTTGGCTTCGTTTCTCTTCTCATGGACGTCTCGTCCGAGATGATCCACGCGCTGCTTCCCGTCTATCTCGTGACCGTCCTCGGCGTTTCGATGGCGACGGTCGGCTTGATAGAGGGGATCGCCGAAGCGACCGCCTCCATTGTCAAGATCTTCTCCGGCGCTTTGTCCGACTGGCTCGGCAGGCGCAAACTGCTCGCGGGCCTGGGTTACGGTCTCGCGGCCTTCACAAAGCCGATATTTCCGCTCGCCTCGACCGTGGGCTGGGTGATGGCGGCCCGCTTTATCGACCGGGTCGGCAAGGGCATACGCGGCGCTCCGCGCGACGCGCTGATCGCGGATATCGCGCCGCCGCACTTGCGCGGCGCGAGCTTCGGGCTGCGGCAATCGCTCGATACGATCGGGGCGTTCGTCGGCCCGCTGATCGCCATCGCCTTGATGTGGCTCACGGCCAATCATTTTCAGACGATATTCTGGATCGCGGTGATTCCCGCGTTCCTGTCGCTCGGCGTCCTCCTGTGCGCCGTGCGCGAGCCGGAACGTCCTGCGCCACCGCGTATGGCGTCGTTTCCTCTCAGCCTGCCCGAGTTGCGGCGACTTGGATCGTCCTATTGGCTGGTTGTCGCGGTCGCCGCCGTTTTCTCGCTGGCGCGATTCAGCGAGGCGTTCCTGATTTTGCGAACCCAGGGGGTTGGGCTGCCGCTTGCCCTGATTCCCATGGCGCTGGTGACGATGAACGCCTTCTACGCGCTCGCCGCCTATCCCGCAGGCGTCCTCAGCGACCGGGTCAATCGCCTGAACATACTGATGTTCGGCTTCGCGCTGCTCATTTCGGCGGATTTGACGCTCGCGTTCGTCAACGGACTCCCGGGGGTCGCCCTCGGGATCATGTTGTGGGGCCTGCACATGGGTTTCACGCAGGGGCTGCTGGCCACGCTTGTCGCCGACACCGCGCCGCCGGAGTTGCGGGGAACCGCGTTCGGCGTCTTCAACCTGCTGGGCGGGCTGGCGACGCTGGCCGCGAGCGTGCTGGCGGGTCGTCTTTGGGACGCGGGAGGCCCGTTCGCCGCATTCAGCGCCGGCGCCGGCTTCACGACGCTGGCGCTGCTCGGGCTCGCGCTTGTTCGTTGGCGCGCGCCGTCGCTCGGGGCGTCTCACAAATCGTGATTACCGCCCCCAAACGGAGCGTAAGCGGCGAACCTCAGTACAGCGCCGGCTTCGCAACGAGCGCGATCTTCGCCGGCGCCCCCGACGCCAGCGAGGCTACGCCGGCTTCCGCCACGAGCGTCGCCGCATAGCCATCCCACGCGCTGGCGCCGACTGGCTTTCCCGTCGCGATGGCGTTCGCCCAAGCGCTGTCTTGCAGGCGATAGGCCTCGGCGAAGCGCGGCCGCCAATCCCTGGGATGGGTCGTTATCGTTTGCAGGTTGACGTGGATCTCGCTGTGGATTGGCGAGCGCAGGAACACCGAACCCTTCTCGCCCACGAGTTCGCCGCGCACATCGTAGCCATAGGCCGCGTTGTTGTTGATCTCGACATTGACGAGCTGGCCGCCAAGCGTTTTCAGCACCATGAACACCGGCGCGCCGGTCTTGCCAGCGCCGCGGAATTCCGGCCGGAACACCGCGATCGATTGATATTCCGTGTCCAGCACGAAACGGGCGATGTCGAATTCGTGCGGCGCCGAATTGGTGATCGCCATTTGCCCGGTGAAATTGGCCGGCGCAGACACGTTGCGGTGAAAATTATGCATCATCAAAGCCGGGCCGATGACGCCGCTCGCCAGGGTCTGTTTCATTTCCACGTAAGCCGGATCGAACCGGCGCATGAAACCGATCTGCACGAGGCGCCGGCCCGCCTTCACTTCCGCCGTGATGACGTCGAGACATTCGCTGGCGCTTTGCGACAGCGGCTTTTCGCACAACACCGGCTTGCCCGCCTCCACGCAGGCCTTGGTCAGCGGCGCGTGGGTATCGTCGGGGCTGGCGATCAGAACGGCGTCAACCGACTTGTCGGCGATGACCGCTAGCGGATCGGCTCCGACGTGCAAGGCCCCCGTCGCTTCGGCTGCGGAGCGGGCGCGCGCGACGTCGGCGTCGCAGATATATTGCAGGGTCACGCCCGGAATCTCGCGCGACAATATCCGGGCATGGTCCGCGCCCATGACGCCAGCCCCGATCAAACCTACGCGAACGGTCATTGCCAGTTGATCCTCGCCCTTTCCCGCTCGCGCAGCCTACCGCCCCTTCATCGCCTCCGCCAGCTTTGCTCCCAATCCGCCAAGCCCGCCCGCCGGCTCCGGCCGCGGCTTCGGCGCGCGCGGGTCAGGCCGCGCCCCCATCGGCGCGGGCGCCGCCTGCACCTCGCCCGAGCGCATCGTCAGCGCGATCCGCTTGCGCGCGACATCCACATCGACCACGCGCACCTTCACCACATCGCCCGCCTTCACCACGTCGCGCGGGTCTTTCACGAAGCGGTCGGCGAGCTGGCTGACATGGACGAGCCCGTCCTGATGCACGCCGATGTCGACGAAGGCCCCGAAGGCGGCGACGTTGGTGACGGTCCCCTCCAGCCGCATCCCCGGCTTCAGATCCTTAATGTCCTCTATTCCCTCGGCGAAGGTCGCAGTCTTGAACTCCGGGCGCGGGTCGCGACCGGGCTTTTCCAGCTCGGCGAGAATGTCGCGCACCGTTGGCAGGCCGAATTTGTCATCCACGAACATTTTCGGGTCGAGCTTCTTGAGCGCCGTCTTGTCGCCCATCAGCGCGCGCAGATCGCGCCCGCAGGCGGCGACGATCTTTTTCGCCACCGCATAGGCTTCCGGGTGCACGGCGCAAGCGTCGAGCGGCTCGGCCCCGTCGCGGATGCGCAGAAAGCCCGCGCATTGCTCGAACGCGCGCGGCCCCAGTCGATTGACTTTCAACAGCGCCTTGCGGCTGTCGAACGGCCCGTTGGCGTCGCGATGCGCGACAATGGCGTCGGCCAGCGACGACCCCAGCCCCGAAACGCGCGCGAGCAAAGCGGAAGAGGCCGTGTTGAGATCGACGCCGACCGCGTTGACCGCGTCCTCCACCACGCCGTCGAGCGAGCGGCCCAGCTTGAACGGGTCGACGTCGTGTTGATATTGCCCGACGCCGATCGCCTTCGGCTCGATCTTGACCAGTTCGGCCAACGGATCCTGCAACCGCCGCGCGATCGACACCGCGCCGCGTAGCGACACATCGAGCCCGGGAAACTCGGCCGCCGCCAGCGCCGAGGCCGAATAGACCGAGGCGCCCGCCTCACTCACCACCACTTTTGTCGGCTTCGCGCCGGGGAGCTGCGCCAGCATGTCGGCGACGAGGCGCTCCGTCTCCCGGCTCGCCGTGCCGTTGCCGATCGCGATCAGTTCGATTTTGTGGCGAGCGATCAGCGCCGCAAGTTCGGCTTGCGCGCCGCGCAGGTCGTTGCGGGGCGGGAACGGATAGACGGTCGTGGTGGCGACCACCTTGCCGGTGGCGTCGATGGCGGCGACCTTCACGCCGGTGCGGATGCCGGGATCGAGCCCGAGCGTGGGCCGCGCGCCGGCGGGGGCGGCGAGCAGAATGTCCTTGAGATTGTGGGCGAACACCTTGATCGCCTCGTCCTCCGACCGCTCGCGCAATTCGCTCATCAGGTCGAGCGACAACGAGGTCGAGAGTTTGACGCGCCAGGTCCAACGCGAGACGTCGCGCAGATAGGCGTCGCCCGGCGCCGCGCTGGTGGCGCCATAGGCCTCCGCGATCATCCGCTCGACCGGCTTGGCGGTCTCGTCCGCGTCCACTTCGAGGTCGAGCGAGAGAAAGCCTTCGTTGCGGCCGCGCAGCATCGCGAGCGCGCGATGGCTCGGGGCGGCGGCCCAGCGCTCGGAATGATCGAAATAGTCGGAGAATTTCGCCCCCGCCTCCTGTTTGCCGTCCTCCACGCGCGCCCGCAACACCGCCTTCCCGCGCATATAGGCGCGTAAGCGGCCGACCAGATCGGCGTTGACCGCGAAACTTTCCGAGAGAATGTCGCGCGCGCCGTCGAGCGCCGCCTTTACGTCGGCGACCTCGCCGGCGACGTAAGAGCCGGCCAGTTCGGCGGGAACGCGCGCGCGTTCGGCCAGGATCGCCTCCGCCAGGGGGCCGAGGCCCCGCTCGCGGGCGATGTCTGCCTTGGTGCGGCGCTTTTGCTTATAGGGCAGGTACAGGTCTTCCAGTTCCGCCTTGGTGGCGGCGTGGCCGATCTGCGCCTCCAGCGGGTCGGTCAGCTTGCCCTGCGCGCGGATCGACTCGAGGATCGCTTCGCGCCGGCTCTCCAGCTCGCGCAGATAGATCAGCCGCTCGGCCAAATTGCGCAATTGCGTGTCGTCGAGCCCGCCGGTCGCCTCCTTGCGGTAGCGGGCGATGAACGGCACCGTCGAGCCCTCGTCGATCAGGCCGATGGCGGCGCTGGCCTGTTCGGCCCTGGCGCCGATCTCGGCGGCGATGAGGGCGGCGATACGACGATTGTTGTCAGCCATGTCCTGTCCGTTTTCGCGAATCGAGACGCGATTCTAGTCAGCGCGGGCGGGCGTGGCTACAAAGACGGCGTCCGCTGTTGCAAGAATAGCGCAGGGCGCACGGAAAGCGCGAACGCGCGCATTAGTAAGCGACAACCTGAGTCGACAGCGCCAACTCTTCTGTGCTTCGATTAATGAAATAGTATGAACTTCATTTTCTCAAGCTGATCGAAGAGGGGCTCAAGATGCGGGGACGCGGATCGGCGGCCGCTTTGGTCACGCTCGCGCTCGCTTGTGCGTCTTCTGCCGCGCCGGCGCTCGCGGAGTCGCAGAACATCGGCGCGACCGAGACGGCGAAGAACGAAGTTTCGCGCGAACTCGGCGGCGCAGCGGCTAAGCTCAACACCGGCGATCCGGTGTTCCGCAACGAGGTCGTCAAGACGGGCCAGGAATCGACGGCGAAACTGGTGTTCCTCGATTCCACCAATCTCGCGGTGGGGCCGATCTCGCGCGTCGTGCTCGACCGCTTCGTCTATCAGGGCGACTCCTCGGGCCAGACGGTGGCGGTGAAGCTGACCAAGGGGCTGTTCCGCTTCACCACTGGCGCGCTCGACAAGAGCGCCTATTCCGTCACCACGCCGACTGCTGCGATCGGCGTGCGCGGCACGATCCTCGATATTTCCGTCGGCGGGCTGAAAACCAAAGTCACCCTGCGCGAGGGCCGCGCGATCGTCTGCCCCGTCGACAAGGGCGCCGCGTTCGAACAGCTCGCGCGCGATTGCACCCACGGCAAGGGCAAACATTGCGATTGCACGTCGCTCGACCAGGTCGGCCAGACCGTCGAAGTGTCGCGCGCCGGCGGTTCGAGCCGCACGACGCAGACCCTGTCGCCGGCGCCGGTCGATTTCCAGCCGTTGTGCAGCGGCTCCCTGTGCGACGCGACGGATTACGCCTCGCTGGCCAACGGCAATGCGGATCTCGCCAGCGCCATCGACGGCCCGAGCGGCGGCGGCGCCGCTCTGTGCGGGCGGTAGCGATGCGCAAATCGTCCATTTCGCTGCGCGCCCTGATCGTCAGCCTGGCCGCCGGCGCGCCGGCGGCGGCCTATGCCGCCAACAGGTGCCCCAATGTCGTCACGTCGGAACACGCCTTCGCCGGCGCCGGCGAAAACTGCACGGCGCCGGCTGGCGCTTATCTTCCCACGCCCACGGGCGCGACGATTCTGCCGTTCACCGATCCCGGCTACGGGTTCGTCACCTATAACGGCGGCCAACTGACCACGGCCGGCGCGGTGACGATCACGCCAGGGCAAGACGACTTCGACGTTTTCGGCTCTGGCGGCGCGCTGAGCCGCGGCGCCGGTTCGCTGCTGACGATGACCAACGGCGCGACGATCAACACGACCGCCGCCAACGCGGTTGGCGTGCAGGCCGACGGCGGCGGCGGCGTCGTGATCGGCGCCGTGGGGGTCGCCACCAGCATCGCGACCACGGGCGCGAACGCTTTCGACGCCTACGCGACCGGCGTCGGATCGCTCATTACAGCCACCGATGTCGCCGCCAGCTACGCCAGCCAAAACACCACGGCCGTGTGGGCCGATCAGAGCGCCAAGATCAACTGGACTGGCGGCTCGATCACGGCCAGCGGCCGTTTTGCGATCAACGCCCAGGCCTCGAATTCGGCGACGCTCACCCTGAGCGGCGCCGCGCTGCTGGCGAGCGGCAATGGCGCGCAAACGATTTTCGCCACCAACGGCGGGCGGGTCGGCGCCAGCAACATGATCCTCACTTCGACCGGCGGCGTCGATACGGCGACGGGGCTCCCCGCCGGCGTCGCCAGCAACAACGCCTTCAACCCCAGTTCCACGACCGGCGGCATTCTCAACATCTCCGGCTCGACCCTTTCGGCCACCGGGCTAGGCGCCTACGGCGTCTATACCGCCGACGGCGGCATCACCGCGCTGACCAACGATTCCATCACAATCGGCGCCCAGGGCGGCGCGGCCATCATCAGCGCCGCGGGCGGGACGACCCATGTAATCGGCGGCTCGGCGCGCACGGACGGCGCCGACACGGCGGGCGCCAGCGCCTATGGCGGCGGCGCCATTAGCGCCACGGGCGCGAGCTTCACCGCGACGGGCCTGGGCTCGTCGGGCGTGACGGTGGCGGGGGCGAACTCCGGGTTCACGGGCGCAAACCTCGCCATTCTCGTGCAGGGCGGCTTCGATTCCGCGACCGGCTTTCACGCCAACGGAATCTCCAACCAGACCTTCGGCTCCTATCTCGGCGGCGGAACGGTCCATCTCACCAATTCGACCCTCATCCTGACCGGTAATTACGGCGTGGGCGTGTATAACGCCAACGGCGGCGCGGTGACGATGACCGACGGCGCCATCAACACGAGCGGCCTCGTCTCCGACGGCTTCTATGCGGCGAGCGGCTCCACCAACAATCTCTCCGGCGTGGCGATCACCACCACCGGCGCCGGCGCCAAGGGGCTCAGCGTACACGACGCCGGCACGACGCTGAACGGTTCCAATCTGACCGTCGTCACCTCCGGGGCCACCGCCAGCGGCGGCTACCAGGCCGACGCACTTTACAATGGCAATGGCGGCGGCCCCGGCGCCGGTTCGACCGGCGGCGCGACGGTTTCGCTCACCGCATCTTCGTTCAGCACCCACGGCGACCATGCCAACGGTGTTGTGACCGAGAACGGCGGCTCGACCACGCTGACCCAGAGTTCGGTCGCCACCTCAGGCGTGCAGGCCAGCGCCGTTTACGGATCGAGCGGCAGCGCCACGACGCTTAGCAATGTCACGCTGACCACGACGGGCAACGCCGCCAAGGGCATCGACATCGAGGGCTCGGACACCCGGCTGCAAGGCTCCAATATCACCATCACGACGTCGGGCACGATCGACCCCGCGACGGGCTTTCACGCGCAAGGCGTCTATAACGGCTCCTCGGTCCCCCCCGCCGCCGGCCGGACAGGCGGGGGCACGGTGACGCTGATCGACTCCGGCGTCACGACCCACGGCGATTTGGCCTATGGCGTCGATACCGCCGACGGCGGCATGACGTCCTACAGCGGCGGTTCGATCGCGACCTCCGGCGTCGGCGCCATCGCATTGCTCGCGACCAGCGCCGCGACGACCTTCGTCACCCCCGACAGCGACGGCCAGGGCGCGGCGATCTCCACCACGGGGCGTTCGGCGATCGGCGTTTTCGCTGGCAGCGGCGGCTCGATCACGCTGACCGGCGCGGCGATCTCGACCCACGGCGCTGGCTCGAACGGCCTCGTCGTGCGCGATTCCGGCTCCTCTGTCACGGCGACCAACGTCACGATTGCGACCCAGGGCGGCGTCGATGCGGTCACCGGCGCTCACGCCAACGGCGTCTATAACGGGCCCGGTTCGAGCGGGACGAGCGGCGGTCTGGTCACGCTGACCAACGCCGCCATATCAACCGCAGGCGTCAACGCTTTCGGCGTCGATACCGCGACGGGGGGAACAACCCACGTCAACGGCGGCTCGATCACGACCTCAAATACCGGCGCCATCGGCGTATTCGCCTTTGCCGGCGGCGTCGTCACGGTCGCGGGAACCAATGTTTCCACCGGCGGCGCCTCCGCCGATGCGGTTGTCGCCAATGGCGGCGGCGGCGTGACCATCGCCGGCGCTAAGGTCATAACGACGGGCGCAGGCTCCTCCGGTCTGGTTGTGGTCGATGCGACTTCCTCGCTGACCGCTACCAACGTGACCGTTTCGACCTCGGGCGGCATCGACACGGGCGGTAATTTCCACGCCCATGGCGCCTATAACGGCCCGAGTCCGACGGGGACGTCGGGCGGGATGATGACGCTTAACAACGTCACGATCGCGACCTCGGGCAACCAATCAAACGGCGTCGTGACGGCCGCCGGCGGTCAGACCACGATCAACGGCGGCTCGGTGACGACGACGACGGGCGCGGGCGGGATCGGGCTATTGGCCGACGGCGCGAACGCGGTCATCAGCGCGACAAACGTCGCCGTTTCGACCTCGGGCAATCTGTTCGGGCAGGACGTCGTCGCCGCCGATGGCGGCATTGTGACGATGACCGGCGGGTCGGCGAACGCGACGGGACAAGGGTCTTATGCGGTGGGCGTCGCGTCGGACGGGTCGGCGAGTTTGACCGGCGTGACGATCACGACGACAGGTCTGGGCAGCGGAGGCGTCGCCATTAACGGATCGACGGCGAAATTCACCGGCGACCATCTGACCATTTCCGTCAAAGGCGGCTTCGACGCGGCGGACCAGTTCAACGCGATCGGCGTCTTCAACGGCTCTTTCCAGTCCTTCACGGGCGGCGGCGCCGTCAAGTTGACGGATTCCACCCTCGTGGTCGGCGGAGCCAAGGGCTACGGCGTCCTTAACAGTTCGTCCGGGTCGATGACGATTCTGGGCGGATCAATCACGACCACCGGCGCGCAGACGCCGGGCGTCGCATCCCAGAACGGCGCCGTAACGACGATTGGATTGGACGCAGGCGGTCAGGCGACCGCCGTTCTAACCTCCGGGGCGTCTTCGGCTGCGGCGCTCGCATCCGCCGGCGGCGCGCTTTCGCTGACGGGCGCGACGCTGACGACAACGGGCGACGGCTCGGTTGGCCTTGCGGTCAACGACGCCGGTTCGTCCGCCACCGCGACCAATGTGACCATCAGCACCAAGGGCAGCGTCGATTCCGCCACCGGCTTCAATGCCATTGGCGTTTACAATGGCCCCGGCCCGAACGGGACGTCAGGCGGCAATCTGACGCTCGCCAACGTGACTGTGACGACACAGGGCGACCGCGCGGACGCCTTCTCCACCGACGCCGGCGGAACGTCGAAGACGACCGGCGGGGCGTTCTCGACATCCGGCGCCGGCGCTGCCGCCGTCTCCGCGCTCAACGGCGGCGCGCTGACAATCTCCGGCGCCGCTCTGACGACCACCGGCGAGGGCGCTTCCGGCCTTATCATCAACGGAACCGGCGGCGTCGTCACGGCCAGCAACCTGACGATCAACACGTCCGGCGGCGTCTGGTCCGTCAACGGCTCGCACGCCGACGGCGTCTATAATGGCGCGTTCGGCGGGATTTCCGGCGGCGGCGTGATGCAGATCGCCGATTCCTCGGTCACGACGAGCGGCGCGCAGGCCTACGGCGTCTCCGTCGGCGCCGGTGGGACGACCGTGTTCCTCGGCGGCTCGATCGCCACATCAGGGACGGACGCCAACGCCGCGCGCGCCAATGGCGGATCGCTGACGATCGGCCTCGACCCGCAGGGCAAGGGCGCGGCGATATCGACCTCTGGCCCCGGCGCCTACGCCGCCGTCGCCGTCGGCGGCGGCAAGGTTGCGCTGACCGGCGCGACCATCGCCACGACCGGCGACGGCTCGGGCGGCCTCGGCGTCAATGGCGCGGGCTCGGAAATCGACGCGACCGGCCTGAAAATCTCGACCCAGGGCGGCATCGACCCCGTATCCGGCCTGCACGCCTATGGCGCCGCCAATTCGCCGCACGGCTCCTTCGCCACCGGCGGCGTGCTGAAACTGACCGACGTGGCGATCTCGACCGCCGGCGTCGCGATGTACGGCGTCTATACCGGCGCCGGTTCGACCACGACTTTCGCGGGCGGGTCGGTGGCGACCAGCGGCGACGGCGCGGTGGGCCTCTACACAACGGGAGCAGGTGGCAGCTTGACGACGGCGAACCTGACGGTTTCCACCTCGGGCGCCGGCGCGTCCGGCGCATATGTCACGAGCGGTGGCGCGCTGACGCTCGGCCAGGGCACGCAAATCTCCACCACCGGGCTGCCTTCGGTCGCGCTCTATGTAGGCGCCGGTTCGACTGCGACGGTGAATGGCCAAGTGGGGCTGAACGCCAGCGGCAGCGGGGCGACGGGCGCGATCGTCGACGGCGGCGGCGCGCTCAACGTCAACGGCGCCTTGACGATCAAATCCGCCAACATCGGCGTATTCAATAGCGGCGCCTTCAACGTACCCGGCGCGCTGTCGCTGACGACGACCGCCGCCGGCGCCGCGATCAGCAATTTTGGCGACGGCGCCAATTTCCGCGGAACCGGCGGCGGCGTCATCAACTCGGCGAGCCTCGGCGTCGTATTCCTCGATGGCGCCGGCCAGAGCGCGACCTTCACCAACTATTCGATCCAGACTGCCGGCGATCTCATCTTCGCCGATCCCGCCTCCGCGACCGTCGCCTTCGACAACAGCCTCGCCAATGCCGGCGCCGGCAATCTCGCCCATGTCGTCGGCGGCAGCGATCTCACCCTCACCGCGCTCGCCTCAACCTTGATCGGCGCCGTCGTCACCGACTCCGGCTCGTCTTCGACGATCACCCTCTCCGGCGGCTCGGTTTGGACGATCACGGGCAATTCGACGGCGACCAACCTCAATCTCGTCAATAGTTTTGCGACGTTCGGGCCGCCGACAGGCGGGTTCCACACGCTGACCGTCAATTCCTATTCCGGCAGCAACGCCTTTCTCACCTTCAACGCCGCGCTCGGCGGCGCCAATCCCGGCGCTGACCAGCTCATCATCAACGGCGGGCAAGCGACCGGCACGACGTTAATCGGCGTCCGGCCGATCAACCTCGCCAGCGCGCGAACCATCGGCGCCGCTTCTCCCCCCGTCGCCGCTTCGCCGTCCCCCGGCGTGCCCATCGTCGTGACGACCAACGGGGGAACTATCGCCCCAAATGCCTTCGCCCTCGCCGGCCCGTTGGTGGTGGGCGGCACGGTCTATACATTGCAACAACAGCCCGGCGGTGAGTTTCTGGTGGGCAGTCAGGGCCAGTCCTCGTCGCAGTTGAGCGGCTCGCTCAACACTCTGTCGCAGAGCCGGCAGTCGCAGGCGATCACGAGCCGCGTGCTCGGCTCGATCCTCACCGGCGCGACCGAACAGATCAACTGCTCCTCGTGCAGCAGCGGCTTCGCCTCGTTCGGCTCCTTTGCGCTCGGCGTGCACGGCCGCTGGACGCTGAGCCCGAGCGTTGCCTTGATAGCTGGCATTTCCTACGACAACTTCACCGGCAAGGGCGTCAGCGTGAACAATGCGCTGCTTGGGGCGCTGGGCGTGCGTTACGACATGGTGCAACTCGGCAAATACCGGCCATTCTTCGAGACCGGGGTCGCCGTCTCGCCCTACGCCAATGTCACCTTCCGCCGCAGCTATCTCTCCAGTCTCGGCAGCGGCGTCGGGGTCGGCAACACTTTGTCGCGCTCGGTAGCGGCCTTCGCCCGCGCCGGCTATATCTGGCGCCTGAGCTCGCGCGACGAAGCCGCGCTCTACACCGATCTCACCCGCAGCTGGCAATCGACCGGGGGCTATCTCGAAAGCGCCAACCCCGGCAATCCGTTCGGCGCGCTGGTGGCGCCGAGCCTCGACACGATGAACATCTGGAAGGTCGGCGGGCAGTTCACGCATCTGTTCGGCGACCATATCGAGGCCAATGTGAGCGCGGGCTACGCGGTCGCCTTCGACGCCAAATATAGCTCTACCGCATCGCTCGCCGGCCTGTCGGCGGCGGGCGCGGCGGCGGCGGGCCTCGACTGGGCGGAACTGGGCGGCCGGCTCAGCTATCGCTTCTCGAAAAATCTGATCGCCGACGCCTT
>JANLPL010000004.1:0-6935 GCA_031367195.1 Bradyrhizobium sp.
GCGCAGGCGACGGCGCAAGGCGGGATCGGCGGCGACGCGAGCAGCGCGGGCAACGGCGGCAATGGCGCGGCGGCTTTGGCAGGGGCGACGGCGACCGGAATGGGCGCGGGCACGGCGACGATCTCGGCGACCTCCTACGCGACCGGCGGAGATGGCGGCGGCGCCGAGGGCGCGGGCCATGCCGACGGAGTCGGCGCGTCGGAGGCGCAGCGAGCCAACGCCGATGCGACGAGCCTCGGCGCGGGGTCGGTGACAAGTTCGGCGACAGCTACGGCGGGTTCGGGCGGGCGCGGCTATGACGGCGCGGCGGGCGGGGCGGGCGGCGCGGCGACGCCGACGGCAGCGGGTCTGGTGACGGGCTCGACGGCGGGCGGGACGTTGACGCTGGCTTCGGCCGGGGCCGGCGGCGCCACGACGGGGGCGAACGGCGGGACGGGCGCGCTCGGCGCGGCGACGCTGATGCTGACGGGATTGGCGCGGGTGACGGCGATCGCCAAGGGCTACGGCGGGGCGGGCGGCGACGTGTCGGGCGGGGTCGGCAACGGCGGCTATGGCGGCGTGGGCGGCGCGGTCTCCGTGGTGAGCGCGAAGGGGACCAGCGCGGGGGCGTCGAACGTGTTTGTGACGGCGGAGGCGGATGGCGGCGCGGGCGGTTCGGGCGGCGGCGCGAGCGGGGGCAATAGCAGGGCGGCGACGCTGACCATTGCGGTGAGCGGCTCAACGGCGAATGGCGCGCTCTATCTTCAGCAGCGGGCGGCGGCGGAACTTGGCGGCGACAGCGCCGGCGGGACGGCGGGGATCGGCGGCGCGGCGACGTCCAATCTGACATTCGACGACACGGCCAACGTCAACAAGAGCGCGACGCTGAGTTTTAGCACCAACTCCGGTCAGTATCCCGGCGAGAGCACAGCCTACGGCGGCAATGGCGGCGCGGCGACGGCCAACGCCAACCTAACGGGCGTGGGAACGATCAACGCGCCGGCGACGGCGCAGGGCGAGACCGGCGCGCTCGGCGGCCTTGGGCGGTGCGGCGACGGCCAACGCAACGGCCGCCGGGCAAGCGGTGACCGTCAATGGCTATGCGTCGGGCGGCGTCGGCCGCAACGCCGCGGGCGCGACCCTGGCCACGGCCAAGGGCGTCGGCGTGTCGGGATCGTTCCAGGCCGACGCCAACAGCAACTTCGGCGCAGGTGGCGTGCTCCAGGCCGTGAAGGCGACCGCGCACGGCGTCGTCGATGGACTGGCGGCCCTGTCGAGCGCCGGAACGGCCCGCGCGCAGAGTTCGCTTTCGCAGGCCGCGCCGGCGTTCACGACCGGCTATCCGTCGCTCGCGCGATCGTCGGGCTGCCCAACGCGTCGGACGTCAATCCGATCCTGGCGGCCAATTCCAATCTCAACGCCGCCTTCGGCTCGGCCAATGTCGAGTTCGGACTTGGCGAACTGGGCGGACTGCATGACGCCAATGGCGCGGGCTCGGAGACGATCACCAGCGCCATCGACTTGCTGATCGATCCGAGCAAATTCACCGCCAAGGATCTGCTGCTGGGTCTCTATGGCGGGACGAGCGTGGGCGGCGGCTTCACCAGCCTCACATTCGACGTCGATGTCGGCTCAACCGCGGGCGTGATCAATCAGACGTTCACGTCCGTCGCGGCGGCGCAAACCTACTTCACCAACCACGCCATCGACCTGGGGACTATGGGCGCAAGCGTGTTCGACGTTCATATCGCGCTGACAGAGACGACCCCTGTCGCAAACGCAGGGTTTGATCTCGCTTTCCTGCTGGGATCGGCCAATCCCTATTCGGGCGGCTAGAGCGCGCTGACAATAAAAGGAATCGGGCGGCAAGTCACGACGGAACGGCGCCGGCCGGGCGCTTACGATAGTCGCAACGAAGACGCCCGCCCTCCCGCGCAAGCCCCGCAGGCCCCGCAAGCCCCGCAAGCCCCGCAAGCCCCGCAGGCCCCGCAGGCCGTTGCGGCGTGCGAATCCCATGCGGCCGTCGGCTCGCCAACAGCGCCGATTTGCGTCGGCTTCGCCGGGGCGCTACAGCCGGCCCTCCTCAGTTCCGGAGCGCGCTTTGGCGTCCGAAAGCGGCGTGAATCCCTACTGGCGGCGCAATCTCTACGTCTGCCTGTTCGGTTCGTTCGTCAACATGGCGGGCATGACGATCCTGCTGCCGTTCCTGCCCAACTACGTGCGCGAACTCGGCGTGCACGAGGACAAGGCGGTCATGTTCTGGTCGGCGGCGGCTTTCAGCGCCTCGTTCCTCGCCGCCGGACTGGTGTCGCCGATCTGGGGCTGGCTGGCCGATCTCTATGGCCGCAAGCCGATGCTGATCCGCGCCTGCCTCGGCATGACCATCGCCATTTCCGCGATGGGCATGGCGCACAGCGTTTACGAACTCGTCGCTTTGCGCGCGCTGGCGGGATTTCTGGGCGGCTACACCTCGGGCTGCGTCATTCTGGTGGCGAGCCAGACGCCGAAGGCGCGCTCGGCCTGGGCGCTGGGCAAATTGTCGATCGGCTCGCTGTCGGGCTCGTTGATCGGCCCGCTGATCGGCGGCGTCGCGCCAGGGATCGTGGGCGTGCGCGCAACCTTCTTGTGGACGGGCGGGGCGATCTTCGTCGCCTTTCTGGCGACGACTTTCCTCATCCGCGAGGACCGGACGCTACGGCCGCGGCGCGAGAACGGCCGCCTGCCGCCTTTGCGCGACATCGTGCCGGACTGGCGGCCGATCGCGCTGATGCTCGCCTCCGCCGCGCTGCTGCTGGTCGCCAATATGTCGATCGAACCGATCGTCACGCTTTATGTCGGCGAAATCGCCCGTCCGGGCGAAAACGTCGTGCTCTATGCCGGGGCGGCCATGTCGGCCGGCGCCTTCGCCGCCATTCTCGCCGCGCCGACCATCGGACGCATCGCCGACGCGCACGGCCATTGGCGCGTCGTCGCCCTGAGCTTTGCGGCCGCCGCCGCGGCGATCGCGCCGCAGACCTTCGTGACCGCGCCCTGGCAACTCGTCGCCTTGCGGTTTGCGATGGGGCTGACGCTGGCGGGTCTTTTGCCCGCCATCACCGCGCTGATCCGCCGCAGCGCGCCCGACGCCGCCATGGGCCGCATTCTCGGCTTTTCGCAATCGGCGCAATATTTCGGCCAGATCGCCGGGCCTTTCGCGGGCGCGGCGGTCGCGGCGCGATTCGGCCTGCGGGCGGTGTTCGTCGCGACAGCCCTCGCGATGCTCGCGGCGGCGCTCGCCAACGAAGCGATGCGGCGGCGGGTGGAGCGCGCGCCGACGGTTGAACCCTCCGACGGATTTGCAGGCTCCCATCCGCAAGCGTGAGGGAAGCGGGCGAGCGAAATTGCGGTGGTCCGATTTTCAGGTAGCGAGCCAGGCGCGAAAGCGGGCCTCGCGGGACGGAGCGCGCATCGGCGGCCAGAGCAAGACCCTGCCTGACGGAGTTTGGGTCGCTCACAAGGGCGGCCATTGCGACCAATTTGGATGGTGTCGACTAAACCGACGGCCTGGACAAAGCAGGAACATTTGTCATTTCAGCAACGACGCCAATCCGTTGCGCTGAAAATACCCGCACCCGCAAAAACCCCGGCCCGCGACGCCGCTTGACGCGCCGGCCCCGTTTGCACGAAAAGCCCCGGCCACAGGCGCAAATTCGCGCTTTTTGACAGGGGCCGGCAAGCGGCCAGGGGCTTGATCCATGCGCGTTTACTACGATTCCGACGCCGATCTCAATCTCATCAAGGGCAGACGCGTCGCCGTCGTCGGCTATGGCAGCCAGGGCCACGCGCATGTCCTGAATCTGCGCGATTCCGGCGCCAAGGACATCGCGGTCGCGCTGCGCGCCGACTCGCCTTCCGCTAGGAAGGCTGAAGCCGAGGGGATCAAAGTGATGACGGTGGCCGACGCGGCGAAATGGGCCGATGTCGTGATGATGCTGACGCCCGACGAGCTACAGGGCGACATCTATCGCGCCGATCTCGCCCCCAACATGAAGACGGGCGCGGCGTTGCTGTTCGCGCACGGCCTCAACGTGCATTTCAACCTGATCGAGCCGCGCGCCGATCTCGACGTGCTGATGGTCGCTCCCAAAGGCCCCGGCCACACCGTGCGCTCCGAATATCTGAAAGGCGGCGGCGTGCCTTGCCTGATCGCGATCCATCAGGACGCGAGCGGCAACGCGCATGACCTCGGCCTGTCCTACGCCTCGGCGATCGGCGGCGGACGCGCGGGCGTGATCGAAACCTCGTTCCGCGAAGAATGCGAGACCGATCTGTTTGGCGAGCAGGTCGTGCTGTGCGGCGGTCTGGTCGAATTGATCCGCGCCGGTTACGAGACGCTGACCGAAGCCGGCTATGCGCCGGAAATGGCCTATTTCGAGTGCCTGCACGAAGTGAAGCTGATCGTCGACCTCATCTACGAGGGCGGCATCGCCAACATGAACTATTCGATCTCCAACACCGCCGAGTATGGCGAATACGTCACCGGCCCGCGCATCATCACGGGTGAGACCAAGGCGGAGATGAAACGCGTGCTGGAAGACATCCAGTCGGGCAAATTCACGCGCGACTGGATGCTGGAGAACAAGGTCAACCAAACCTCGTTCAAGGCCACGCGCGCGCGCGCCAACGCGCATCCGATCGAAGAGGTCGGCGCCAAGCTGCGCGCGATGATGCCGTGGATTGGCAAGAACAAGCTGGTCGACAAAGCGAAGAACTGAGACAAGGCCGGGGCGGCGGGCGCAATCCCGCCGCCCTTGGCCAACCTCGCGCCCAGCCTTCGTCGAGGCCGCGCGGCGGCATTCGCGCATAATGCGCATGCTTTTGATTTGCATCCAATGAATTGTTGACAAACCCCGGCGCGGGGGACGATGCTTCGGCTATTCTCATTTCGTCGCGCTCGCCAAAGACGTTCATTCCACCCAACGATAGCAAATCCGGGAGGAATCGCATGGCCAGGAAAGCCCGTTTCGTCGCCGCTCCCGTCGGCTTGGATGCGCCGGTGAACGATAAGACAATCTATCGCGTCCACATTGACATGAGCCCGCACGAGACGGTGCGCAATCTCGGCGCGTTCAAGCTCGATTATTGCTGCATGCCGCAGGAGCGCGACCCTCGCGGCGGTTCAAGCCGGCTGCATGCCTATGCCAGCGGCGCGGTTGTCGGCGCCTTGCGCAAGGCGGGCCGCAAAGTCGATGTCCTCGGCGACGCGCATGCCGAGGGCCAGCGCATGCAGAAACTGATTTCCAAGACCAACCGCTTCGAGGGCGGCAAGCGCGGACCCGAAACAATTGGCAAACTGATCTGAAACAAAGCCGCGACTAAAACGGAGGGAACCATGGGCGCGATCATGACGACGGCCGAAGTGGAATCCGCGCTGGCGTTCTTCGAGATCACCTATCCCGCTTTATGTCACCGGGTCGAGTTGCCGAACAAGACGATCGAGAACCGAACCTGTCACGCCCTGCACATGGGCCTTCCCAATGCGCCGGGACATCCCGCCGGTCTCATCATCGGCGGCGTCCACGCGCGCGAATGGGCGGGACCCGACATTGTCGTCAGTTTTGCCGGCGATATTCTCAATGCCTATACGAGCGGCAAAGGATTGCAATATGGCGGCAAGAGCTTCTCCGCCGCCGACATCAAACAGATTTTTGAGCAGACGACGATCGTCATCTTTCCCTGCGTCAACCCCGACGGCGTCGAGTTCAGCCACAACAGCGTCGCGCTGTGGCGCAAGAACCGCAATCCCGCCGCCTCGGGCGGCGACCCCGCCAAGGTTGGCGTCGATATCAATCGCAATTATGATTTTCTTTGGGATTTCAAGACATTCTTCAACCCCGCGGCCTGGAACGACAGCCTCGCTTCGGACGACCCTTCGGCTGCTACGTTTCACGGCCCGGCGGCGTTCTCCGAACCTGAGACGCGCAACGTTAATTGGCTGATGGACACATATTCCAACCTCACTTTGTTCCTCGATCTGCATTCCTACACCGGCGACGTGCTCTACAATTGGGGCGACGACGAGAACCAGAACACCAACCCGACCATGAATTTCGCCAATCCGGCGTTCGATGGACAGCGCGGCGTGATCGGCTCCGGCTATGGCGAATATCTCAGCGCCGCCGACGAAGCGGCGACCACGGCGATTGCGGCATCGATCCGCGATGCGATGAACACGGTGCGCGGGAGGGCGTATTTGGCCAAGCCCGCGATCGGGCTCTATCCGACCGCCGGCGCCAGCGACGATTATGCCTTCTCGCGTCATATTGCACAGGCCGGCCAGAGCAAGATGTTCGGCTATACGGTCGAATTCAACTTCGCCACTGACGGCGGGCTTGCTAACCCGCCGACCGATCCGTTTCTCGCGACCGCCGATCCCGCTATCTACGATTTGACGATGCGCGACGTTATCCCTGGGCTGATCGCGTTCTGCCTGGAGGTCAACCGCATCAGCATCCCCCGTATTCCTATTCCGTCCGGCATTCTCAATATTGTCTATCTCAATCCAGCGACCGGCGAGGTCTGGTATATCGGCGGCGACCGCAAGATTCACAAGACGCCGCCGCTGCCCGATCCTTATCGTTCGAAGGTCGCCAACGAGATTTGGCGGCTCATCGGCGCCTACGATGCTATCGGCGCCGTGGGTGGCCACGGCGGACAGATCGCCCGCCAGGGCGTGCTGCGCGGCATCGAGGCGATCGCCCGCGGCGCGGCGGAGCATCCAGGATGAAACGCGGCGACGTGCGCTCGCAGGCCTAATCTTTCGCAGGCCGCCAGCGCCAGCAATTCTAAAAGTAGCGCATCGCGTTCGGTTTATGGGCCATCGCGGATATTCACGAGTTCTGGCGGGATGGTGGAATTTGTGAGGGCTTCGAGGAGGACGCGCCAGGAGGGAAAGACGACATAACCTGTCAGCATGA
>JANLPL010000019.1:0-12768 GCA_031367195.1 Bradyrhizobium sp.
CTTGGCGGCCGGGGGCGTCCGTCGAAGCTCATGTCAGACAAAAGCCATCTCGCGATGGCCGAGTCACCGCGAAGCGGCCGCAGCGGAGCGGAGGAGCGCGCGCTTACGCGCTTGACGCGGACAGCGCGAGATGGCCTCGCCGCGCTCCGCCTTGCCGATCCCGCCCCCGCGCCTTAGATGGACGGATGCGGCGCTCCGTCGCGAACCCCGCCAAGACATGTCCCGCAAAATCCCCGACAAATCCGCCCCGCCTTCCCGCGCGCAAGTGCTCGCCTTTATCGAAGGCGGCGCCTCCCCGACCGGCGTCAAACCCTCGCCCCGCGTCACCAAGCGCGAACTCGCCCGCGCCTTTCGCGTCAAGGGCGAGGCCAAGGGCGAGTTGAAAACGCTGATCCGCGGTCTGGAAACGGAAGGCGCGGTCCAGCGCGGTCGCAAAGTCCTTTCTCGTCAGGGCCGCCTGCCGGCGATGCTGGTCGCCGACATTGTCGAGCGCGGGCCGGACGGCGTTTTTGTCGCAACGCCTGCCGAGGGCGGCGCGGAAACGCGCATCCTCATCCGTCCGTCCCGCGTCAAGCGCGACCGCGCTCCTGCCCCCACGCTGGGCTCCCGCGCGCTGATGCGCGTCGCCTATGACGAGGCGAGCGGGAGCTACAACGGCCGCATCGTCAAAATCCTCGACAAGGGCGCCGGGCGCCCGCTCGGCGTCTTTTTCGCGCTGGAAACCGGCGGCGGCCGTGTCCAGGGAATTGAGAAGCGCGCGGCCGGGCGCGATTATTTCGTAGCCCCCGGGCTCGAAAATGGCGCGCGCGACGGCGAACTGGTTTCGCTCGCCCCCTTGCGCGAACGCAACAGCGGCGCCCCGGCCGCACGCGTGCTGGAGCGGCTCGGGCCGGTCGATACCGAACGCGCGATCAGCCGCATCGCCATAGCCGCGCATGGCCTGCCCGACGTCTTTTCCGACGCCGCGCTCGCCGAGGCCAAGGCCGCCCGGCCGGCGACGATGGCGCATCGCGAGGACTGGCGCGCGCTGGCGCTCGTCACCATCGATCCCGCCGACGCCAAGGACCACGACGACGCTGTCCATGCGGAAGCCCTGCCCGACGGCGGCTTTATCGTCACCGTCGCCATCGCCGACGTCGCCTATTACGTGCACGCCGGCGCCGCGCTCGACCGCGAGGCGCTGGAGCGCGGCAATTCCGTCTATTTCCCCGACCGCGTCGTGCCGATGCTGCCCGAGCGCATCTCCAACGACCTCTGCTCGCTGCGGGCGGGCGAGGACCGACCGGCGCTCGCGGTGCGCCTTCACATTGGGGCGGACGGACGTAAGACGCGCCACAGCTTTCACCGCATCATGATGCGGTCGGTCGCCAAGCTCGCCTACGATCAGGCGCAAGCCGCGATCGACGGCCGACCGGACGAGACGACGCAGCCTTTGCTCGACCCGGTGTTGCGCCCGCTATGGGCCGCCTACGCGTCCGTGAAACGCGAACGCGACATCCGCGATCCGCTCGATCTCGACCTGCCCGAGCGCAAGCTGGTGCTCGACGCGGAGGGCCGGCTGAAGGACGTGCGCTGGCCGGAGCGGCTCGACGCGCATCGCCTGATCGAGGAATTCATGATCCTGGCCAATGTCGCCGCCGCCGAGACGTTGGAGGCCGCGCAATCGCCGCTGATCTACCGCGCCCATGACGCGCCGAGCGTCGAAAAGCTCGGCAATCTCGGCGAGTTCCTGAGCACGCTCGGCGTCAAGCTGGCCAAATCGGAGCGGCTGCGGCCGACCCATTTCAACGCGGTGCTGACCAAGGTGAAGGGCGCGCCCCACGAGCCGCTGGTCAACGAGGTCGTGCTGCGCGCGCAATCTCAGGCCGAATACACGCATGAGAATTACGGCCATTTCGGCCTCAACCTGCGCCGTTACGCGCATTTCACCTCGCCAATCCGCCGCTACGCCGATCTCATTGTGCATCGCGCGCTGATCGGCGCGCTGAAGCTCGGCGACGACGGCCTGAGCGACGCCAGCGCCGCCTCGCTCGCCGATGTCGCGCAGCGCATCTCCGCCGCCGAGCGCCGCGCCATGGCGGCCGAGCGCGAAACCGCCGACCGGCTGGTCGCGACCTACCTTTCGCAGCACATCGGCGCGCGTTTCCGCGCCCGCATCGCCGGCGTCACCAAGGTCGGCCTGTTCGTAAAACTCGCCGACACCGGCGCCGACGGTTTTATCCCCGCCGGCTCGCTGGGCGCCGACTATTTCCGCTTCGACGAACCTTCCCGCGCCCTCACGGGCACGCGAACGGGCGTGTCCTTCCGGCTCGGCGACAGCGTCGAGGTGAAACTGCTGGAGGCGGCGCCCTTCGCCGGGGCGTTGCGATTCGAAATGCTGTCGCGCGGCGAACGCGCCAGCCGTGGCTCGAAGAAGAAACGCAAATGACCGATCTGCCCCTCACCCTCGAAACACGCCGGCCGCTCGGCCGCTCGCTGCGTCGCGGCCTCATGTGCCGCTGTCCCGCTTGCGGCAAGGGGCGGCTTTTCCGCGCCTATCTCAAGGTGGTCGATCATTGCGAGGCTTGCGGCGAGGAACTGTCGCATCAGCGCGCCGACGACGCGCCGGCTTATTTCACCATCGCCATCGTCGGCCATTTCATCATCGCCGGCGTGTTGGCGAGCGAGTGGGTCGCGCCGGATTCGCCGTTCTGGATTCCCGCGCTGATCTGGTCCGCGCTCGCGCTCGGCTCCAGCCTGATTCTGCTGCCGCGCATCAAGGGCGCGCTGATCGGGCTGCAATGGGCCAACCGGATGCACGGTTTCGGCGGCCCGGAAAAGACGTTCTAATCCCTTGGCGCGCAATCCCTATTACAACGGCCCCGTCTCAGATCATTTCGACGGCGAGCGGTTCTTCTATCCCGGGGCCCCGCCGGACAAGTCGCTTGGCGAATTGTTCCGCATGTTGCGCGACGCGCGGCGCGAGCGCGAGCCTTGGCCTGCGAGCCCGCCGACCCTGCCCTGCCCGGCCCCGCCCGAGCGCGTCGAGGGTCTACGCGTCAGCCTGATTGGCCACTCGACCTTTCTCGTCCAGACGCAGGGCCTCAACCTCTTGACCGATCCGGTCTGGTCCGAGCGCGCCGGCCCGTGGGGCTGGCTCGGGCCGAAGCGCGCGACGGCGCCGGCGCTGGAAATCGAGGCGCTGCCGCCGCTCGACGCGATCCTGCTGACCCATAACCACTACGACCACATGGATCTCGCCACCCTCGCGCTTCTGGCGAAAATCCGCCCCTGCCCGGTCTGGACGCCGCTCGGCAACGACACGATCCTGCGCCGCCATGACAGCGCCATCGACGCGCGTCCGCTCGACTGGGGCCAGTCGGCCCAGGTCGGCGCGCTGCGCCTGACGCTGGAGCCTTCGCTGCACTGGTCGGCGCGCGGTCGCAACGATCGCCGCATGGCGCTTTGGGGTTCTTTCGTCGTCGCTGGCGCTTCGGGCGCCATCTTCTATGCCGGCGACACCGGCTACGGCGACGGTTCGCTGTTTCCCGCCATCGCCGCACGGCACGGCAAGATGCGGCTCGCGCTGTTGCCCATCGGCGCCTATGCGCCGCGCTGGTTCATGCGCGAGCAGCATTGCGACCCTGAGGAGGCTCTGGCGATCTTCGCCGCGCTCGGCGCCGAACAGGCCATCGCCTGCCACTGGGGCACGTTCCGCCTCACCAGCGAGCCTTACCACGAGCCGCCGCGTCGGCTGGCGGAGGCGCTGGCGCGGGCGGGCGTCCCTGCGGAGCGGTTTCTCGCGCCGCCGCCGGGGGGCGTGGTGGAACTGGGTTAGGCGCGCAGCCTCTGCGAAAAGGTCTTGGCGAATGTGTATGCGTCGCCAGGCCAGCGCGCTGAAACGTAGTTGCGATCACGGACAACCCAGGCCGGCGTGTCGTCGGTCGCCGAATCCCGCGCCGCGCCCAATGTCTTTCGGCGGAAGTGAGGATCGGCGGCGGGTACGTCGAGAAAATCCTTCGGGTCGGCCAGATTGCGGGTGACTTCCTGCTGCACCGACATGTAGCCCTGCGGCTGACCCGGCTGCTCCAAATAGGTGCGGTAATAATGGGGGTCCCAGAAGCGGCCGATGCGCGCGAGGCCGGTTGCGGTCCGCTCCTGCCTCCAGGTCAGCGCAGTCGTTTTGCGACCATAGAGCGCCGAGCGACCGTCCGCCCCCCGGCTGCGCGCCGCCAGCAACACGCCATGGCAAATGGCGGCCACGGGCTTGTCAGCGGCGAAAAATTCGCCGCCGAGTTGCTGCAAAATCTCGCTTTCCAGATATTGCCGCATCCCCCGCGCGCAATGGCCGCCGCCGAGCAGCAACCCGTCGAAATCGGCCGAGACAGTGTCTCGCCAAACAAGGGGCGACTGGTAGGCCGGGGTTTTCGTCATGCTCGCATAGGCGCGCCGCGCATCGCCGTTCGCCCGCAGAATCAGCCCGATCAGCTTGATATCTCCGATCATCGGGATCGGACTCCAGGGATCGAGACCGCGTCCCGAGATCATGATGGGATCGCATTGCGCCGGTTTCCCGTCCGGCGTCGAAAAGGTCACCCGGTGGCCTTCGTTGCTGAGCACCAACCAACTGACCGCAACCTCGGTGGGATCAAAATCGAGACTTGGCAGAGGGATCAGGACGCGCGCCATCGTCTTGTCTTTCGCATTGAACGGAACAAGCGGACGTTAGAACGACCTGATGCGAAATGCACGATCGCCGCGCCGCATCGCAAGCGGCGCTTTGCTCAGCTTGCGCCGCCGAGCCGCCGCAACGCCGCCATTGCGGCCAGCCTTTGCTCCCACGGCACGAATAGATGGTCATGCCGGGCGCCGGCCACCACGTTGCAGGCGATCCCCGCTTGCGCGAGCGCGGCGGAAAACGCCGCCGTGAAGCCGACGGCGTCGAGCGCGGAGTTCACCGTCATCGTGATCCACGCCGCGGTCATCGCGATTCTCAGCTTCGTCGTTTCGGCGGCGGCGAGATCGACATAAAGCGTCAGCCCTTCCGCTTCGCGGAAGCTGCCGATCAAAGCTTCGGCCGCCAGCGTCTCGGGCAGGGCGAAGCCGTCCAAAGCGACGATGGCGATCGGGCGCGGGTGCAATTTCGGCGATGCCTCGGCGAGCAGCCGCGCGAGTTCGCGGATCATCCCAGCATCTTCAAGAAACCGCCGAGTCGTATCAGCCCGTCCGGCCACGGCCCGTGACCGGACTCGGCGTCGATCCGGCCGGATTCGCCTGCATCGACGAAATCCGCGCCCCAGTCGCTCGCCAGCGCCAGCGATTGCCGGTGCGACGACCACGGGTCGGTGCGGCTCGCCACCAGCACCGCCGGCCACGGCAGCCGTTCGCGCGGCGCCTGCGGCCAGACGCCGCCGTCGAGCGTCTTCAGCGTCTCGTCGTCGGGCGGGCCGACGAGAAAGGCGCCGCGACAATTGGACCCTTGCAGCGATTGAGCCGCAAGCGCGGCGACGATGGCGCCGGTGGAATAGCCGATCAACAGCGTAGGACGCGCCGCCTCGTTGACGGCGGCGATCAGCGCCGCGGCCGTTGCGAGCGGATCGAGGGCGGGCACAAGCTTCGCCGTCGAGAGTTTGGCGCTCCACCGGGCGATCCAGTGATCGGGAGAGACAGCGCCAGTTTCGGGAATGAAAATGAGATCGAGATCGGAAACGCGCATCGCGCCGCTATAGCTTATTTCGATGACATTCGCAGCGCCCGTGAAGCGGTTCAATTCGTCATTCCCCGTTTACAAACGTCGCATTCGCCGCTTGTATGTCCGCTCCGAAGGGCGCGCCCTTCCGGAGTCGGAGGGGTTTTCCATGCATTGCATAAAATTACTGGCCGCCGCCGCGCTCGCGCTGGGACTTGGGAACGCCGGCGCCGCCGCGAAGGACTGGAAAACGGTGGTCATCGGCATGGAGGGCGCCTACGAGCCCTATAACTTGACCGACCCCAGCGGAAAAATCGTCGGCTTCGAGCCCGACGTGGTCAATGACCTGTGCGCGCGCATCAAGGTCGAATGCAAGATCATCGCGCAGGATTGGGACGGCATGATTCCCGGCCTCAACGCCGGCAAGTTCGACGTCATCATGGACGGCATGTCGATCACTGAGGAGCGCAAGAAGCAGATCGACTTCTCCAATCCCTATTCCGCCTCGCCGGCCGCCTTCGTCGCGGCCAAATCGAGCCCACTGGCCAAGCTGTCGGACAACGGCAAGATCATCAACCTGACCAAGGACAAGGCCGCCGGCGACGCCTCGATCAAGGCGCTGAAGGAGGCGCTGAAGGGCAAGACCATCGGCGTGCAGGTCTCCACCACGCACGCGACCTTCCTGACAGAGACGTTCAAGGATGTCGCGACGATCAAGGAATACAAGACCACCGACGACCGCGACCTAGACCTGAAGTCGGGGCGCATTGACGCCGAACTCGACGATCAACCGACCCTTGTCGCCATGCTCGCCAAGCCCGACGCCGCGGATTTTGCGGCCCTCGGGCCGCAATTCACGGGCGGCACGTTTGGCGTCGGCGTCGGCATGGGAATCCGCAAGGCGGACGCCGAGCTGACCGCGAAATTCAACGAGGCGCTGAAGGCGGCCTTCGCCGACGGTTCGATCCAGAAATATTCGTTGAAGTGGTTCAAGATCGACACCACGCCTTGATCTGAGCTTTTAGGTGAGCCCGCTCGACGCGCTTGGGTTCGGCCCCCGGGGATGGGGGCCGGCGCTGCTTGAAGGCGCGTTGATGACATTGCTGGTCGCCACTGTCGCGCTGTTGATCGGCGCGGCGATTGGCGCGGCGGTGGCGACCGCGAAGCTTTCCGGCGCGCGGCTTCCCGCTGCGCTCGGCGACGTCTATGCCGCGATCTTTCGCGGCGTGCCGGAATTGCTGATCATCTATTTCATCTATTTTGGTTCCTCCGGGCTGCTGACCAGCCTCGGCCACGCACTCGGCCGCGAGGGCTTTCTCGGCGTGCCGCCGTTTTTCGCCGGCGCGCTGGCGGTAGGCGCGATCTCGGGCGCCTATCAGGCGGAGCTGTTCCGCGGCGCCTTTCTCGCCATCCCCAGAGGCGAGTTGGAGGCGGCCCGCGCCTGCGGCATGGGGCGCTGGTTGATGTTCCGGCGCATCGTCGCGCCGCAGGTGGTCGCCTTCGCTCTGCCCGGCCTCAACAATCTCTGGCAGGTGGCGCTGAAGGATTCCTCGCTGATCTCCGTCACAGGCCTGACCGAGTTGATGCGCGCGGCCCAGGTCGCGTCCGGTTCGACGCGCCAGCCCTTCACCTTCTACCTCGCCGGCGGCGCGCTCTATCTGATCCTGACCCTGTTCTCCAACCGCCTGTTCGACACGGCCGAGCGCCGCGCCGAACGCGGCCGACGGCGGGCGGCCTGACATGGACCTCGCCTTTCTCGCTAGCACCTTTTGGCGCCTGATCGCGGCGCTGCCGCTCACGTTGGAAGTCTGGGCGCTTTCGGTCGCGCTCGGCGGCCTCGTCGCGATGGGCGTGACGGCGGCGCGGGTGAGCGGCGTCGCGCCGCTTGAAGCCTTCGCGCGCGCCTATGTCTTCGTGTTTCGCGGCACGCCGCTGCTGGTGCAATTGTTCGTCGTCTATTACGGCCTCGCCTCGTTCGCGGCCGTGCGCGCCAGTCTGTTCTGGCCGTTCCTGCGCGACGCCTTTTCCTGCGCGGTGCTGGCGCTTGCGCTGTGCACCGCCGCCTATCAGAGCGAAATCTTCCGCATGGCGCTGGCGGCGATCTCCCAAGGCCAGATTGAAGCCGCCCGCGCGTGCGGCATGTCCGGCTTTACGTTGTTCCGCCGCGTGATCTTCCCCATTGCGCTGCGTCAGGCCCTGCCCGCCTACACCACCGAACTGATTTCGATGACCAAGGCGACCGCGCTCGTCTCGCTGGTCACCTTGTGGGACATGATGAGCGTCGCGCTGAAGATTCGCAACGACACGCTCGTCACCTACACGCCCTTGCTGGTCGCCGGCGCGATCTATTTCGCGCTGAACTTTCTCATCGCGCGCGCGGCGGCCGCGCTCGAATATTGGCTGTCGCCGCATCTGCGCGGCCGCCCCGTCGCGGTAAAGGTCGCCGATGTGCTCTGACGTTCCCGCGCTGACGGTTGAAAACATGCGCAAGCGCTTCGGCCCGCATGAGGTGCTGAAGGGCATCTCGCTGACCGCGCAAGAAGGCGACGTGATCTCCATTCTCGGCGCCTCGGGCTCCGGCAAAAGCACGTTCCTGCGCTGCATCAACCTGCTGGAGACGCCCGACGAAGGCCGCGTCGCCGTCGCCGGCGAAACGCTGGTGATGCGCACGCGCCGCGACGGCCGGCGCGAGGCCGCCGACCGGCATCAGCTCGACCGCCTGCGCTCCGAGTTGGGCATGGTGTTCCAGAGCTTCAATCTCTGGTCGCATATGACGATCCTCGAAAACCTGATCGAGGCGCCAATCCACGTGCAGAAGCGACCGCGTGGCGAGGCGATAGCGGAGGCGCGCGCGCTGCTCGACAAGGTCGGCATCGCCGACAAGGCGGATTATTATCCCGCCCACCTCTCCGGCGGCCAACAGCAACGCGCCGCGATCGCCCGCGCGCTCGCGATGCGGCCGAAAGTGATGCTGTTCGACGAGCCGACCTCGGCGCTCGACCCCGAACTCGTCGGCGAAGTGTTGCGCGTGATGCGTAAACTCGCGCAGGAGGGGCGCACCATGCTCGTCGTCACGCATGAAATGGGTTTCGCGCGCGAAGTGTCGAGCCGCGTCGTGTTCCTGCACGAGGGCCGCGTCGAGGCGGAAGGGGCGCCGGCCGAATTGTTCGGCGCCCCGGATTCCGAGCGCTTCGCGCGCTTCATCGCCAAGCAGGGGCGCTAGCGCCCGCTCACATCAACAAGCGTCGCCAATCAACCCCGCGCGACGCAGCGAACCCAGGTCCGCGCGCGCCGCCTTGCTCAAACCACGCCACGAGAGCATGAGTCGCAACGCCATCTGTGCAGGAATGTCGAATGCCTAGGGAACCCGTCGCCGACCTTAAATCCGACGCCCTGCATTTTCACCGCGAGCCGCGGCCGGGCAAGCTTGAAATCGCCGCCACCAAACCGCTCGCCAATCAGCGCGATCTGGCGCTGGCCTATTCCCCCGGCGTCGCCTTCCCCTGCGAGGCGATCGCGGCCAACCCCGAAGACGCCGCTCTCTATACCGCGCGGCAGAACCTCGTCGCCGTGCTGACCAACGGCACCGCCGTGTTGGGCCTCGGCGCGATTGGCCCGCTGGCGGCGAAGCCCGTGATGGAGGGCAAAGCGGTCCTGTTCAAGAAATTCGCCGGCATCGACGTATTCGACATCGAGGTCGCCGAGACCGACGTCGACCGGCTGGTCGATATCATCGTCGCGCTGGAGCCGACCTTCGGCGGCATCAACCTTGAGGACATCAAGGGGCCGGAGTGTTTCGAGATCGAGGAGAAAGCGAAGGCCCGCATGGGCATTCCCGTGTTCCACGACGACCAGCACGGCACCGCGATCATCGTCTCCGCCGCCGTGACCAATGCGCTGGAGATCGCGGGCAAGCAGATCGGCGAGGTGAAAATCGTCTGCTCCGGCGCGGGCGCGGCCGCGCTCGCCTCGCTCAATCTCCTGGTGTCGCTGGGCGCGCGGCGCGAGAACATCTTTGTCTGCGACCTCGAAGGCGTCGTCTATACGGGCCGCGAGAAGCTGATGGACCGCTGGAAATCCGTTTTCGCGCAAACCACCGACGCGCGCGTGCTCGCCGACGTCATCGACGGCGCCGACATTTTCCTCGGCCTGTCCGCCGGCGGCGTGCTCAAGCCCGAGTTGCTCGCCAAAATGGCGCGCGACCCGCTGATTCTGGCTTTGGCCAATCCGACGCCTGAGATCATGCCCGAACTCGCCGTCGCGGCCCGCCCCGACGCGATGATCTGCACCGGCCGTTCCGATTATCCCAATCAGGTCAATAACGTCCTGTGCTTTCCTTACATCTTCCGCGGCGCGCTCGATGTCGGCGCCACCGCCATCAACGAGGCGATGAAAAAGGCGGCGGTCACCGCCATTGCGGCCTTGGCGCGCGAGCCGCCCTCTGACGTCGTCGCCCGCGCCTATGGCGGCGAGGCGGCGCTGTTTGGCCGCACATCGCTGATTCCGAGCCCGTTCGATCCTCGCCTGATGCTGCGAATCGCGCCCGCTGTCGCGCGCGCGGCGATGGAAACCGGCGTCGCCAGGCGCGGCATCGCCGATTTCGACGCCTACGCCGACAAACTCGCCCGCTTCGTGTTCCGCTCCGGCTTCATGATGAAGCCGCTGTTCGCCAAGGCGCGCGAGGCGAAAAAGCGCGTGATCTATTCCGAGGGCGAGGACGAGCGTGTGCTGCGCGCGACCCAGGTCGTGCTGGAGGAGCGGATCGCCGAGCCGGTGCTGATCGGCCGGCCCGAGATTATCGAGGAGCGCATCCGCCGCTATGGCCTGGCGCTGAAAGCCGGGCGCGATTTCGAGGTGGTCGATCCCCGCAGCGACCCGCGTTACCGCGACTATGTCGCCGATTACCTCAAAGTGGCGGGCCGCAAGGGCGTGACGCCCGACGTCGCCAGGACCGTGGTGCGGACCTCGCCTTCCGTGATCGGCGCTCTGGCTTTGCATCGCGGCGATGTCGATGCGCTGCTGTGCGGGCTGGAAGGCCGGTTCGAATCGCGGCTGAACCACATCAGGGACATTGTCGGCCTCGCGCCCGGGCACACGGATTTCGCCGCGCTGTCGCTGGTGATCGCCGCCACGGGCGCTTACTTTCTCGCCGACACGCATGTGCGTTACGATCCGAGCGCGCAGGAAATCGCCGACATGACAATCGCCTGCGCCCATCACGTGCGCCGATTCGGCGTGACGCCCAAAATCGCGCTGCTCTCGCATTCCGATTTCGGCTCGGCCGACACTCCGTCGGCCGTGAAGATGCGCGCGGCGCTGGCGCTATTGCGCGAGCGCGCCCCCGAACTGGAGGTTGACGGCGAGATGCAGGCCGACACCGCGCTGTCGACGCTCGCCCGCGCGCGGGTGATCGGTGATTGCCGGCTGCACGGCGAGGCCAATGTGCTGATCTTCCCCAATCTCGACGCCGGCAGCACCGCGCTACAACTGACCCGCGTGATCGCCAACGCCCTGCCGGTCGGCCCGATTCTGATCGGCCCGGCCAAACCCGCGCATGTGCTGACGCCCTCGGTGACCGCGCGCGGCATCGTCAACATGACGGCGATCGCGGCGGTCGAGGCGGCGAGCGCCTGAGGCCCTTTCGCGTCAGTCGTTAACGGCCGCTTCACTGCGCAGTCGCAAATCGCGGATTCGCATCGGGTTACGCGACTATCGCGACAAGGTTTCCTCAATCTGGAGCCGTCAAGGTTACTCCAGTCGAATCCAATTTGTGTGCGGCGCGCGGCGCGGGCGGGGAAGCCGGAATGACCAAATCCATGCGAGACTTCACGCGGGACGACAGCGCCGCGACGGCGATTGAATATGCTTTGATGGCCTCCCTGATCGCCTTGTCCCTGATCACCGGGCTGACCAACATCGGCACCAAGCTCAGCGGCTATTTCTCGGAAGTCAGCAGCGCGATGAAGTGACGCTCGCCTAACAGCGCGGCTTCGACTTTCTTCCATTTTGCTCTTCAGGCCGGTCCAAGCGTATTGACGCGCGCGTGGATCGGCCTTTTCCCTTTTTACTTCTCCTCAATACAAATTAACAACTCATCAATACCTATTAATCTCTGCTTCATATCACATATCGTAAATCATATCCCCCATTGCATCGACGTTGAACCGAACTTGTGCTTGCTTTGACTACGACGCTACGTCATCTTGTGGGTGTCGGGACGCCAAGTCGAACGAGACTGAGCGAAAGTTCGACAAAATGGCAAGGCCCTACGTAACCTAATCTGGAGCGATACAATGCTGGTCAAGTTCAAGAACTTCGTCGCCAATGAGTCCGGCGCCACCGCCATCGAATACGCCCTGATCGCCTCGTTGATCGCGATCGCCCTGGTCACGATCCTGACCAACCTCGGCACCAAGCTGTCGGCCGAGTTCTCGGAAGTCTCGTCCGCCCTCAAATAAGAACCGCGCGCCGCTCCGGCGGCGCCAGCGGTGTGTATGAAGCCGCCCTCTCGGGGTTCCGGTGCGGTCGTTTTCGTTGGGACCTGCGGCGTTGGAACTGCGGCGGCGGCCCCCTCCCCCCTTGTGGGGGAGGGTTGGGGAGGGGGGAAAACCGCGCGCTTTTCAGGATGTGGCTACCCCCCACCCTAACCCTCCCCCACAAGGGGGAGGGAATTCACGTCGCGGGCGACTTTTCGCCTTCGTCGCGCGACGGCGTCTCGACCAACTTCAGCCTGATCGTCTCCAACACGCCTTCGAGATTGTTGAATACGTCGTCATTTCCAACTCTCACGACGACAAACCCGTCGGCTTTCATCACGGCGTCGCGCCGTTCGTCGTGGGCGATTTCGCGATCCGAGGAATGCGTGGCGCCGTCAACCTCCACAATCAATCTCGCCTCGAAGCAGGCGAAGTCGACGATATTTCCGCACAACGGGACCTGGCGGCGAAAACGAAATCCCGCGAGGGCCTTTCGCCGAAGACGAGACCACAGAATCCGTTCCGCGCGAGTGGCGTCCTTGCGCAGCGATCTTGCAAGCGACCTCAAATTCGCCAAGAAACGCCTCCGCGCTCCTCCCTCCCCCTTGATGGGGGAGGGTTGGG
>JANLPL010000033.1:0-4138 GCA_031367195.1 Bradyrhizobium sp.
CGTTCTCGTAACCCGCGAGATCACGGGGTTTTGAGAGGGACGCGATCGAGAAGGGGTTTCGAGACGTCTTTTCCCGGAATGCGGGGGGACCGCGGGGGCGGCCTGGCGTCTCTTGAAAGGGTTCCTTCTTGGGAGAGTGCCCCCGAGAGCGACCGAAATTGAACGGTAAGGGCATCAATTTATAGCTTGCGGCTTCGAATTCGTCTAACTAACCTCACGTCGTCATCGCTATCGGGTTGGGTACCAAAGGGCGGTTCGGGAGGAACGCATGGGGACTTTTTCGCCCTATAATGTTATTGCTTTGTTGGCCGCCATATTGATTGCCGTTCCCCTCTGGCGGATTTTCCCAAAATTTGGCGTACCGAAATGGGTTAGTATTCTTACCGCGTTCGGTATATATTTGGTTCTGATGCTGTTGATAGCACCTCGGCGGTACTAACACTGAAAAGTTATTGTCGGGGCGGATTTCGCTGAGACCGCCCGCCTAGCGTTATGAGATGGAGGCCCGACAGGGCGGTGACGCGGCTCCGTTCGCGAGAGACCGCCCGCGCCGCTTCCCGCAGGAACGCCCCTAATCTCAAAAGTCCTCGATTTTCGGGCAAAAAACGCCGTTTCAAATATCTTGAATTTTGAGACAAGCAACACTTACGGGTATCAAATTCAAAATCTGGCGCCAAATTCCGGCATCAAGCTCCGAAATAACCGCCTAACGGCCCGCCAATTTGGGAACGCACCGCGCTATGGTCCGAATTTGAAGTATACCTCACGACGCATTCAACCCTTTGCGCGCCGCCCTGCGCCCTGATAAGTGTCTGGCATGACGAAAGCCTTCACCGTGACCGCCGTTTGGGATCCGGACGCCGGCGTGTTCACAACGGAGTCCGATATTCCCGGCTTCGTCGTCGAAGCCGCCACTTTCGAGGAATTGGTCGATCTCGTTCGCTCGCTCGCGCCTGAAGTCATCGCGGCGAACGTTCCCTCCGCGTCGGCGCCTTACAAAGTTCAGATCGTGACGCGGCGCGAACTCGCCGTCGCGTGAATGGCGAAGGATTATTATGACGAGATCGCCCGCCTTCTGCGGCAGGCCGGTTGGACAAAAACCGTCGGGGGCAAGGGCAGCCACGAGAAGTGGCTCGACGCCGACAAGAAGCGCGTCGTCATCGTACCCCGTTCGAAAAGTCGGCACACAGCGAACGAGGTGCTAAGGCAGGCCGGGTTGCCAAAGGCGTTCTGACAATCCCCGCTCCGCCCTCGACATAGGACCGCCATGCCCTTCGCCGGTTTCGGCCCGCAAGCCCTACCCTTCCTCAAGGCCCTCGCCTTTCATCAGACAAAGGAATGGTTCGACGCCAACAAGGCGACGTTCGAATCGGATCTGAAAGGCCCGATGGGTGATCTGGTCGAAGACCTCGCCGCCGCCTTCGCCAAGGCGAAGATCCCGCTCAAAGGCGACCGCAAAGGCTCGGTTTTCCGCATCTACCGCGACGTGCGTTTCGCCAAGGACAAGAGCCCGTACAAGACCCATCACGGCGCCGTATTGACGCGCGGCGGCGCGAAGAACGATCCCGGCCTGTTCTACGTCCACGTCGCGCCCGAGGGTTGTTTCACCGCCGCCGGGTTCTATTCGCCCGAGCCGGAGACGCTGGCGAAACTGCGCGGCGCGATGGCGCGCAAGCCGAAAGCGTGGAAGGCCATGCTCGCCAAGCTCGGGGAGGCTGAACTCGCGCCCTCCAACGAATATGCGATGACGCGCAATCCGCGCGGGTTCGAGGGCGTGGAGGACGCCGAGATCGCCGCCGCCTTGCGGCTGAAATCGATCGTCGTGCAGCGGCCGCTGGCGACGGCGCGGATCAAACAGCGCGGGTTGATTGATGATCTCCACGGCTTCGCGCGCGCGGCGTTGCCGCTGCTGCAATGGGGCTGGGACGCGATCAGCGATTCGCGGTCGGCGTAATCGGGTGGAGCCGTCGCGCCGCCGCGCGCATAGCAGGGGCGCAACATGTCGGAGAACGCCATGCTCGATATTCCCACCCCCCCGGCCGGCGATTACGACACCGTGCGGCGCGCGCTCGAATTCGTCACCAAACGCTGGCGTGAACAACCCTCGGTCGAGGATATCGCGGCCCATGTCGGGCTTTCCACCTCGCACCTGCAATTCGTGTTCAAACGCTGGGCCGGGCTGACGCCGAAGGCCTTCTTGCAGGCCATCACCATCGAGCGCGCGCGCGAATTGCTGCGGGATTCCGCCACCGTGCTCGACACGTCCTATGAAGTTGGCCTGTCGGGGCCGGGGCGGCTGCACGATCTGTTCGTCACCCACGAGCGGCTGACGCCGGGCGATTATCGGCGCGACGACCTGACGCTGCATTACGGCTTTCACAATTCACCGTTCGGCGAGGCGATCGTGGTCGCCGCGCCGCGCGGGCTGGCGGGCCTCGGCTTCGTCGACGAGGCGAATCGCGAGGCGGCGCTGGCCGACATGCAGCGGCGTTGGCCGCGTGCGCGGCTTCTGGCCGACGACGCCGCGACCGCGCCGCTGGCGCGTCGCGCCTTCGAGCCGGATTTATGGCGGCCCGACGCGCCGGTGCGCGTCGTGATGATCGGCACCGATTTCGAGGTGCGCGTGTGGGAGACGCTGCTGCGCGTGCCGATGGCGCGCGCGACCACCTACGGCGACATCGCCACGCGGCTCGGCAAGCCCACCGCCGCGCGTGCGGTCGGCGCGGCGGTCGGGCGCAATCCGATCTCATTCGTGGTGCCGTGCCATCGCGTGCTCGGCCGCTCGGGCGCGCTAACCGGCTACCACTGGGGGCTGGCGCGCAAGCAGGCGATCATCGGCTGGGAGGCGGGGAAGGGTTGAGCGGGCGGTGGCGTATTTTTGCCGCACAGATTATGAAGAGGGGGTCGATGGCGAGACGGGCCAATGCCGGAACCTGAAAACCTCATTTTGACGATCCTGCGCGAGATGCGCTCAGACATGTCCGAAATGCGCTCGGTCATGGCGACGAAGGACGACATCACCGACGCGCGCGCAGAGGTTCGCTCGCTGGCCGCCGATGTGGTTTCCGACCAAATAGACGTTGAAAAGCGTCTCGGCGATCAGATCGCCACGCTGCGCCGGGCGGTGAGGGAATATCATTCCTCCACCATCGGCCATGGGGTGCTTTAATCAGAGATTGAAGAGCGCGTCCGCCGCATCGAGCTACACCTCAAGCTCGACGCCCACTGAAGCGCATTCACTCCGCCAGCCGCCTCAAATACGCGCCGTAATCGCCCTTATAGGCCTGCGCCAGTTCCAGCACGGCGTCGCGCGAAATCCAGCCCTGGTGAAAGGCGATCTCCTCGGGGCAGGCGACCTTGAAGCCCTGCCGCTTCTCCAAGGCGCGAATGAACTCCGCCGCCTCGATCAGCGAATCCGGTGTGCCGGTGTCAAGCCAGGCGAAACCGCGACCCAGCTTTTCGACGTTCAACTCGCCGCGTTCGAGATAGAGGCGGTTGAGATCGGTGATCTCCAGTTCGCCCCGCACCGACGGTTTGAGCGATTTGGCGTAGCTGGCGACGCGATCGTCGTAGAAATAGAGTCCCGTCACCGCCCATTTGGACTTCGGCGCCTTCGGCTTTTCCTCGATTGACGTCGCCCGTCCCGCCTCGTCGAAAGCGACGACGCCGTAACGCTCGGGGTCCATGACGTGATAGGCGAACACGCGCGCGCCCGGCGTCTTGTCCTTCGCCGCGTCGGTCAGCATCTGCGACAGGCCGTGGCCATAGAACAGATTGTCGCCCAACACCAGGGCGCAGGAATCGCCCTTGATGAAATCCTCGCCGATCAGGAACGCTTGCGCCAAGCCGTCGGGGCTCGGTTGTTCGGCGTAGCTGAGCGATAGGCCCCATTTGCCGCCGTCGCCCAGCAATTCGCGAAACATCGGCAGATCGCGCGGAGTCGAGATCACGAGAATCTCGCGGAGGCCCGCCAGCATCAGCACGGCCAGCGGGTAATAGAACATCGGCTTGTCGTAAACCGGCAGCATCTGTTTGGAGATGATCTGCGTCATCGGATGCAGCCGCGTGCCGGCGCCGCCGGCCAGTATAATGCCGCGCATGAGTGTTTTCTCCGCTATTCCGCCAGAAGCCGTTCAAC
>JANLPL010000046.1:0-22654 GCA_031367195.1 Bradyrhizobium sp.
GGCCTTGCCGACCGCCGCGCCGGTTGGGATCTGCCGCTGGCGCGGCCCGAGCTTTTTGTCGAGGCGATCGAGACCTTCGCCGCCCTGCCGGAAGCGGCGCGCGCGGCCTGGCGTGACGGCGCACGCGCCCGCGCGCGCGCCTATGTAGAGACCAGCGGCGCGGCGGAGGCGAGCGCGGCGATGCTGCGCGGCGCGATTGAGGCAGCGGGCCGATGAGCGCGCTGCGTCTGGCGGTCGTGGTCTCGCATCCGATCCAGTATTACGCGCCGCTGTGGCGGGCGCTCGCGCGCGAGCCGGCGTTGGCGTTGCACGTCATCTTCGCCTCGCGCATCGGCCTCGACAAGACCTTCGACCCCGACATGAAAACCCATGTCGCCTGGGCGACCGATCTGACGGCGGGCTATGCCCACGAATTCCTGGCCGAGGCGGCGTCGATCCAGCGCACCGGCTTCCATATCGACAACCCAAGTGTCGGCGAGGCTTTGGCGCGCTTCCGACCCGATTCCGTCATCCTGCACGGCTACGGCTCGCGCACGATGCTGCGCGCGCTTATCTGGTGCAAGCTTTATGGCGTGCGGACGCTGCTGACGGCCGACAGTTCCGCGCATGTGTCGCCGCCGGGTTGGCGACGGCGCGTCAAGACGCTGGTCGCGCCCTGGTTGCTCAGCCTCTACGACGCGGCGCTGACGATGAGCGATCGCAGCGAAGCGCATTTCGCCTCGCTCGGCTTTCCCCGCGCGCGCATGTTTCGTACCCCCGTGATGATCGACGACGCCTTTTGGGTCGCGCGGGCCGCGCGGGCGCCGTTGCGCGCCGCCAAACGCGCCGAACTCGACTTGAGGCCGGACGCGTTCGTCGTCATGGCGGCGAGCAAACTGACCAAGGGCAAGCGCGTCGGCGATCTCATCGCCGCCTGCGCAAGGCTGGCGCCGGGCGCGGTGCTGCTGATCGCCGGCGAGGGGGCCGAGCGCGGCCGGCTGGAGGCGCTCGCCGAGACCCAGGGCGTGGCGACCCGGTTTTGCGGCTTCGTCAACATCGACGCGCTGCCCGCCTATTACGCCGCGGCCGACGTGTTCGCCCATGCCGGCGAGGTCGAGCAATATGGCATGGTGGTGTTGGAGGCGGCGATCCTGGGACTGCCGCTGGCGTTGAGCGACCAGACCGGCGCCGTCGGGCCGACCTCGATTGCGCGGCCGGGCGAAAACGCGTTGGTGTTTCCGGTCGGCGATGTCGGCGCCATCGCGCAGGCGCTGTCGCAATTGCGCGACGAAGCCCAGCGCGCTCGCATGGCCGCCGCGTCGTTGGCGATTTCGCAGGACCATCGCGGTGACAAAAGCGTGGCGGCCGTGCTTGCCGCCGCAAGCAACGCGCGCGAGCCGTGACGGCAGCGCGCGCCGACTTGCCAAAAAACGGCTTGCCAAAACGTTAGTGTTCTGCAAATGTTCCGTCTCAGGGCCGGAGGCGGACATGGTGACGCGCGTGACCACGATGGCGTTCGAGGGCGTCGAGACCCGGCCGGTCGATGTGCAGGTGCATATCGCCAACGGCATTGTGGCGTTCAATGTCGTCGGCCTCGGCGACAAGGCGGTGGCGGAATCGCGCGAGCGGGTGCGCTCGGCGCTGGTCGCCTCGGGGCTGGCGCTGCCGGCCAAACGGATCACGGTCAATCTCGCGCCCGCCGATCTGCCCAAGGAGGGCAGCCATTACGACCTGCCGATCGCGCTCGGCGTGATGGTGGCGATCGGGGCGATCCCCGCCGACGCGCTTGACGCCTATGCCGTGATTGGCGAACTCGCGCTCGACGGGATGATCAGCTCGGTCGCCGGCGTGCTGCCGGCGGCGATCTCCGCCAATGCGCGCGGCCTCGGGCTGATCTGCCCCTTCGCCTGCGGACCGGAGGCGGCCTGGGCCTCCGAAGATCTCGACATTCTCGCGCCCCGCTCGCTGATCCAGCTCGCCAATCATTTTCGGGGCAGCCAAGCGCTCACCCGGCCGACGCCGGCTTTGCGGGCGCAAAACCCAGATCTGCCGGATCTTCGCGACGTCAGGGGCCAGGAGAGCGCCAAGCGGGCGCTGGAAGTCGCCGCCGCCGGCGGCCACAATCTGCTTATGAGCGGGCCGCCCGGCGCCGGCAAATCGATGCTGGCGCAGCGTCTGCCCTCGATCCTGCCGCCGCTGGGGCCGCGCGAATTGCTCGAAGTGTCGATGATCCATTCCGTCGCCGGCATGTTGCCGGGCGGCGCCTTGACCGACCGGCGGCCGTTCCGCGCGCCGCATCATTCCGCTTCGATGGCGGCGCTGGTCGGGGGCGGTCATCACGCCAAACCGGGGGAAATCTCGCTCGCGCACCGGGGCGTGCTGTTTCTCGACGAATTGCCGGAGTTCCATCCGCAGACGCTCGACAGCCTGCGCCAACCGCTGGAAACCGGCGAAGTGGCGCTTTCCCGCGCCAATCATCGCATCGTCTATCCCGCGCGGTTCCAGCTCGTGGCGGCGATGAACCCGTGCCGCTGCGGCCACGCCGACGATCCCGGATACGCCTGCGCGCGAGGGCCGGTTTCGCGCTGCGCCGGACAATATCAGATGCGGCTGAGCGGCCCGCTGCTCGACCGGTTCGATTTGACCATCGACGTCGGCGCCGTCACCGCCGCGGATCTGATGCGGCCCGCGCCGGCCGAGGGGTCGCGCGAGATCGCCGAGCGGGTGGCGGCGGCGCGGGCGATGCAGGTCGAGCGCTTCCGCAAGCTCGGGCTCGACGCCATCGGCTGCAATGCGGCGGCGCCCTCGGCCGTGATCGAGGAGATCGCGGCGGCCGAGCCGGCGGCCATGGCGCTGCTGCGCGACGCCGCCGACCGGATGGCGCTTTCCGCGCGCGGTTACCATCGCGTGCTGAAACTCGCCCGCACTTTGGCCGATCTCGACGGCGGCGGTCCGGTGCGCCGGCTGCATCTGGGCGAGGCTCTGTCGTATCGCGGCGCGCCGGAGCGCGCGGCGGCGGCGTGAGGCGGTGAGCGCAGCAAGGGAATCTCAATGGTGTTGCGACAAGATGCCGCCAAAGTCGCCCGCGTCTCGTTGCAAGAGTTCCCCTGATGTTCAACCTGCTTTCCAACGCCATGACGGCCGATCTGACCACGCTGGCGATCCATATCGGACCGCAGGTCGCCCTGGTGGTGATGATGGGGGTCGAATTGCTGCGCCGGCGTGTGGCCGCCGAGACGCGCGCGCGCGCCGCCGAGACGCAGAACGAGGCTTTGCGCGACGAGCTGTGGCGGCTCAAGGCGAGCGCGGCCGAGCGGGAGCGGGCGGAGGCGGCCAACGAGGCGAAATCGCGCTTTCTCGCCACGATGAGCCACGAGATCCGGACGCCGTTGGCCGGCATCCTCGGCATGGCCGATCTGTTGCGCGACGCGCGGCTGGAGCCGGAATCGGCGAGCTATGTCGAGGCGATTCGCGGCTCGGGCGCGGCGTTGGCGAGCCTGATCGACCAGATCCTCGATTTCTCCAAGATCGAGGCGGGCCGGCTCGAACTGGTCGAGGAGCCGTTCGAGCTGCGGCCGCTGGTCGAGGGGGTGAGCGAATTGCTGGCGCCGGGCGCGCAAAGCAAGGGGCTCGAAATCGCTGCCTCGATCGCCGCCGACGCGCCGCGTCTGGTGCGCGGCGACGCGCTGCGGCTGAGACAAACGCTGCTCAATCTCGCCGGCAACGCCGTCAAATTCACCCAATCCGGCGGCGTCGGCGTGTCCGTGACGTGCGGGCCGGGAGACCTGTTGCGCTTCAGCGTCGCCGATACCGGCCCGGGGGTGCCGACCGACCGGCGCGCACGCATTTTCGAGGACTTCGAGCAGGGTGACCCCAACCGCCATATCGAGGGGACAGGGCTCGGCCTGGCTATCAGCAAGCGGCTGGTGGAATTGATGGGAGGCGAGATCGCGCTTACCGACAATCCCGGCGGCGGCAGTGTGTTCGCTTTCACGGCTCGTTTGCCGGCCGAGTCGGCGGCGGCGCCGTTCGAACGCGAAGCGGCGGAGAAGGCGAGGCTCACCGGACGCCGGGCGCTGGTGGTCGCCAATTCGCCGTTCGAGGCGCCCGCTCTCGCCGCCCGGCTCGAAGAGGGCGGCGCGGTCATCGAGCGCGCCGCAGGAGTTGAGGCCGGGCTTGGAGCGCTCGCCCGGCGCCCCGCGCCCGACATCGTCATCGTCGATTGCGCGCTGGGGCAGGAGGCGACCCATGCGCTTGCGCTCGCCGCGCGCGCGGCCGGCGTCGCCAAGAGCCTGGTCCTGTTCTCGCCATTCGAGCGGCGCGCCTTCGGCGGCGCGGCCGTCGAGGGTTTTGACGGCTGGCTGGTCAAGCCGGTGCGCGCCCGCTCGCTGTTCGAGCGGCTGGCGGAGGAGTTTTCGCCCCGCGCGGCGGACGGCGCCGCCGCCGCGCTGGACGTTTCTCCGCTGACCAAAGCGCGCGCGCTGGTGGCCGAGGACAACGACATCAATTTCGTCATCGCGCAAAAGGCGCTGCGCCGACTTGGCTTCGAGGTCGAGCGGGCGCGCGACGGCCTCAGCGCCGTGCGGATGGCCGACGCCGCCGCGCGGGGAAAAGCGCCGCGATACGATCTCGTGCTGATGGACATCAAGATGCCGGGCCTCGACGGGCGCCAGGCGGTGCGGGAGATCCGCGAAATTGAACGCGAGACGGGCGCCAAGCCCGTCGCCATCGTCGCCCTGACAGCCAATGCGACGGCGCAGGACCGGCGCGCCGCGCTGGAGGCCGGCGTTGACGAATATCTGACCAAACCGTTCGATCCGCCGGGCCTGGCCGAGACGATCGAGCGCGCGATGCGGCCCGCGAGCGAGCCGGCGCGGCGTTTGTCATAATTCCTTTTGCTTGCCATGTTGAAAACCGCTTCGAGGCAAACGGGGGTCGATGACATGGCGAGAGGCGATTCGCTGGCGCGGGTGGGCGATCTCGAAGTGCGGCTGGCGGTTTGCCAGCGCGAAATCGCGGCGGCGCAGGCGTTGCGCTATCGCGTGTTCTTCGAGGAAGGGGGCGCCGCCCCGGCGGCGGCCAACCGCCAGGCTCGCCGCGACATCTGCCGGTTCGACGCGGTGTGCGACCACGTGATTGCGCTCGATCTCGCCGCGCCCCTGGACGTCGAGGGCGCGGCGCCTGTCGTGGGCGCCTACCGCCTGCTGCGGCAGGAGGTCGCGGCGGCGCATTTCGGCTTCTACAGTGCGGCCGAATTCGAGATCGGCGCGCTCATCGCCCGGCATCCGCAATTGCGTTTCATGGAGCTTGGCCGCTCCTGCGTCGCCCACGGGCATCGCAGCAGGCGAACGATCGAGACCTTGTGGCGCGGCGTCTGGGCTTTCGCGCTGAGCCACGGCGTCGACGTGATGTTCGGCTGCGCCAGCCTGCCCGGCGCCGACCCGAGCGCTCACGCGTCCGCGCTCGCGGCGCTGCGCTTTCGCGCCGCCGAACCGGAATGGTGCGCTGCGCCGGCCGCGGGCGCGCGCCGCGCGCAAGGCGCGCAAGCGAGGCCCGACCCGCGCGCCATACGCGATCTGCCGCCGCTGATGAAGGGCTATCTGCGCCTGGGCGCGCGATTCGGCCGCGAGGCGGTGATCGACGAGGCGTTCAACACGACGGATGTGCTCGTGCTGCTGCGCGTCGCCGACATCGAGAGCCGCTATCTCGACTATTTCGCGCCCGGGCGGCCGATCGCGGCCTAGCCGCTTTACGTCAGGTTACGGCTTTCTTAAGCCTTGCGCGGCTACCGTCGGACCCAGCGATTCCCGGCGGCCGGCAGACCATGATCCCCGTTTATTCCCTGGTCGTTCCCATATTCAACGAGGAGGCGGTGCTCCCCGTTCTGCTGCGCCGGCTCGACGGGCTGTTGCCGCGGCTCGACGGGCCGGCCGAGGTGATCTTCGTCGACGACGGCTCGACCGACACCAGCCCGATCGTGCTGGAGGCGCGCGCCCGCGCCGACAATCGCTTCCGCCTGCTGCGCCTGTCGCGCAATTTCGGCCAACAGGTGGCGATGACGTCCGGCATGGCGCGCGCGCGCGGTCAAGCGATCGTCATCATGGACGCCGACTTGCAAGACCCGCCCGAGATCATGCTCGACATGATCGCCAAATGGCGCGAAGGGTTCGAGATCGTCTATGCGCAGCGGCTTTCGCGCGACGGCGAGAGCCCGTTCAAGCTGGTGACGGCCAATCTGTTCTATCGCGTCATGGGCAAGCTCAGCGACGTCGATCTGCCGCAGAACGTCGGCGATTTCCGACTTGTCGACCGCAAGGCGCTCGACAGTTTCCTCGCCATGCCCGAGCGCGACCGTTTCGTGCGGGGCATGTTCTCCTGGATCGGATTCCGGCAGACGGTGGTGCAGTTCCACCGACCGGCGCGTGCGGCGGGCGAGACCAAATATTCGCTCGCCAAAATGCTGCGGCTCGCGGCCAGCGGTCTCGTCTCGTTCTCCGACGCGCCGTTGCGGGCGGCGCTCTGGGCCGGCGTGGCGGTGTGCGGGCTTGCCGCGGCTTACGCGCTGTTCGTGGTGGCGGCCTATCTCGCCGGCGCCCATCTCGAGCGCGGCTGGAGCTCGATCATCGTCGTGATGACTTTCCTCGGCGGCGCCAACATGCTGATGACGGGCGTGCTCGGCGTCTATATCGGCCGCATCCATTCCGAAGTGAAACGGCGCCCGCTCTATTTCGTCGATCGCGCGATCGGGTTCGAGACGCCGGCGGCGGTCGAACGGCCACGCGAGGACGCGGCGTGAGCGCGACCGCGCCGCTGGCGCGGCGCGAGGGTTATGCTGCGACGCCTTCGCAAACCTGGCTGGCGGCGGCGGCGCTGGTCGCGGTGGCGGTCGCCATTCAACTGAAATTCGGCATGATGGCCGACGTCGCGTGGCTGGTGGATTGCGACCAGCGTTGGCTCGCCGGCGCCGTGCCCTATCGCGATTTCGTCGAGATCAATCCGCCTGCCTCGCTGCTGCTTTATCTGGCGCCGGTCGCCGCCGCGCGCGCGCTCGGGATCGCTCCGGAAATAGCGGTGAGCCTGTTCGGCTTTCTCTCTGCCGGCGCGGCTTTGGGCTTGAGCGCGCTGATCCTGCGACGCGGGCGCCCCGTTGGGGCGAGCGTCACGCTGTCGGCGGTGATCGCGCTGGTCGTGCTGCCCGGCGAAACATTCTGCGAGCGCGATCATCTGGCGGCGGTGTTCGGCGCGCCGCTGCTGGCGCTGGCGCTCGCGCGCGCCGAGGGGTTGCGGGTGAATATTGCGCTGGCGCTGGTCGCGGGCGTTGGCGCAGGCGTGATGGCGGCGATCAAGCCGCCCTATGCGCTGATCGGGCTGATGCTCGCGGGCTTTGTCGCGATCCGGGTGGGGACGCGCACGGTCCTGAAGGCGCCGGAATATTACGCGGCGGCGGCGGTGGGGCTGGCCTATGTCGCCAGCGTCGGGCCGTTGTTCCCCGATTATGTCGCCAACGTGCTGCCGCTCGGCGTCGCGATCTACGTGCCGTCGCGCGAGAGTTTTGCGACGCTCGTCGCCTCCACGGGCGCGTTGTTGGCTCTGTTGATCGGCGCGACCGCCGCGCTCACGGCGGGCGGGCGATATACGACCGGCTTCGTCGTGGCCGCGCTTGCGGCGCTGGGCGCGGGCGTCGGCTATTTCCTGCAAGGCAAGGGATGGATTTATCAGGCGATTCCGGCGGCGATGTTCGCCACGCTGGCCGGCGGTTTTGCGCTGGAAGGTCGGCGCGGCGGCCTGGGGCTCGCCGCCGCCGGCGTCGCGGCGGCGCTGGGCGTTTCCTTCCTCCACAGCATCGGCCTTGCCTTAGGGCTGGGGCTGGCGGTCGGTTTGTTGGCCGCGCGGGTGAAATTCGCCGCCTCCGAACTCGGGCCGCTGGCGCTGGCGGCGGCGATCGGCGCGGCTTGCGGCGTCTGTGTGATTGAGCGTCCGCAGACGCCGGCGCTGGAGAGCGAACTGAAAAAGCTGGGGCCGGGCGTGACGCTCGGCGCGGTCACCGAGGACATGGGCCTGCCGTTCCCGCTGGCGCACCGGGTCGGCGCGCATTGGGCGATGCGCTCCAACAGCCTGTTCGTCACCGCCGCGGTGCGGCGTCTGCTGTCGCGGCGGCCGGGCGATGCCGCGCGGTTGCAGGCCTATGCCGACGCCGAGCGCAAGCAGATGATCGACGACATCGTCGCCAATCGTCCCGAGGCGCTGCTGGTCGGGCCGCTCGGCACAAGTCTGCACGCGGACGTGTGGGCCGACTCGAGGTTGCAGGCGGTGATGGCGGATTATCTTAAGGTCGCGGTCGAGGAGCGGCCGGGCTATTCGGCCGAGCTGTGGGTGAGGAAGGATTTTGCGCCCGCGCGCTGAATCAGTGCAGGTGGCGCGGCGAGTCCGATGCGCCGGCCATGTCGAACTGCGCGATCGCCACCAGAATGTCGGCGCGCGACTTCAGATCCGCCGCCTCCAGCATCGCCTGCTTTTCGCGCGCGCCATAGGGGCTCATGATCGCCAGCGAATTGACCAGCGTCTCGTTCGACGCCTTGCGGATGTCGCTCCAGTCGATCTTGAGGTCGTTGGCCTTGGCGAACTCGCGCAATGCGGCGATCAGCCCATCGCGATCGACGTCGGATTCGCCGGCGCCTTCGACGAAATCCTGCGCATAAGGCGCACAATCGGCGCGCACGATGCGGTAGGGCGTCAGGGTCGACATTTCCTCCGCGACGCGGAAGCGGGCGACGCCCATCAGGCTGAGAAAACAGCGGCCGTCGCCGATCTCGGCATATTGCACGATGCGGCCGACGCAGCCGATCTCGCAGAGTTCGGGGCTCGGACCGACCGCGTCGTCGCCCGCCTTGGGCTGGATCATGCCGATCAGCCGCTCGCCGCTCAGCGCGTCGTCGAGCATGGCGAGATAGCGCGGCTCGAACACGGTGAGCTGGATCGGCCGGCGCGGCAGCAGCAGCGCCCCCGCCAGCGGAAACACCGGCAGCGTGGCGGGCAGCTCATCGGCGCTGGCGAAGGTTCGGTTCAGTTTCATTCCGCTTCTACGGTCCCGTTGTTAGAACCAGATCGCCGACAGTTTGCGACGCGCGGCGACGGTCGCCTTGTCCATCAGGCCCCAGGCCTCGAAAAATTGCAGCAATTGCTTGCGCGCCGCGCTCTCGTTCCAGGCGCGGTCGCGCTTGATGATGGCGAGCAATTCGTCGGCCGCCGAATCGCGCTCGCCCTTGGCGTTGAGCGCCGCGGCGAGATCGAACCGCGCCTGATGATCGTCGGGATTGGCTGCCAGCGCTTTCTGCAACGGCGCGAGATCGCCGACCTGGGACGCCTGCTCGGCCAGATGCAGCGCGGCGGTGGCGGCTGATATCGCTGGGTCGGGCTCTTTGCCGGGGGCGGGCGGGGCCGCCATCGACAGCACCGCGCGCGCCTCGTCGAGATTGCCCGCCTCGACATGCAGCCGGGCGAGCCCGCCGATCGCCTTGGGGTGGGTCTCCTCCTCCGCGAGCACGCTGGCGTAAAGCCCGGCCGCGCCCTCCGCGTCGCCGGCTGCGGTCGCCGCCTCCGCCTCTATGATCAGCGCTTCGCTGCCGCCGGTCAGCGGGCCGACGAGGCGCTCGATGAAGCCGCGCACCTGGCTCTCGGGCAGGGCGCCCATGAAGCCGTCGATCGGCTGGCCGCGATCGAACGCGATCACGGCGGGAATCGACTGAACGCCAAGCTGGCCGGCGATCTGGGGATGGTCGTCGATGTTCATCTTGACCAGCGTGACCTTGCCCTTGGAATCGGCGACGGCCTTCTCCAGCACGGGCGCAAGCTGCTTGCAGGGGCCGCACCAGGGGGCCCAGAAATCGACCAGAACCGGCTGCTTGGCCGAGGCCGCGATCACGTCGGCCTTGAAGGTCGCCGTGGTGACGTCTTTTGTCTTGCTCGCCCCGTCCAGAGCCATGATTCCGTTTCCCTTGCCGCGCGCCCCCCGGCGCGCCCTCTAAATGGCCCCAAGCGCGCAATTATTCAACTGGCGCGGCGAGGTCGATGACGAGCGGCGCGTGGCCGGTCGCTTTGAGAAAGGTCTTCAGGCCGTCCGGCGTCACGCCGGTCGTGCGCGTGTTGACGAGCGGGTGGAAATTGACTCTTGTCTGCGCCATCAGCCCGGCATCGAGCACCACCGTGACGCGGCCCGCCTTGTCGTTGATCGCCCCGAACGGGGTCACCGCGCCGGGGCGCACGCCCCAGACCTCCTCCAGAAGATCCGCCGAGCCGAACGAGACGCGCCCGTTGGCGCCGATCTTCTCGTGCACGCGCTTGAGGTCGATCACGGTCTCCTCGCCGAGCGTGAGCAGGAACAGCCGGCTTTTCTTGTCCTTGACGAACAGGTTTTTCGAGTGGCCGCCGGGGATCTGCCCGCGCAGGGTCTGGCTCTCTTCGACCGTGTGCAGGGGCGGATGCTCGACGGTCTCTGAGGCGACGCCGAGGTGGTCGAGCAAGGCGACGAGGTCTTCAGGGCTGGCGGGCATGGGCGTCCGGATCGGCGGCGATAAGCGCCGGCAATAGCCTTCGCCACGCCGCGGCGCCAGAGGGGCGTCCGCTGTAAACCGAGCGGCGTCGCGGTTTGGCGTTCACCAGCCGGAAGTGCTAAATTCCGCGCGCCCGCCCGGAGGAACCGACATGGAAAGCACAGCTTCGCACCCCGTCGTCGATCGCAACGCCTGGCTCGCCGCGCGCGCGGACCTGCTGGCGCAGGAAAAGGCGTTCACGGTGGCGCGCGACGCGCTGAGCGCGAAACGCCGCGCGATGCCGTGGGTCAGGGTAGACAAGCCCTATCGCTTCGTCGGCGCGAAGGGCGCGACAACGCTCGCCGGTTTATTCGAGGACCGCCGTCAGCTTGCGCTGTGGCATTTCATGTTCGCGCCGGATTGGGAAAGCCCGTGCAAAAGCTGCTCGTTCTGGGCCGATGGCTATGATGGCGTGGCCGAGCACCTGGCGCATCGCGACACGACGTTGGTGGCGACCTCGCGCGCGCCGTACGAAAAGCTCGCGCGAACGGCGCAGCGCATGGGCTGGACGTTTCCGTGGGTGAGTTGCGAAGACGACTTCGCCCAGGATTTCGGCGTTGCGTTCTCGCCCGAGACAATCGCCAGCGGCGAGGTCGAGTACAACTACCGTAAGGCGCCCATCCGCATGTCCGACCTGCCGGGCTTCAGCGCCTTCCTGCGCGAGGGCGAGGTCGTCTATCACACCTATTCGACCTACGCGCGGGGCCTCGACATGATGAACGTCGCCTATCAGATGCTCGATCTGACGGCGCTCGGGCGCCAGGAAAGCGAAAGCAATCCGATGAGCTGGCTGCGGCGGCGCGGCGAATACGAGGCGGGCTAGTTTCGGCCGCGACGCGTTCACACAAAGGCTGGCTCATGAACCTCACCGGCAACTGGAACTATCCGACTTCCGTCCGCTTCGGCCCCGGCCGGATCCGTGAACTGCCCGAGATTTGCGCCGCCGCCGGCATGAAGCGGCCGCTGGTCGTCACCGATCCCGGCGTCTCGCGGCTGCCGATGTTCGCCGGGGCCATCGCCTCGCTCGACGGCGCGGCGGCGTTCGACCGCGTGCAGGCGAACCCGATCGCCGCCAATGTCGAGGACGGGCTCGCCGTCTATCGCAACGGCGGCCATGACGGCGTCGTGGCGTTCGGCGGCGGATCGGCGTTGGATGCAGGCAAGGTGATCGCCTTCATGGCCGGCCAGACGCGGCCGATGTGGGATTTCGAGGATGTCGGCGACTGGTGGACCCGCGCCGACCCCAAGGGCATCGCGCCCATTATCGCGGTGCCGACCACCTCCGGCACCGGCTCCGAGGTCGGGCGCGCCGGCGTGATCACCGACGAGACGACCCACACCAAGAAGATCATTTTTCATCCGCAGATGATGCCCCGCACGGCGCTGCTCGATCCCGAACTGACGCTTGGTCTGCCGGCGAAACTCACGGCGGGCGTCGGCATGGACGCGCTGTCGCACTGTCTGGAGGCTTTTTGTGCGCCGGGCTTCCACCCGCTCGCCGACGGCGTGGCGCTGGAGGGGATGCGGCTGGTGAAGGAATTTCTGCCCCGCGCCGTGCGGACCGGAAACGACGTCGAGGCGCGCGGCATGATGATGGCGGCGGCTGCGATGGGCGCGACCGCGTTCCAGAAGGGCCTCGGCGCCATGCACGCGCTGTCGCATCCCATCGGCGCGCTGCATGGCACGCATCACGGCATGACCAACGCCGTGTTCATGCCCTATGTGCTGGAGCACAATCGGGCGGCCATCTCGGAGCGGATTTCCCGCGCCGCCGCCTATCTCGGGCTGGCGGCGAATTTCGACGCCTTCCTCGAATGGGTGCTGCGCTTACGCGCCGAAATCGGCGTGCCGCATACGCTGATCGCGCTGGGCGCGCCGGTTAACGACGCCGAGCGCATCGTGGAAATGGCGCTGCTCGACCCCACCGCCGGCGACAACCCGGTCGCGCTGACGCGCGAAGGGGCGCGGCGTATTTTCGACGCCGCCGTGAAGGGCGCTTACGCTTAGTCGAGCGCCTGATAGACCAGCGCGCGCAGGTCGAACTCGGGCAGGTCGAAGCTCAGCATCGACTGGGTCATGAACAAGGCGACGACCTGCTCCTTCGGATCTACCCAGTAGGTGGTCTTGGCCGCGCCCGACCAACCGAACTCGCCCGCCGTGCCCGGCGCGCCGGAGGCGGCGGCGTCAAGCAGCACGCGCGAGCCAAGGCCGAAGCCGTAGCCCATCAGCGGCATCCCGCCGATTTCGATTGGCGTCGGCGACGGCGGCAGATGATTGGCGTGCATCAGCTCCAGCGTCTTGCGGCCGATCACGCGCACGCCGTCGAGCGACCCGCCGTTGCACAGCATCTGGGCGAAGCGGAAATAGTCGCCGGTCGTGCCGAACAGCCCGTGGCCGCCGCGCTCGAACAGATCAGACGCATCGGCGGGATAGCTTTTCTCGACGTCGATCCGCTCGTTGTAGCCCGCCCGCCATTGCTCCAAAGCCGTGCGCGAGGTGACGCCCGGCTGCATGATGTCGGGACGACCGTACATCGCGGCGAGACGTCCGCGCTTGGCCTCGGGCACGACGAAATCGGTGTCGGGCATCTTCAGCGGCGCGAAAATCCGCCCGCGCAGGAAGGCGCCGAGCCTCTGACCCGAGACGATCTCGATCAGCCGCGCCGCGACGTCGATGCCGACGCTATAGTGGAACCGCTCGCCCGGTTGAAAGGCGAGCGGGAAAGTCGCCAGGTCTTCGATCGCCTCGCCAAGCGGGGCGCGGGCGTCGAACAGCTTGCCGCTGGCGTAGTCGCGGCTCACCGGAGAATCCTCAAGAAAGCCATAGGTGAGGCCGCTGGTGTGCATCATCACGTCGCGCACCATCATCGGTCGCTTCTGCGGCTCAAGCGCGCCGTCGGGGCGCAACACCTTGGTTGCGCCGAAGGCGGGAATGTATTTCGCTACAGGATCAATCAGCCGCAGCTTGCCCTCTTCAACCAAGGTCATCAGCGCCGTGCAGACAATCGGCTTGGTCATGGAATAGAGCCGGTAGATCGAGTCTTGCGGCATCGCCGCCTTCGCCTCGCGGTCGCTGAACCCGAAAGTGTCGCGATAGGCGATGTCGCCGCCGCGCGCGACCAGCACGTCGATCCCGGCATAGATTCCGCGATCCACATAGGCCTGCATCGCCGGCGCGATGCGTTTGAGCCGCGCCCTGTCGAACCCACCGCTATGCCCCATGATTCGATCCTCCCCCTGTTCCGATTGAAGCCTATTTCGGCGTGACGCGGAATAGCATGAATCCGTCCGGTCCCGGCCCAAGCGGCGCGACCTCGACCTCGGGCGGCGGCGCGACCGATGCGGCTTCCGGCGGCGCGAGCAGGGTCGCCGTCACCGACGCGGGCCAGGGCGCCAGGCGCCAGCCGCCGCCCGGGCTCACCGTGACGCGCGGGCGGCTTTTCACGTATTGCAGCAATGCGTCGAAATTTGAATCCGGGGCCTCGTAGATAACCGAGCTTCCGTTGCAACCGGGGAAATGGCCGCCGCCCGAGGCGCGATAGGAATTGGTGACGACCAGAAACGGCGCCGTTTCATCAATCGCCCGGCCCTCGAAGCGGAGATCGACCACGCGGCGCGCGTTGGGTCCAATCAACGCGCCCTGGTCGTCGTAGCGTGCGGGCTGCGTCAGATCGAGGCGGTAGGTCACGCCGGCGAGGGAATCGAAATCATAGGCCGCGAAATTGGGCGCCAGCAGCGGCTGCGGGTCGGTGATAGCGGGGTCGAGGCGGCGGAACACGCTGGCCGAGCGATCCAGCCATTCGCGCAATTGCGCCCCGCTCGCCTGCACCACCCGCAGACCGTTGGGATAGACATAGAGATCGGCGACATGGCGCAGCGCGATCGCGCCTTTCGGGGTCTGGCTATAGTTGGAGACGCCGTTGCGGCCGCCGCATTTGAACGGCGCCGAGGCCGAGAGCAGCGGGAGGTCGGGCAGGGGCAGTTGGCGCGCATACCAGGCTTGCGCGTCGTGGACGACGCGGACGGAGGCATCGTCGCCGATAATGGCGAAATAGGAGGCAAGCCGCTCGTCGATCTCGCCTACGGGCGCGCGCACGTAAGTCAGCGTCGCCTCATGCGCGCTCTGCGTGGCGGCGAGTACGGTGGGATCGGGCGGCGTGTTCGCCTCGACCTTGCGCAGCGAGACTTTGACGTCGCTGACGCGCCAGCCGGGGGTTTCCAGCGTCAGGTCGATCACGCCGACATGGCCGCCCCAGAAGCCGGCCATGACAGCGGGCACGCCTGCCAGCGCGCCGCGCGCCGCGTCCACATCGGCCACGCCGGCGAAATCGGCGCCCGGCAACAAGAGATGCTGATGCCCGACGAAGATCGCGTCGATCCCGCCGACCCCCGCCAGCGCCAGCCCGGCGTTCTCGTCCGCGCCCGACGGCCCTGTCCTGGAAATGCCGGCGTGGCACAAAGCCACGATCAGGTCGGCGCCGGCCGCGCGACATGCGGGGACGTGGCGACGCGCCGCCTCCACAATGGGAATCGTGGTCGCGCGGCCGGCGAGGTGGCTCATGTCCCAGCGCACGATCTGCGGCGTGACGAAGCCGATCACGCCAATAGCGAGATCGCGGGCCGCGCCGTCGCTGTCGATCAACCGGCGCCGGATCAGCGTCCACGGGGTGAAATAGGACGCGCCGTCGGCCTTAAGCACATTGCAGCACAGGAAGGGAAAGGTCGCGCCCTTGAGCGCCGCATCGAGCAGATCGAGCCCATAGTTGAATTCGTGATTGCCGACGGTCGCGGCGTCGTAGCCGACGGCGTTCATGGCCTCGATCAGGGGATGGCGATCGATCAGGCGGCCCCCAAGCGCTAGCGCCGCCCAATCGCCGAGCGGCGAGCCCTGGATCAGATCGCCATTGTCGAACAGCAGCGCATTCGCCGCTTCCGCACGCGCTTGCGCGATCAGCGTCGCCGCTTTGGCGAGGCCGCGCGAATCGTCCGGGCCGTCGCGATAATAATCGTAAGGCGCGACATGCGCGTGCAGGTCGGTCGTCCCGATCAATCGAAGCTCGGCCGTCGCCAAACGCAGCGCCTCCCCTTGACGGCTATCGACGAGGGGGCGCGAGGCGTCAAGCGACGTGGCTTCAGCTTTTCGACCCGGCCTTGTCGGAGGGAGGCGCCGCGGGGGCGTCGGCGGCGGCCGTGGCGGGGGCGGGCGGGGGATCGTTGACGGCGGGGTCGGGCGTCTTGGCCTTGAACGCCTCCAACAGCGTCTTGGCCTGCGCCATCGCCTTGCCGTCCATGCGGTTGGAGACTTCGTCGCGCTTGCGCGCGGCGTCGGTGTCGCCCTGCTTGGCGGCGAGCGAGAACCACATCCAGCTCTGCGCGAGATCCTGGGTCGAGCCCAAGCCGCGGCCATGGAGCACGCCGAGATTGAACTGGCTGTCGCGCACGCCATAGTCCGCCGCGCGGTGGAACCAGTCCATCGCGGAGGCGTAGTCAGGTTTGCCCGCGCCGCCGTCCTGCGCGAAGAGCACGGCAAGATTGTGCATCGCCCGCGCATTGCCGGCGTCGGCGGCCTTTTTGTAAAGCTCCTTGGCCTTCTGGGCGTCGCGTGTGACGCCAGAGCCTTTTTCATAGAGGGCGCCGAGCCGGTAGAGCGCGAAAGCATTGCCGGCCTCGGCCGCGCTCTGCATCCAGGCCGCCGCCGTCTTTGGATCGCGCGGCACCGTTCGGCCTTCCAGATAGCGCTGGGCGATGTCGACTTGCGCGCCCACGTCGCCAGCCGAGGCGGCGGCGGCGAGCGCGCTTCCCACGCCTGTGGGCAGGGCTGCGACCAGATCGGCGGGCGGCTTCGGCCCGGTTCTTGGCGCTGCGACCCCCGGCGGCGGCAGCGGCGCCGAGATCACCTTGGGGGCGCCGCCGATCGCGCCGGTCGGCATCGGATCGAAGGCGGTCGAGAGCGCATCTTTCCGCGCCGGCTCGGCTTGCGCCAGCGGGGTGGCGAGAGTCGCGGGGGCGTCGAGTTCCGACCTGCGTTCCGGCGGGCGCGCGCCGCGCAATTCGAGCACGGCGACGCCGGTCAGCAGCGTCATCAAACCCGCCGCGCCCAGCAGCGCGGGCCGGCGATGCCGGTTGAACAAGTCCTGCGCGCGGCGCGCGAACCCGCCGCTTGCCGCGGCCTTGCGCGAGGCTTCACCCTCGTCGCGGCGATCGACCTCGGCCGACGCTGCGTTGGCGGCGCGACGGGCGGCGGCGATATGGGTGTTGATCGCGGCCGATTTCGCGTTGGAGGCGTCGCCGCTTTCGCGCACGCGGGCCGGCGGCGCGAGCGGCGCCATATCGGCGACGAGCGGCGGCTGTGATCGCGATTCGGTCTGGCCCCGCTCGGGGATGTCCTGCATCGCCGAGCGCGGCGCGAAGGAAGGCGTGCCGCGCAGGGCGGGCGAGGGCCGCGGAGCGTCGGCGACGGTTTCCGAATCCAGCCGTCCGAGCCGGTCGACCAGCTTCTCCAATATGTCCTGCACGCCTGAGAAGCGCGCGTCCATGCGGCGGTCGAACTGCAACTGTTCGGCGCGCATCTCCGACAGCGTCGCGGCGCCGCGCCCGACCGCCTCGCGCGCCGAGCGGAACGCGTCGAGCTCTTCGGTCAGCTCGCGCATCGCTTGTTCGAGCGCGGCCGGGGCCGGTCGGGACGCGCCGATGACGTCGAGCCGATCGTGAATGTCCTGGAGATGGCCGAGCATCGCCTCCGGGCTTGCGGCGGTGAGCCGTTCGCCGACTTCGCGGGCGATCGCCTGCGCGGTCTGCTCGACGGTGGCCCCCGACAGCCGCGCGTCTGCGAGATCGTCGACCTTGTCCTGAAGGACGCGCATTTCCTGTTCGACGGCGCGGGTGTCGGCGGCGGCGCGCAATTCGCCGAGCTTCTCGGTCAGTTCGCGCACCGCCAGTTCGACGTGCGCCAAACCTTCGTCGGCGGGGCGAAATTCGCTGGCGCGCGAGTCGAGTTTCGTCTCCAGGCCTTCGAGCCGAATGGCGATGTCATGCAAAAGGTCGTCGAGCAGGCTGGGCCGATGGCCGCCGACGCGGTCGAGCTTGCCGTCGAGGTCGGCGATCGCCTCGGCGAGGTTCGCCACATCGCTGCGCTCCACGCCCGGCCGGTTCAGCCGCTCGGCGACCTGGGTCAGCATGGTCTCCAGGCGCCTGCCGTCGAACGGCGGGGCTGCGCGTTCGACCTTGGCCGAGAGCTCGGCGAGCGCGTCCGCGACCGCCACGAGATCCGAGCCGCCGCTGTCGTGGAGGCCGTCCTGGCGCTCCAGGCGTTCGACCACGTGCGCGAGCGCGGCTTCGATATGGGAGAGATCGGACGGGCGCGCGCCGTGTTCGACCTTCGCCGCCAGCGCCTCGATCGCCGCGATCAGCGACGCGATATCCTGCGCCGCCAGTCCAGGGCGCTCGAAATCGGCGACGGCGCCGCGGAACGCCTGTTCGAGCCGGCCGGCGTCGAGCTGCCCGGCCTGCCGCTCGACGATTTCGCGCAGTCCGTCGAGCCGTTTGGCGAGTTCGTCGAACGGACGGCCGACGACGTCGAGTTGTTCGGCGTGGCGCGCCACGGATTCTCGCACTGCCTCGACCCGCTCGGAAAGCGCGGCGATCTCGGGCGGCCGGCGAAACGCTTCTTCAAGCCGGGCGTTCATCGCCGCCAGCGTGGAATTGATGCCGTTGGCGTCGACGATGTTAGCGCTGTCGAGCTTGTCGGCGACCGCCCCGAGCGCGCTCTCCAGCCGCTCCGCCTGCGGCGAAAGCGCCGGATTCTCCAGGCTCTCGCGCACGCTTTCGATGCGGCGGGCGAGGTCTTCGATCGGCTTGGGGTCGAGCGAGATTGTCGCCGGGCGATTGACCGCCTCGTCGAGTCGGGCGGCGAGATCGCGCAAGGCGAGATCGACCGATTGTGCATCCCCTGTCTGATCCAGCCTGGCGCGAATTTCGCCCAGCGCCGCCTCCACGCGCGCGGCGTGCGGCGCGAACTTCTCCTGGCGGTCGACTGCTCCCTTCATGCTGTCGATGCGACGCGAAAGCTCCTCGATCGGCTTCGTGTCGAACGCGGTCGGCCGATTGACGGCCTGCTCGAATTTCGCGGCGAGATTACGCAAGCTGGCGTCGACCGCCTCGATCTGCGGGCTCTGCGGCGGCCGGTCGAGCTTGGCGCGGATCTCGCCCAGCGCGCTTTCGAGCCGGTTGACCTGCGGCGCTAGCGCGCCATTGCTCTCCACCGCCTTGCGGACCGCGTCGATGCGGCGGGCGAGGTCTTCGACCGGCTTGGCGTCAACGGCGCCGCTGCGCGCAAGCGACGTCTCGACCTGGGCCGAAAGATGCAGCAGCGCCGATTCGAGTTTTTCGATTTCGGCGACGGTGGCGGCGGGACGCTCGAATTTTTGCGCCAGCGCGCCGACGGCGGCGTTGAGCTTGTCGACCTTGGGCGCAAGTCCGCCCTGGCGCTCCACCAATCCGCGCACGCCTTCGATCCGGCGCGACAATTCCTCGATCGGCCGTGCGTCGATCGAGGCTGTGGTGGGGCGTTGCAACGCCGCTTCGAGCCGCGCGACCATGCCCTGCAACGCCGTCGTCGCGGCGGCGGATTGCACGCCGGTGGCCGACGCGCGGTCGAGCTTCTCGTCCAGCGTTCGCAACGCGGCGGCGAGCACGGCGGCGTCCGGCCGGGCGCCCTGGCGCTCGATCGTCGCGCGGATCGTCTCGACCCGTTGGGACAGATCTTCGAACGGGCGCGGATCGACCGCGGGGCGGCGAGCCGCCGCCTCGACGCGGGCGCCGAGTTCGTCGAGCCGACGTTCGACCGTCTGCAACACGGCCGCGGACGCGCCGCGCTCGATCTCACCGCGCGCGTCGTTGAGGCTCTTGATCGCCTGCTCGAATTCCGCCGGGGCGGGGGCGCCCAACGTCTCCATGCGCTCGGCGAGGTCGGCGATGCGCCGCTCCAGCCGCTCGGCGACGGCTTGACCGATCGCCGCGCTGTCTTTCTCTTGCGGCGGGGCGGTCAGCGTTTCGACCTTGTCGGCGAGTCGGCGCAACTCGCGCTGCATCTCCCCGACGCTTGCGTCGAGGGCGTCGCTGTTTTTTCCCTGAGGCGCGGGGGGCGTGACGGGCGGCGGCTCGACGCCGGCGCCCTTGTTGCGGCGGCGCGCGAGGCGCTCCGAAACCAGGCGGAACGTCTCGTCGTCCTCGCCGGCGGCGGGTTCAGGGGCGCGCGCGGCGCGGCGCGAAAGCTGCGAGAATCGCGTGGCCAGCGGATCCTCGCGCGCGGGAGCCGGCGCGGCCGGCGGCGTCCGTGCGAGCGAACTCATCGATTCAAGCGCGCGGGCGGCGCGCGCCTCGCTCTCCTCGGCGCGTTGGCCGACGCGCGCGATGGCGGCTTCCAGCCGTTCGCGTTCGCGCCCGCGAGTTTCGACCAGGCTCGCCACTTTCTCCAATGTGGCGGCCGTGCGCTGCGCCGAGGTCTCGGCCCGCGCCTCGATTTTGGCGATCGACTCCTGCAACTTTTCCCGCTCGTCGCCGCCGGCCTGAACAAGGCCGGATAACGACTCCAGCGCGCGGGCGGTGCGCGCCTCATTGCGGGCGGCGCGCTGCTCGATCCCGGCGATGGCTTCGTCGAGCTTTCCGCTTTCGCCGCCGTGCGTGTCGACCAGACCGGCCAGCGATTCCAGTGCGCGCGCGGTGCGCGCCTCGTTCCGCACGGCGCGTTGCTCGATCTTCTCTATGGTTTCGTCGAGCCGGCCGCGTTCGCCTGCGCGCGCCTCGACCAGACCGGTCATCGATTCCAGGGCGCGCGCGGTGCGCTCCTCGTTGCGTGCGGCGCGCTGCTCGATCTGCCGGATCGCCTGTTCAAGCCGGTCGGGTCCGGTTTCCTCTACGTAATCGATTCGCTGTTGCGGCCGCCGCGCGTCCTGGCGCGGTTCTTCGACGCGTTCGGGGCGGCGTGAATCGCTTCGGCGCGGGGGTGATTCGCGGTGATTCGCGAGCCGCGCGCCGGTTTCGGGGCTTCGGGAGGGGCGGATTTCGTCCTCGTCGGCGTCGCGAGGCGAACGCGCGGAGGGGGCGCGCGCGAGGCGGTCGATTCGGTCCTCGATGGCTTCAAGACGCTCGCGTTCGCTCAGATCCTCCGGCTCGACACCGAGATCCTCTGCATATTCGGCGACGGCTTCGGCGATCCAATCGTCGAAGTCGATACCGGCGCTTTTCGCCATCTTTTCAGCGATTTTGTGGGCCGATCGCTCGCCCGTGCGCCTGTCCCACGCCGATGCCGTTTTCATATGCCCGCCCGTCGCACGCGACCCTCGCGTTCGCGCACCGATGTTTCCGTGTTTGTGGTGAACAAATCGTTAAGCTGTCCCGAAACGGGTCAATCCCGGCGCCAAACTTGTGACGCAAACGGGGTTGTGTGCACGTATAAGTTGCAATGAAGGCGCGAACACGCTATCCGTAACGGCGGCGGCGAGCTTTCGGGGGGCCGGAAGCTCAAGAACCTTAGGGGACGCAATAGCGAAAGGGAGATTGAGCGATGGCGACTTTAGGTAATTTGCATGTAGCGCGGCTCGCGCCGGAGATTCAGTCGGACGCTTCCGTCAATAACGGCAAGCGCGAAATGACGATCGGGGAGATGGCCTCGGAATTCAACGTCAGTTTGCGCACGCTCAGATTCTACGAGGATCGCAAGTTGCTTCGGCCGCGACGCGAAGGCAATACCCGGCTATATTCCGTGACCGACCGATTGCGGATGCAGATGATCGTGAAGGGCAAGCAACTCGGCTTCACCCTGACCGAGGTTCACGATTTGATAGGAAATTACGAAACGACCGACGATTTCGAGGGCAAGTTGAAGCCGCAACAGATCGTCACGCAGATCGACCACCTTGAGCGGCAACGGGCCGAGATCGACGGGGCGATCGCAAGGCTGCGCGCCACCCACGAGCGGCTTGCCGCCGCTTATCCCGCCGGGCGGGAGCCTTTGGCGGCTTCGGCGTAAAGCCGGAGACAAGAAATCGCGCGGGCGGCGCTCGGGGGCGCCGCCCGGCGTTCAAGTTCTGACGCGGCTTTCGACGATGGCCACGGCGCGCGCCAGGGAAGCGTCGATGTCCAGCCGCGTGGTGTCCAGCGCGATGGCGTCGGCCGCCGCGCGCATCGGCGCGTCCGCCCGCTCCGCGTCGCGCGCGTCGCGTCGGGCGATGTCGGCGAGCACAGAGGCGTAGTCGATCTTCTCGTCGCGCCGCATCAGCTCCAGCGCCCGCCGTTGCGCGCGCGCCGCCGCGCTGGCGGTGACGAAAATCTTCACATCGGCGTTCGGGCAGATCACGGTGCCGATGTCGCGACCGTCAAGCACCGCGCCGCCCGGGCGGCCCGCGAAATCGCGCTGCGCCTTGATCAGCGCCGCCCGCACCTCCGGCATGGCGGCGACGACCGAGGCCGCCTCGCCCATCCCAGCGCCGCGCAACTGATCCTCGTCGAACTCCATCAGGCCAAGCCCACGCGCCGCCGCGACGGCGGCCGCGACGTCGCCCAGATCCTTGTCGGCTTGCAGGAGGCTCGCCGCCGTGGCGCGATAGAGCAGACCGGTGTCGAGATGAGGCAGTCGGTAATGCGCCGCCAGCCGTCTCGCGATCGTGCCCTTGCCCGAGGCGGCCGGGCCGTCGATGGCGATGATCACGCGCCGCCCCACAGGCGCGACGCGCCTGGGGTTGCGCGCAAGCGCGACTTGTGGCCGAACCGAATCACGCTCGCCGCCCTTCACTCCGCGCCGTCATGAGACCGGCGCTCCGCTCGGAAGCGCGCATTTAGGGCGGCGGCCGGCGGCTGTCGAGGGCTGCGGCGCGGCGGAACGGTATCGGCTCGAATCCCGGTCACGAACCGAAGGCGTCGTTCGTTTCCTCTCGCCGCGCGCTTAGGCGGAACTTCTTACTTTTGCGTGTAACCGGGGCAGATTACCGGGCGAGGGGGGATTTTGCTCGGGCGGCTGGAGCGCTGACGAGGGTTGCGAGGGGCGGGATTTTGAGTCCGGGGATGCCCAATCTGTCGCCGATGAATTCG
>JANLPL010000049.1:0-15005 GCA_031367195.1 Bradyrhizobium sp.
ATCCACATGGTGGCGCAGAGCTACGGCAAGACCGCGACCTTCATGCCCAAGCCGATCTTTGGCGACAACGGCTCGGGGATGCACGTCCACCAGTCGATCTGGAAGGCCGGCAAGCCGATCATGGCGGGCAACAAATACGCCGACCTCAGCCAGGAATGCCTGTGGTACATCGGCGGCATCATCCGTCACGCCAAGGCGCTGAATGGATTCACCAACCCCTCCACTAACAGCTACAAGCGGTTGGTGCCGGGCTACGAGGCGCCGGTTCTGCTCGCCTATAGCGCGCGCAATCGCTCGGCGTCGTGCCGTATTCCATGGACCGCCAACCCGAAGGCCAAGCGCGTCGAGGTGCGCTTCCCCGATCCGGCCGCCAATCCCTATCTCGCTTTCGCGGCGATGCTGATGGCGGGCCTCGACGGCATCAAGAACAAGATCGATCCGGGTCCGGCGATGGACAAGGACCTCTACGATCTGCCGCCGAAGGAATTGAAGAAGATTCCGACCGTCTGCGGCAGCTTGCGCGAGGCTTTGGCCAACCTCGACAAGGACCGCGCCTTCCTCAAGGCGGGCGAGGTGTTCAACGACGATTTCATCGACAGCTACATCGACCTGAAGATGGTCGACGTGGCGCGTTTCGAGATGACGCCGCATCCGGTCGAGTTCGACATGTATTATTCCTGCTGAATTGATCGGGGCGGCCTGCTGGCCGCCCTTTTTCGTAGGGACAGGACTCGGCGAATTCGAGGGAACGGAGAAAAAGCCGATGCAAGCAGCGTGGTTTTCCATCGCCCTCGCGAATTTTCCGTTTAACGTCGATCCTGTGCAATTTGCGAAATACGGTCCCATTGGGATCATTGTGGCCGCATTGTTATTTTCGTGTTTCTTGTTGTATGCGGTATTCTCGAAAAATAAAACTGACCGCCGCGCGCTCTATTTATACTTGATTTTTTCTACAATAGTTATTGCAATTGGGTCTATCAGTGAATATGCGAGAGATTTGAGTGTAGAATATGCAGATTCTCTAAAATCGAAACTCGAAGAACAGACGATATTGAACATCAAATTGCGTGAGAGAATTTCTCAACTTTTAGACTTGATTGGCGAGATTGACGAAAAAAATAGCACTATAGGAATATATTGAGAAGTTAATAGGTGTGGAATATATCACAAAGAAAATGTGACTTCCGATCAAGATGCAAGTAAATGTCGGTCGCAAGGCGTAGCTGGACTACAGGCAAGTACGGGCGCAAAAGTTCTTCTATCGAAGATGAAATCGACAATTGAGTCACTTTCAAAATGAATTTGAATGTTTAAATCATCCAACAATCAACACCAACTTCGCGCAACGCGCACTGTTGGGTTTGATATAGCTATCGATTCAATCGGTTGCATTTTTGGGGGAATCGGCGTGGGTGCGTGCAACATCCATCGTGCGCGCCTAGCTTCGCTCTTTGGGCGGCATCCAGACAAAGGCTGGCCGACATTTCATGCCTCGCCCGGATTTCTTCGCCTTGTAGCCACTGGCGACTCCGCAGGGAAACCGGTTTTGATTTCCTAGACTCTTCAAGCTATGTTTCTTGCCTCGAAATTAGGCTGGCCACCGGAATGACCCAACTTCTACAACACGCCCTTGCGACGGTCTCCACGCTGCCGGACGACCGGCAGGACGAACTTGCGCGCATCTTGCTGCAACTTGCCGGCCTGGAGCCGCCGCCCTACCCGCTTTCTCCCGAGGAGGACGCCGACCTCGACGCTTCGATCGCCGAGGCCGAAAAGGGCGAATTCGCCACCAACGAGGAAGTCACGGCCGTTTGGGCGCGCTTTCGGCGGTGAGGCTTCGCTACACGCGAAGGGCGCTGCGGCAGTTGCTCGCCATCCTCGACTATATCGAGCAACGCTCGCCGCAGGGGGCCGCAAGCCTCGCCCGCCGCATCGAGGAAGCGATTGCGATCTTGAAGATCCAGCCGAATATTGGCGTCGCGACGCAGCGATCCGGCTTTCGCCGCTTCGTCCTCGGCCCCTATCCCTACGTCGTGCTCTATCAGCCGACAGGCGCCGAGATCATCATACACAGCGTTCGCCACGTCTCCCGAAAGCGGCGCTGGTGATGGCCCCATCGCCGTACTCGCCCCGTCTGTCGCAGATCAAGGACCGACGCTTCACACTATCCGATGATGCCAGAAGCCGCCGTTACGGCGGGCAGAGACGGGCGGTAGATGATGAGAACGGGAATCCCTGCGACCCTCGCGGCGGCGCTTGGCGTCGGCTTGAGCGCAACGGCCTTTGCTAAGCCGCCGGACCCCGCGCATGGCGAGCAGCTTGCCCGCCGTTGGTGCGCCGCCTGCCACATCGTCTCCGACGATCAGACCCATGGGACCGACAATGTCCCGACCTTCGCCGCCGTCGCCGCCCGGCCAGGCTTTAGCCCCGCCGCGATCGCGAGCTTCCTGCGCGACCCGCATCCGAAAATGCCGGATATGCAGCTTACGACAATCGAGTCCGCCGATCTCGCCGCCTACATCGCGACGCTGAGGAAATAGGCTCGGAGGAAATAGGCTCAGGCGACCGCCTGCTCCTGCTCGCTCTCGAACAGGCGGTGAACCTCGCCGAGCGGCATCGGTTTGCCGAACAGCCAGCCCTGTCCTTCGGCGGCGACGCCAAGCGCGCGGGCGCGTTCGAGTTGCGCGGTGGTTTCGACGCCTTCGAACGTCACGCGCATGCCGAGCTGGGACGTGAGGCGGGCGAGATTGGCGACCAACACGTCGGCCTTGCGGCTCTTGCCGAGTTGCTGGGTGAAGCTCTTGTCGATCTTCACCTTGTCGAGCGGCAGACGCATCAGATGGCTGAGACTCGAATAGCCGGTGCCGAAATCATCGAGCGCGATACGCACGCCCTGCGCGCGCAAGGTTTCCAGCGTGAGATGCACCGCGTCGCCAGCGGCCAGCGCCGCGGTTTCGGTGATTTCCAACTCCAGCCGCCTGGCATCGAGGCCCGAGCCGGTCAGCGCCCGGCGCACGCTTTCGACGACGGTGTCCATCTGCCGCGTCGACACATTGACGCCGACGCGCACATGTTGGGGCCAGCGCACGGCGTCTTCGCAGGCGCGTTGCAGCGCCCAGGCGCCGAACGCGTTCATCAGATTGAGGTCTTCAAGCACCGGCACGAACAACGCCGGCGAGACGATTCCGCGCGTGGGATGGCTCCAGCGCGCCAACGCCTCAAAGCTCACCAGTTCGCCCGATTCCATATCGACGATCGGCTGGTAGTGCAGCTCGAAACTGCGCGAGGCGAGCGCTGCCTGCAAATCGAGTTCGAGCAGCCGGCGCCTCTGCGCCTCTTCGCTCATTGAAAGCCGGTAGAGCCGGCACGCGCCGCGGCATTCGCGCTTGGCCGAATAGAGCGCCATGTCGGCTTGCTGCAGCAAAGTCTCCATGCTGATCGCGCCGCCGATGCAGATCGCGGCCCCGACGCTCGCCCCCACCACAACTTCGGCGCCTTCGATCCAGATCGGGCGCGACAATTCCTGGATCACTTTGTCGGCGAACCGGCACGTCTCGGCGTCGTCGGCGCCCGAGCGCAGAATCACGAATTCGTCGCCGCCCCAGCGCGACACATAAGCCTCTTGCGCCACCTCGCGCAGGCGGCGCGCGGATTCCACCAGCACCCTGTCGCCGAACTTGTGGCCGAGCGTATCGTTGATCTGCTTGAACCCGTCGAGATCGAGGAACAGCGCTTCGGTGCGGGTTTCGGCGCCGCGCGCAAGGACAAGCGTCTCGGCGAGCCGCGCCTCGAACGAGCGGCGATTGGGCAGTCCCGTCATCGGATCGAACCGCGCGGCGAGATCGAGCGCTTCGCGCGCCCGCCGCTGGTCGGTCACGTCCTGCACCACCAGCACCCAACCCCCCGCGTCGTGGCGTTTCAGCGTCAGGTCGTGCACGCGGCCGTTTTGGCCCGGCAGTTCGAGCCGCGCCAGGCTGTCGGGCGTCAGGGTGCGCCCGAAGCTCTCCAGCAGCTTCTCGGCGTGAACAGCGTCTATCGCGCCGCGCCGTCGGGCCAGACGCACGACGGCGCTAAAGCGCGCGCCCTGCAGCGGCTTCGATCCGGACAGGCCGAAACTCTCCGAAAGCTCTGCATTGGAGACGACGATCCGCATGTCGCTGTCAATCATGCACATGCCATGCGACATATTGTCGATCGCGAAACGGAAACGTTTCGCGAGGGTGTCGGAACGGCGCCGGTAGATCATTTCGGAAAGCAGGATTTTCCGCAGCCGTCCCGCCGCGTTGAAGATATACCAGGCGAGAACCAGTTGCGTGACCGCGGCCAAATAGAAAAGGCCGCCACGCAAGGCAAAGGCCGCCGTGACCGGCACGATGACCGCCGCCGTATGCAGCTTGACGACCTTTTCCACCGCGAAAGACCGTAGCGCGATGCCCAGACTGTTTACGATCGAAACGATCAACGTCATGGTCAGCACGAAGGGATCGTCCGAATAGCCGAACGCCCAGAACGTTAAGGCCCCGCTGCAAAACAAGTAGGCCAGAGCGGCGGACGTGAATACGAGATCATACCAGTTACGCCGTCGCCAACGGCGCTGCCTTGCGATAGAGATGCGAAGAGTTGCACTAGACGCCGCGGCAATCGCCAGTATAAGGGGGGTAAGCGTTCCGGATATGCGCCAACACAGGACTCCCACCGCCGCCGTGATCGCTGCGCCCGCGATCAGCGAGGAGGCGTCGGCATAAAGCGCGTCTGTGAGGAGGTTCTGGGCTTCCAGTGGAAAAGCTTCTTCTTCCAGTCTGAGTTTCTTGCTTCTTGTCATGGTTTGCGGGTCTTTCGATCCAGTCGCGGTGAATCTAGATTGAAAGAATTAACGTGAGGTTTGAACGGAATACCTCCCATTTCGTTACGTGAATCCAGGCCCCGCGTGACGTTTTCGTAAGCTGTTCGTGAGAAAAACGACTAGAATTTCAAAATGGATGTTCCCGTTGACTCCCAACGACATTTCCCGCGCCTCGCGGCGTCAGATCGAACCGCCCGTGTTGGCCTCGCTCGGCCGGCGCGACTTCGCGTTCGCCGTCGCCCACGCGCCGGGCTTCGCGCTCTGGAGTTGCTTCGATGAATTCCAGCAGGAGCGCGACGCGCTGTTCCTCGGCTATGGCGTCTCCGGCGTCACCGCGCGCGTCCAGCGCGTGCCGTTTGAAGCCTTCGAGCGTTGGGCGAGGTTGACCGGCGCGCCGATGGATCTCAACGGGCTCGACGAATTCGCCGCCCATTGGCGCTGGCGCGTCGGCCATCCCCTGGCGCCGGTCGCCGGGCGATTCGGCGCGCCGGGCGACCCCGAGCGCAATGCGGTCGCCGCCGCGGGCATTCAGACGATTTGGATTCGCCCCGAGATTTACGTTCGATGGCGCGACGAATATGTGCGCTCCGGGCTATTCGCCCCGCCCGATGTCGATGTCTATGCGGCGCATGTCGTGGACTGCTCGATCGTCTCGCTGCGCCGTCCGTCCCGTCGACTTGCGCTCAACTCGGCCAGCAGATCAAAGCCGTTCGAAGATAGGCCGTAGAGAGCCCTCTGCTCGGCCGGCGTCGACTGCACGAAGGGATAGCGGGCGCGCGTTGCGTCCGATTGGACTTTGCAATCGTAGGCCATCAGCGCATGCGGGCGCGTCAGCGGCGGGAACGGGCGCGGGGCCGACCAGCGCGAGGCGCCATACATGCGCTTGAACGCAAGTTGATACTCGGCGCGGCAGGTCGCCGTGATGAAGTCGGCGCCGAAATAGTCTTCGGCAAGGAACGCGCTGCGCATCGTGACATAGGGCAGGAACGGATAGGCGCGGGTGAATTCGAGCCGGCTCACCTGCCGCGTGGCGTCGATGATGAGATCGCCGCCCGACAATTTCGGCTCGAGCACGTCGGGAAAACTGCGCGTGACCGGCAGTGCATGGTCGAGGCGCGAGGCGACGTGCAGGCGAATGGAACTGGCCAGCGCGCCGTCAATGTAAACTCCGATCAACCAGACATTGGGGCAATCATCGTCGGGATCGGTGAAAACTCGGCTCGCATTCGGCTCAATAAATCCTTCGCGCGAATATCCCTCGTAGCGCATGAGGAATATCGCATGTTTCTCCTCCGCCGTGTCTGCGCGGCGATATTCCACACGCCGCAAAAGATTTGCAACGCGTATCGCAAACGTCGACGTTTCGCCCTCATCAAACACCCGGATACGCCCCCAGCCAACAAAAGTTACATTGCGTTAGTAAGCACTTTAGAAATTTGGGCGCTAGGGGCGTTTAGAGATTTTTAAGCTTAATCCCACTCTCAAGGTTAAGATCGCGGCGCGATCTACGCTGACAATAAGCCCTTCATTGGCGCCACATCGCGCGTGCCGGGAAACACCGCTTCCGCGAGAACCGCGTTCGACAGGCCGAGATGGTCCGCCAGCACGCCCTTCCACACCGCACGCAGATCTGTGGTCGGCTTCAGATCGCGGTTTTCGAGGAGATTGGCGGGCTTGAGCCCCGGCCAGTCCGCCGCCACCCGGCCCCCCGCCACCGCCCCGCCGACCAGAAACGCCGCCGAAGCCGTGCCGTGATCGCACCCGCCGGCGCCATTGACTTGCGCCGTGCGGCCGAACTCCGTCGCCACGACAATCACCGTCTGATCCCACGCCGCCCCCAATGTGCGCTCGAATTCGGCCAGCGCGTCGTCGAGGCCGCCCAGCAGCGTCGCCAGCCGCCCGGTCGCGCCGCCCTCGGCGACATGCGTGTCCCAGCCCTCGAAAGCTAGCGCCGCGATGCGCGGCCCCGCCTCCGCCGCCATCAGCCGCGCCGCCCCGCGCGCGGCCTTGCGCATTTGCTCCACGACGTCGCCGCCCGCCTTAAGCCCCTCCATGTCGCCGCTGCGGACCCTGCGATCGGCCTCGAATCCCTCGCGCAGCGCTAGCGCCAGCGCCGGGTCGGCGTGGTCGTAGAGCTGGGCCAGTCGGGTCAGCAGATCGTCGTCGGGCGGCGGCAGATCGGCCGGCGCCCAACCCAGCACCGGCGCGTCCCCGCGCAGGATCAGCGGCGGGATATAGCCAACAGCGAGCGCCGGCGCTTGGGCGCGCTGCGCCGCCGGCAGGTGGGCGACCACCCGGTTAAGCCAGCCGCTCTGGGTCAGACCGGGCCTAAGCATCCCGCTCTCCAGCACATCCTGTCCGTCGAAATGCGAGCGCTCGCGATAGTTGGTGGCGCAGGCGTGGACGATCAGCGCCTTTTTCTCGGCATAGAGCCGGCCAAACGTCTTCATCGCCGGGTTGAGGCCAAAAAAACCGTCGAGCGGCAGCGCCGCATGGGCGCCGTCGCGCTGCAAAGCCAGTTCGCGATGCAGCCCGACATAGTCGGGATCGCCGAGCGGGCCGACGGCGGACAGCCCGTCCATCGCTCCGCGCAAGATGACGACGATCAACCGGGGATCGCGCGCCGAGGCGCTCGCCCAGCGCGGCAGATGGGCGGCGGCGAACACCGCGCCGCTGGCGCCCAGCACGCCGCGCCGTGTCAGGGAGGCCATGCTCATCTCCGTTGAAAATCGGGCGAAAGGATCATCAGCGCATAGGCCTGTGGCCGTGTTTCCGCGCGCAGCACCGCTTCGCGCGTCATCTCGGCCGCATCGGGCAGCGCGCGGGCGAGCAGGTCGCTCGGTGCAGGCGCGTCCTTCGCGATGCGGCCGAGCCCAGCCGCGATCTGGACCCGCGTCTTGATCCCCTCCGACGAGGCCCAGGCGTCGGCGGCGTCGGGAAAGCCGTTCGGCCCGCCGGGGCTCCACAACGGCATCCCCAACAGCGTCATCGAGGAAAGGATGCGGTTGGGTTGCGAGGGATCGAGCCCGAGCGCCCGCCACGCCGCGATCATCATCTGCCAGGGATCGCGCAATTTCGTCGCCGGCGCGCTCCAGGCGTCCTCGTCGGCGATCAAGGCGCGGGCGAGCGCACCCAGGTCGCCCTCTGTTTTTTGGAACACATCCGTCAGCCGCGCGACCAGCCCGGCAGGGGGAGAATCGGCGACGAAGGCGCGGGCGAATTTGCTCGCGATATGGCGCGCCGTGGCGGGCGCGCAAGCGAGATCGGCCAGCGCCGCCTCGGCCTGCGCCATGCCTTCCTGTTCATACCGCCGCCCGAGCAGCCGGCGCGCCCCGCCCTCGTGGGCATTGGCGTTGAAAGCGAAGCGACCGGGGCGCCCAAGCTCGCCGTCACGCCCCGCCACGGTCCAACCGGTCAGCGCCCGCGCCAGTTCCGTTACGTCGCCCTGATTATAGCCGCCCTCGACGCCGAGCGTGTGCAGTTCCATGATTTCGCGGCCTAAATTCTCGTTCAGGCCCTTTTTGGCGCGTTGGCCCTGGCGCGAGTTCGGCCCGACCGACTGGATATTGTCGAGATAGGCGAGCATCGCGGGATGGCGCTCCGCCGCTTGCAGCATATCCGCGAAACGGCCCAGCACATGCGGACGGATCGCTTCGCGCTCATAGGCCCCCGCGACGGCGCGCACGGATAGACCCTTGGTGGCGGAGATGCAGAAATGATTCGACCAGAAATCGACCAGCCGCTCGACGAAGCCGATTTCGGCCGCGCAGGCGGCTGCGATCCGCGCCGTCGCTTCCTTATGAAAGATCGCGGCGATGGGGGACGGTTTGGCCGGCATATTCGCCTGCGACGGCTGCGCGGAGAGTTCGAAAAAGGTCGCCATAGCGTCGGCGCCTGATTTCAGTTCGGGGCCGGCGATCGCTCCGGCGCCGGGCGCGGCCAGTTCCGCCTCCAGCGCCTCGCGCGGATCGCCCGCGCGCGGCGGCGCCTTGCCAAGCGCGCCCAGGCCGAACCGGGAAAAGGCGGTCGACCATTTCGCGGTCGCAGCGGTCATGCGGACTCCCTGGCCAAAGTCGTCAAGTCCATTGAAGCGCCCGTCGTCTGACCCCGGCGTGAACGCAATGGGGCTTTTCCCGGGAAGCGCGTCGGCGGTTTGCTCCGTTTTCCCACCCAAATCACGTTTCAGGCCTGTCGGCTCGCGCGGAAGCCCTATATATCGGGAGCAAGGCGTGGCAGCGAACGGCCCAGCGAAGGAGGCCCATGAGTCAGCAGAGGCGGATCCTGGTTGTCGACGATGACAGTGATCTCAGGATGGCGCTCGGCGAACAATTGAGTTTGCACCCCGAGTTCACCGTAGTCGAAGCCGGCGATGTCGCCGGAGCGCGCAAGGCGGTCGCGGATCAGTCGCCCGACCTCGTCATCATGGACATTGGCCTGCCCGACATGGACGGGCGCGAAGGCGTGCGCCTGTTGCGCTCGGAAGGGTTCAAGCGCCCGATCATCCTGCTGACGGGGCGCGATTCCGACGCTGACACCGTCATCGGACTGGAGGCGGGCGCCAACGATTATATCGTCAAGCCGTTCCGCTTCGCGGTGCTGCTCGCGCGTATCCGCGTGCAGATGCGCCAGCACGAGGCGAGCGCCGAGGCCGAGTTCCAGATCGGCAAATACACCTTCCGCCCGTCCAACAAGATGCTGTTGGACACGCGCGGCGGCAAGCTGCGGCTGACCGAAAAAGAAGCCGCGATCCTGCGCTTCCTGCATCGCGCCGAGCGCCAGAGCGTAGCGCGCGAGACTTTGTTGCGCGAAGTCTGGGGCTACAACGCCAATGTGACGACCCACACGCTGGAAACCCACATCTACCGGCTGCGGCAGAAGATCGAGGACAATCCGGCCGAGTCGCAGCTTCTCGTCACCGACGGCGGCGGCTACAAGCTGCTGCCGTGAACGACAAGGGAACCGCGTGAGCCTCGACGCCGACGTCCGCCGCCTCGCCCGCGCGAGACCCCTCGACCAGCTTCCGCGCGAAGCGCTGCAACTGCTCGCCTTTTCCTGCCAGAAGCGCAACCTGCGGCAAGGCGAGGCGCTGTTCGCGGCGGGCGACGCGGCGGATGGGGCGTTCTTCGTGCTCGAAGGCGAAATCGTGCTGCGCAGGGACGAAGAGGAGCGCCGCGCCGGCGCGGGCGTGCTGATCGGCGAGCAGGCTTTGCTGGCGCAGACCCTGCGCCCTGCCGACGCGACCGCCGCGCGCGATTCGGCGCTGCTCAGCATTCCGCGCGAGACTTTCCGCCGCGTGTTGTCGGAGTTCCCAGCGGGCGCGGCCAAAATTCATCGCAGCCAGATCGAGCGGACGCGAAAACTGGTCGCCGCGCTCGAAGGCGTGAAGCGGCGCAGTTTCGCGCCGCGCGCATGAGCGACCCCGGCCTTTGGCGCGCGCCTGATCTGGACGAGATCGACGCGCTCGCCGCCCAGGCCTTCGCCGCGCTGCCCGAATCGTTCCGCCTGTTATGCGAGGGGCTCGTGATCCGCGTCATCGATTTTCCCGACGACGAGACGCTTGAGGAGATGAACGCGCAAACCGAGTTCGATCTGCTCGGCCTATTCCGCGGCCAGGGTCTGGCGCAGGCCGAGGCGAGCGCCCCGACGGGCAGGACGCCCAACATGATCTGGCTCTATCGCCGGCCGCTGCTCGACTATTGGTGCGAGGGCGAGGACACGCTCGAAGCGGTGGTCGCGCATGTGCTGATTCACGAGATCGGCCACCATGTCGGCCTCTCCGACGCCGACATGGAAGCGATCGAAGCTCGGATTTCTTGAGGGTTTAGCCCCTTCACAAGCCCGTCATCGTTGGACTACACTGTTGCCCAGGGGCCGGCTCTTGCTTCGGTGTGCGAACCCATGGAGGAACGGAGCGTCTCTTGACGGTTCATGTCCACGCGGTCTCGCCGGAAAATTGTCCGGCGCTGGTGCTCAATGCGGACTTTCGGCCGTTGAGCTATTATCCCCTGTCGATCTGGAACTGGCAGGACGCGATCAAGGCCGTATTTCTCGATCGCGTGAATATCGTTTCCGAATATGACACCGCCGTGCACAGCCCGACGTTCAGTATGCGGCTGCCCTCGGTCGTTTCACTCAAATCCTATGTCAAACCCTCGCGGTTTCCCGCTTTCACGCGATTTAACGTGTTCTTGCGCGATCGCTTCACCTGCCAATATTGCGGCGCGCGCGAGGATCTGACGTTCGATCACGTCGTGCCGCGCTCCAAGGGCGGCGTGACGTCATGGCAGAATGTCGTCGCCGCCTGCTCCGGTTGCAATCTGCGCAAGGCCGACATGATGCCGGCGAAGGCGAAAATGTTCCCCGCCCGCACGCCCTACCAGCCCAGCGTCCACGATCTGCATCAGAACGGGCGGCTGTTTCCGCCCAATTATCTCCATGCGAGCTGGATGGACTATCTCTACTGGGACAGCGAGCTGGAGCCGTGAGAACGTGCCCGCTCGTCATTGCGAGCGTGAGCCGAAGCAATCGTGGTCTCCGCTTGCGCTGCTCTATCGGAGGACCTTCGATCACGAAAACATGGACTGCTTCGCTTCGCTCGCAGGCTGGTTGGCGGCCCTCGCGAAACTCGTCGTTGCTCGCGTTTACGAGAGACACTTTTCGAGAATGAGTTTTGAGAATCTTTTTCGGGCGCGCGCAAGCAGATCGTTGTGACCTTGATCGATAATTGGCACGATTTTTGGCCGCTAAGTGGCACCTATGACGAGCGTGCTGCGGGCGGCCTCCACGACTTCGTCGGTAATGACGGTCAGTTCGTTGATCTCCATGATCCTTTCGATTTGGGTGAAAAGCCGATGCAGGAGGCGGAAGTTGCCGCCGGTGATGCGCGCGATTGAGGCGACCGCCTGCGTGTCGGTGAAATCGGCATTGTCGAGAGTGATGCCGAGCGAGCGCCAGTGGCGGGTCAGAACGAAGGTCAGTTCGTCGCCGGTCAGGGGCCGGTAATGGTGGGCGAAGCCAACGCGGCTGTAGAATTGCGGAAAGCGGGAAAGGCGCTTCTCCATGCCGGGCATTCCGATGAGTAGGACGCCGATATTTTTCCTGTCGAAGACGCTGCGAATGAACTCCACCGCGTTCATCGAAAGGCGCTCGGCCTCATCGAAAATCAGCAGCTCAATATTCGAATTTTGATTGTTGATCACTTCGAAGTCGTCGTCAAAATTTAAATGCCGATTGATGCGATTTTCGGCGTACATGATGTAATTGTTGAGCGATTTCTTCAGATCGCCCAACGTTTCCGAGACGCTGGGCGTGTAGAAAATCGAGCGCGCTCGCGCCAAGGAGCAGGCGGCCTCGGAATCGGATTTATCCTCGCGAGGCCACTCGTCGAGAAATGGCTCGACGTCGTCCCAATGGGCATAGCGGCGCGCGGACAGAGTCTTGCCGACGCCCGCCGGGCCATAACACAGCCCAATGTAGCGATGTTTGCGGACGGCGTTCGCGAATTCGACGAAGCGCCGATGCTCCTTCGTGGCGATGAACGGCCCTATGTCGCGCCCGCTCTGCTGCATCCCTCAATCGCCCTCGAAATAGGTGCGCAGCTTCGGCTTCTTGGCGGGCGGGCGCGGCGACGCGGCGGGTGCGGGATCGCCCGCCGGAAGAAAATCCAAGACGCGCCCGACGCGTTCGCGGATTTGGGAGCGCAAAGACCGGCGGAAGGCTTTCCTAGCCGTTTCAATGTCTTTCAGCGTCACGGCGCGGTCGGCATATTCGGGACTGACGGCGCGGCAGAGGAAACGATTCCGGTGAAAGATGCGGATTTCAGAGACGTCGCGCGGATCGAAGCGGATGGTGACGGCCTCGCCGACATAGGCCGCCAAGGTGGTATCGATGTAGCGCAGCCCCTGAAAATGTATGCCGTCGCGCTGTACGGTGCGAGCCTTGGCGACGGTCATCAGCAACAGGTCGAGGTCGTCGAGGCTGTCTGGCATGCGCGGCAGCCATCCCTTGCCGAGCCACGCCACATGCGGCGCTTCGTCGATCTGGCTATGGGAGCGCTGATTATAGGTGCCGACGATGAACGCCATGAGGGCCGCGTCCAGTTGCGCTAGCGAAAGTGCGGGCGCGCTTGCGGCCTTGCCTTTGACCAGATGGCCCGACAAGCCGGGCAAAAGCTCGGAATTGACGGTTCGGAAGAAGCGCTCGACCTTGCCGCGCCCCTGCGGTCTGGCGACGGTCGAATGGATCAGTTCGATCCGCAGCGCCGCTGCGACTTGTTCGAGGTGGTTGCTGGTGAAGTCGCTCCCGTGGTCAACGTAGAGAACGTCAGGAATCCCTTGGATCGGCCACGAGGGATTCGCCTTGCGCCAGATCGCTTGCCGCAGGGCCAAGGCTGTATGAAGCGATGACGGCGCGCCGAGGAACGCCATGAATCCGGCGATGGCGCGGGAATAATCATCGATGATGATTGTGAGCCATGGCCGCGCGGGCTGGCCGTTCGCGTCCACGATCAAGATGTCGAGCGGCGTGTGATCGGCCTGCCAGAGCGCATTCGGCGCTTCGGCGCGATGCCGGTGAATCAGCTCGTAGCGATTGCGAAAGGCCGCCGCCCCTTCATGCGCCAAGGTCGTCAGGGCTGGGTCGAGTCCGCGCACAATGGTATGAACGGTCGCATAGGACGGTGCGGCAACTTCTCGTTCCGTGGCGATCTTCGTGACCTCACGGTGTAATGTCGCAACCGAAGGGCGCGGTTTGCGCAGCGCCAGCCCTTCAATCAACGCCGCAAAGTCCGCCGACAGTTTGCGTTGCCCCGCGTCGCCGCGCGACGAACGAACAAGTCCGGCTAAACCCTCGGCGCGATAGCGCCTCAGCCAGCGGCGCGCGGTGCGGAGGGCGACCCCGCCATCACGGGCGGCGCGCGCAAGCGGGACGTTCCTTTCAAGGTGAGGTTGAAGGACGGCGAACCGGGTCATGGCCTGTTCGCGCTGTCGATCCGACAGACAGGCAAGCGGCACGGGTTGCGCCGTTTCCCCCATGGGCACGTCCTCCCGAACGTCGTCAGTGGCCCGAACCGCTGTCCGTAAGGGGATCGTTTAGCGGACAGTCGCGCCGACCGGCGCGCGTCAATCAAACCGCACCGAAAATCGTCTCAATGAGATGGTACGATGATTCTTTCAATAGGGGAACCCTTATCGTACACTTTCCGCCATGACGACGATCTCAATCGGCTACGCCCGTTGCTCCACCGACAAGCAAGACCTCGCCGCCCAAAAGGCCGTGCTCGAAAAACTCGGCGTCCGCCCCGAGCGCATCTATACCGACCATGGACTCACGGGAACCAACCGCGAGAGACCTGGCCTCGACCAAGCGCTCGCCGCCGCGCGTGCTGGCGATACGCTCGTCGTCCCTAAACTCGACCGCCTCGCGCGCTCCGTTCCCGATGCGCGCGCTATCGCGGACGCGCTGATCGCGCGGGGCGTCAAGCTTGCCCTCGGCGCGAGCGTCTACGATCCCGCCGACCCCATGGGGAAGATGTTTTTCAATATCCTCGCCACTTTCGCCGAGTTCGAGGCCGACCTGATCCGCCTACGAACGCGTGAGGGCATGGCCATAGCGCGCGCCAAAGGAAAATTGCGTGGTAAGTCGCCAAAGCTGTCCGATAAGCAGCAAAACGAACTTCATCGCATGCATGACACCGGAAACTATTCCATAAGCGATCTGGCTGAAGTGTTCTCAGTTTCGCGCCCAACTGTATACCGCACCCTCGCGCGGCAGACGCAGAAGTGACTGAGTGAAAAGGTGCTTGGTCTTCTAGAAGTCGTGGCATCAACGATAATTAAACTTATTCGAGGCGCAGGTGATAATAATTTTCTATCTATACGCTTTTCTTTGCTTGCTCGGGGCCGGATTTGGCCTGTCAATCATACTGATACCCATTTGTACAAAATATTTGCTTGGGGTCAAATGCGGGCGTGCTGTCGCACAAATTTGCTTAGTTTTGGTATTCATCGTCATACTGCTTAAAGCATACTTACTTTACAGATGTAATAATACGTCGCCATCTGAAGAGGCGGATGGTGTATTTTGCCCGAATTCTTTTGGATTGATAGTTTTGGACGCAAGTCCAGCGGGCGTCTTCATTGTTGCTTCAGTATTAGTTCTGTCG
>JANLPL010000069.1:0-9531 GCA_031367195.1 Bradyrhizobium sp.
ACATGGCGCTAAACCTCATTCGAAGAGCCAAGACCAAGGACTCCATCCGCCTGAGGCGCAAAGTCGCCGCTTGGGACGATGAGTTTCTCGTCAGTCTGGTCGCCAAATAATTCCTTCACCCGATTCCCCTGCCGGTTCGCCGCCGTAGAGCTTGACGCCGCCCTTGCCATTGGCCGTGACGTGATACATCGCGACATCGGCGCGGCGCAGCAGCTCGTGCGCGTCGCAATCGCCCGGCGCCGCCGACGCGACGCCGATGCTGACGCCGACCTTCACCGCGCGCTGCCCCAGGGAAAGCGTGTTCGCAAGCCGCTCGCAAGCGGCATGGGCGAAGCCAAGCATTTCGCGCAAAGGCTCCGGGCCGGACACGAGCGCGGCGAATTCGTCGCCGCCGAGCCGCGCCAGCAGCGCCCCCTCGGGCAAGATTTGCGCGAAGGCCTTCGCGACATGGGCGATCAGCGCGTCGCCGATTTTGGCGCAACAAGGCGGACGTGTTAACGCGATGCCAATGAACGAACCGCTGTTCCGATCCGACGCTTATGCGCGCGAAGCCGCCGCGACCGTGGTCGATGCCGCGCCCGGCCGCATCCTGCTCGATGTCGCGCTGTTCTATCCCAAAGGCGGCGGCCAACCCGGCGACCGGGGAACCTTGCTGCGCGCCGAAGGCGGCGAAATCGTCATCGCCGACACGATCTACGACGCCGACCGCAAGACGATTCTGCTCGTCCCCGCCGACGGCGCGGCCCTGCCGGCGCCCGGCGAACGCGTGACCGCGCGGCTCGACTGGGCGATCCGTTACAACAGGATGCGCGCTCATACCGCGCTGCATCTGCTTTCCGTCGTGCTGCCCTATCCCGTCACCGGCGGCTCCGTCGGCGAGGCCGAGGGGCGGCTCGATTTCGATTCCGGGGAGACCGCGTTCGACCGCGCGCAGATCGAGGCCCGTCTCAACGCGATGGTGGGCGCCGACGCCGCCGTGACCACGCGCTGGATCACCGATGAGGAACTCGCCGCCAATCCCGGCCTGGTCAAGACGATGAAGGTCAAGCCGCCGACCGGCGCGGGCCGCGTCCGGCTGGTCGAGATCGCCGGCCTCGATCTGCAACCCTGCGGCGGCACGCATGTGGCGCGGCTGGCCGAGATCGGTCGGATCGAGGTCACCGGAATCGAAAAGAAGGGCAAGCAGAACCGGCGCGTCCGGATTCGTTTGCCCGACACTCCCCCACGCGAGGCGCTGACATGAGCAATAACGAACCCGGCTTCTCGACCCTGTCGATCCACGCCGGCGCCCGCCCCGATCCGACCACCGGCGCCCGCATCACGCCGATCTATCAAACCACGGCCTTCGTGTTCGACGACGTCGATCACGCCGCCTCGTTGTTTGGCTTGCAAGCGTTCGGCAACATCTACACCCGCATCACCAACCCGACCAATGCGGTGCTCGAAGAGCGCATCGCAGCGCTTGAGGGATGCCCCGCCGCGCTCGCCGTCGCCTCGGGCCATGCGGCGCAGATGCTGGTGTTCCACACGCTGATGCGACCGGGCGACGAATTCGTCGCCTCAACCAAGCTCTATGGCGGCTCGATCAACCAGTTCAACCACGCCTTCAAGAACTACGGCTGGACCGTCAGATGGGCCAACCCTGATGAGCCCGACACGTTCAAGGCCGCCATCAACGACAAGACCCGCGCGATCTTCATGGAATCGATCGCCAATCCCGGCGGCGTCGTGTGCGACATCGACGCGATCGCCAAAATCGCGCGCGAAGCGCGGCTGCCGCTGATCGTCGACAACACGCTGGCGACGCCCTATCTCCTCCGCCCGGCCGAGCACGGCGCCGACATCATCGTCCATTCCGCGACAAAATATCTGGGCGGCCACGGCAATTCGATGGGCGGGATCATCGTCGATTGCGGCGCGTTCGCATGGCTCGGCGACGCGCGCTATCCCATGCTATCGGCGCCCCGGCCCGAATATAACGGCATGGTGCTGGCCGAGACCTTTGGCAATTTCGGCTTTGCAATAGCCTGCCGCGTACTTGGCTTGCGCGATCTCGGCCCGGCGCTGGCGCCGTTCAACGCCTTCCTGATCCTGAACGGGATCGAGACGCTGTCGCTCAGAATGCGCCGCCACTGCGACAATGCGCTCGCCGTCGCCAGACATCTGGCCGGCCACGACAAGGTCGGCTGGGTCTCCTACGCCGGATTGGAGACCAACAAGGATTACGCGCTGGCGCAAAGGCTATATCCGCGCGGCGTCGGCGGCGTGTTCACCTTCGGCGTCAAGGGCGGATATCAGGCGGGCATCGACCTCGTCAGCAAACTGCAATTGTTCAGCCACGTCGCCAATATCGGCGACACCCGCAGTCTCGTGATTCACCCCGCCTCGACCACTCATCGCCAGTTGTCGGACGCGCAAAAGACGGCGGCCGGCGCCGGGCCGGATGTAGTGCGGCTGTCGATCGGGCTGGAGGATGTCGAAGACCTTATCGCCGATTTGGATCAGGCCTTGGCCTGAGGCCCGCGCATCAGCGCGATCAACCCCTTCAGCAGCGCCGTCGGCGTCGGCGGGCAGCCGGGAATGTGCAGATCGACCGGCAAGACATCCGCGACGCCGCCTGTGATGGCGTAGGAGCCTTTGAACACATGGCCGTCGCGTGCGCAGGCGCCGGCGGCGATCACCCATTTCGGCGCCGGCGTCGCGGCATAGGTGCGCTCCAGCGCCTCGCGCATGTTGCGCGTGACAGGGCCGGTGACCAGCAGCACGGCGGCATGACGGGGGGAAGCGACGAATTTCAGGCCGAACCGCTCCAGATCGTAATAGGGATTGGCGAGCGCGTGGATCTCCAACTCGCAGCCGTTGCAGGAGCCGGCGTCGACCTGCCGGATCGACAGGCCGCGCCCGAGCCGCGCGTAAGAGCCCTGTTTCAGCTCGGCCGCCAGCGCGGCCAGCTCGGAATCGTCACGCGAGGGCGCGGGCTCGGCGAGCGGGGTTTTCAGCCCTTCAAGCAGCGTGCGGCGCATGGCTCACAGATCAACCCCGGAATAGGAACCATTGAACGACTTGTTGCACAGCGGGAAATCCGCGACGATGTTATTTTCAATCGCGGCCTCCAGCAACGGCCACTGGAACCACGAGGGATCGCGCGGCCGCAGACAGCCAAGCCGCCCGTCGGCGTCGATCCGCACGTACACAAAGATGTCACCGCGAAAACCTTCAACCAAAGCGAAGCCCTCGCTTGCGCGCAACGCCAGGTCCGCGCGCACGCCCCCTTGCGGCAGCCGATCGAGGATTTGCTCGACCAGCGCCAGGCTCTGCCCGATCTCGGCGATCCGCACCCGCACCCGCGCGTCCACATCCCCCGTCTGGCGCAGCGCCACGTCGAATTTCAGCCCGTCATAGGGAGGATAGGCGGAATCGCGCCGGGCGTCGAAATCGCGCCCCGAGCCGCGCCCGACATAGCCGCCCGCGCCCCACAGCTCCACCAGTTCGCGCTCGAGGCGCCCGGCGCCGACGGTGCGGTCCTGCAGCGAGGCGGTGTCGTCGTAAAGCTCGACCAGCCGCGCCAGCGCCGGCCGCAGCGCCGCGACATGGGCGCGAATCGCCTGCGCGGCCTCCCCGCTGAGATCGACCGCGACCCCGCCGGGCAGAATCGCGTCCATCATCAGCCGATGCCCGAACGCGGCCTGCGCCACGCGCAGCGTGCGTTCGCGCCAGATCCCGGTATGGGCGTGCATCAAGGCGAAGGCGGCGTCGTTGCAGACGGCGCCGAAATCGCCGAGGTGATTGGCGATCCGCTCCAGCTCCGCCATCAGCGCGCGCAGCCATACCGCGCGAGGCGGCGGCGCAACCCCGAGCGCCGCTTCAACCGCCCGCGCATAGGCATAGGAATAAGCGACGGTGGAATCGCCGCTGACGCGGCCCGCGAGCCTTGCGCCGTCGGCCAGGCTTGCCCCGCGCGCCAGAGCCTCGACGCCCTTGTGGACATAGCCGAGCCGCGCCTCCAGCCGCACCACGGTCTCGCCGCTGGCGTGAAAGCGGAAATGGCCGGGCTCGATGATCCCCGCGTGGACCGGGCCGACGGGTATTTGATGCAGGCCCGGCCCCTCGGCCGTGCGAAACGCATAAGGGGGCGGCGGCGCCGCGCTACGCGCGCCGCCGCCGAGCGGGGCCAATATCCCCCAGCGTCCATGATCGAGCCAGGGCCGCGTATCCGCAGCGCCTTGCGGCGTAAACCCGTGCAGGTCCGCCAGCGCCCGCTCCAGACGGATCGCGGGGGGATGCGCGGCGCCCACGGAGGGAAACACGCCGTCCGGGCAGGCGAGCCGCAAGATCCGCACCTGCGGTTCGGCGAGGGCGAGGCAAACCTGCCCCTCGTCGCCCCAGAGATCGATCAGCCGCGCCTGCCCAAGCGCCAGCCGCCCCGTCGCCTCGCGCCATTCCTGCGCTGTTGCGTTCATCGCAATGAGCCGATGGCGTTGAGGATCGCCTCGGGCGTCGCCGGCGAGGGAAGGTCGGGGTGGCCTGCCGGCGCGCAGGCGTGAACCGCGTCAAGGATCGCGCAATAGACCGCGATGCCATGCATGAACGGCGGTTCGCCGACCGCCTTGGAGCGATAAAGGCTCTCAGTCGCGTTCGGCCGCATATGCAGCCGCGTGTTGAAGCGCGCGGGCGTGTCGGAGGCGACGGGGATCTTGTAGGTCGCCGGCGCGTGCGTCGTCAGCCGCCCTTTCTCGTCCCAGACCAGTTCCTCCGTCGTCACCCAGCCCATGCCTTGGATGAACGCCCCCTCGACCTGCCCCATATCGATCGCCGGGTTCAGCGACGAACCGACATCATGCAGAATGTCGGCGCCGAGCACGCGACATTCCCCGGTCAGCGTATCAATCGCAACCTCGGCGCAACAGGCGCCATAGGCGAAATAGAAGAACGGCTTGCCCTTCACATTCGCCCGGTCCCACGAAATGTCGGGCGTCTTATAATAGCCCGCGGCCGACAGGCCGACGCGGTTGACCCGGCAGGCCTTCGCCAGTTCGCCAAAGCTCATCGAGGCATTGCCGCCAAACACGCGGCCGTCGCGGAACTCGATCTCACCGACCGGCAGCCCCCAGTTCGCCGCCGCAAAGCCCGCCATGCGCGCACGAATGTCTCCCGCCGCGATCTTCGCCGCCATGCCGTTGATGTCGGTTCCCGAGGACGCCGCGGTCGGCGAGGCGTTCGGCACTTTGGCGGTGTTGGTGGCGGTGATGCGCACGTATTCGAGCGGCACACCGAATTCCTCCGCCACCACCTGCGCCACCTTGGTGAACAGCCCCTGCCCCATCTCGGTGCCGCCGTGATTGAGCTGGATCGAGCCGTCGGAGTAAACATGCACCAAAGCGCCGGCCTGATTGAGATGGATCAGCGTGAACGAGATGCCGAACTGCACCGGCGTCAGCGCAAGCCCCTTCTTCAGGATCGGGCTTGACGCGTTGAAGGCGCTGACCGCTTCGCGCCGGGCGCGATAGTTGCTGGAGGCTTCGAGATCGGCGAGGATCGCGGGCAGCGTCTCGCAATCCTCGACTGTCATGTTGTAAGGCGTCTGGTCGGCGCCAGACCGGTACAGATTGGCGAGCCGGACATCGAGCGGATCGCGCCCCGTCTCGCGCGCGATCCCCTCCATCGCCCGTTCGATCCCGATCATGCCCTGCGGCCCACCGAAGCCGCGAAACGCCGTGGCCGAGACGATGTTGGTCTTGAGGCGCCGCGAAGCAATACGCACCGTCGGCAGATGATAGCTGTTGGAGGCGTGGAACATCGCGCGATCGACCACGCCGGGCGACAGGTCGGCCGAGCAACCGCAATTCGCGTTGAGCGCCACGTCGTACACGCTGACGCGGCCGCTCGCGTCGAAGCCGACGCGCCAATCGTCGCGGAAGGCGTGGCGCTTGCCGGTCAGGGCAAAATCGTCGTCGCGGTCGAGCCTGATCTTGCAAGGGCTCCCGGTGATATGGGCGCCGAGCGCCGCCATCGCCGCCCAGGCGCAGGCCTGGCTCTCCTTGCCGCCGAAGCCGCCGCCCATGCGGCGCGTCTCCACAGTCACGAAGGCGTCGGGAAGCCCTAAGATGCGCGCGACGATGTGCTGCACCTCGGTCGGGTCCTGCGTCGAGGCGTGGACCGTCATCTCCCGCCCCTCGCCGGGCGAGGCGATCGACACCTGACCTTCGAGATAGAAATGCTCCTGGCCGCCGATGGCGAATTTGCCCGCCAACCGACGCGGCGCTGATGCCAGCGCCGCCTCGACGTCGCCGCGCCCGAATGCGTAATCCGGCAGCACGCGCGCGCCCGAGACGAGCGCATCCTCCACGCTCAGCGCCGGCGGGGTCGCCGCGATCTCGATGTGCGCGAGCTTGACCGCCCGCCGCGCGGAATCGCGATCCCGCGCCACCACCGCGAACATAGGCTGGCCGTGGTAGAGAATCTCGTCGAACGCGAACAGCGGCTCGTCCTTGAATGCGGGCGCGATGTCATTGGCGCCGGGAATGTCGGCCGCGCTCAGCACCGCGACCACGCCGGGGGCGGCGCGCACCCCGGCGAGATCGAGCGCGATCAGCCGCCCCGCCGCCGCGCTCGCGCCGCCGACGGCCAGATGCAGCAGCCCCTGGGGTTCGCGCAGATCGTCGATGTAAGGCGCCAGCCCACGCACATGCAGGCGCGCGGAATCGTGCGGATGCGGCTTGTGCACGACCTGGGTCTCGCGCTCCAGCGGCACGCGCGGAATTTCGGTGGGCTTACTCTGCGGCACGAAGCTCTCCGAGGCGGGTCGGGACCGCGGCCCCGGAGATTTCGGTGAGCGCGCGCGTGAGGAGTTGCGTCGCCACCGTCAGCCGATAGGCGGCCGAGGCGCGCATGTCCGAGAGCGGCGTGAAATCAGTGGAGATCGCCACCTTGGCCGCCTCCCATGTCGCGGGATCGTCGAGCGAGACGCCCATCAGCGCGGCCTCGCAAGCCGCCGCCCGCTTCGGAACCGCCGCCATGCCGCCATAGGCCACGCGCGCGGCCGAAATCCGCCGCCCGTCGAGTTCGAGCCGGAACGCACCCATCACGGCGGAAATGTCCTCGTCGAACCGTTTGCTGACCTTGTAGGCGCGATAGGCCTGATGCGCCTTGAGCCGCGGGACTTGCAGCGCCCGCACATATTCGCTTAGGCGCCGGTCCTGCTTGCCATAGGCGAGGAAGAAATCCTCCAGCGCCAGTTCGCGCGAGACGCCACCCTTTCGCAGTTCCACCTGCCCTCCCAGCGCGATCAAAGCCGGCGCAAGATCGCCGATCGGCGAGCCATTGGCGATATTGCCGCCGACCGTGCCGCTGACGCGCACCTGCATTGATCCAAAACGCGACAGCAGCAAACCAAGATCGGGATGGATCGAGGCCAGATGGCCCGCCGCCGCCTGGAGGCTGGCGCCGGCGCCGAACCGCACGCAATCCCCGTCGCTCAGGATCGCGTCGAAGGCGGCGATCCGACCCAGCCAGATGATTTTCGCCAGCCGCATCAGCCGCTTGGTCACCCACAGCCCGACATCGGTCGCCCCGCCGAGCAGCACCGCATCGGGATGCGCCTCATAGAGCGCGACCAGCGACCCCTCGGTCGCCGGCGCCGCGAAGAAGCCGCTTTCGTCGCCGACGAACAGGTCGCCACGCGGCAAAGCCTCCAGCGCGGCGACCCGCTCGGGCTCGTCCTCGTCGAACCGATCATTTGGCCGACCGTCGATCACGCTGAGCGCCGCCTCGACAATCGGCCGATAGCCGGTGCAGCGGCACAGGTTCCCCGCCAGAGCGGCGTTGACGCTCTCGCGCGTCGCCGCGACCCCTTCGTGATAATGCGCGAACAGGCTCATCACGATGCCCGGCGTGCAGAAGCCGCATTGCGAGCCGTGGAAATCGACCAAAGCCTGCTGTACGGGATGCAGCGTCTCGCCCTGGGCGAGATCCTCCACCGTCAGCAATTCGGCGCCGTCGATCTGACCGAGCAGCAGGATGCAGGCGTTAACCGGCTCGCACGTGAGCGCGCCGCCGCGCGGCCGACGCAGCACAACCGTGCAGGCGCCGCAATCGCCCTCCGCGCAGCCCTCTTTCGTGCCCTTTGCGTTTGCCTCTTCGCGCAGCCAATCGAGCAACATTCGGTCGGGCGGAAAATCTTTCAGCGCGACGTTGCGGCCGCGAAAGCGGAACGAGATTTCGGCGCGGGCGGTTTGATCGCTCATGGCTTCAAGTGTCGGCTTTCTCGCCTCGATTGGCAAACGCGCTGCGGCTCATCGCTGGAAGATCCTGGCCCCCGTGAACAGGGACTTCAACTCGCGCGGCTGCGAACGCCAATAGGGTTTTGGCGCCTCGACCTCCGCGCCGAGTTTTGCCGCCGCATGCCAGGGCCAGTGCGGGTCGTACAGCGCCGTGCGCCCGATGGCGATGGCGTCGGCCTCGCCGGCCTCAAGAATCGCCTCCGCCTGCTCCGGCTCGGTGATCAGGCCAACCCCGATCACTGGCGAGCCGGTCGCCTTCTTCACCGCCTTGGCGAAGCCGACCTGATAGCCCGGCCCCAGCTTGATCGCCTGCAACGGCGATACGCCGCCGCTCGACACATGCGTCGCCGCCGCGCCGCGCCGCTCCAGCGCCTGCGCCATAGTCACCGCATCGGCGACGTCCCAGCCGCCCTCGACCCAGTCGGTCGCGGAAAGCCGCATCCACACGGGCTTATCAGGGTGGACCGCCGCACGCACCGCGTCGAACACTTCCAGCGGAAAGCGCATCCGGTTCTCCAGGGCGCCGCCGTATGCGTCGTCGCGCCGATTGGCCAGCGGCGACAGGAATTCGTGCAGGAGATAGCCATGCGCGCCATGCACCTCGATCCCGTCGAGCCCGAGCCGGTCGGCGCGACGCGCGGCGGCCACGAAATCCTCACGCACCTTGGCCAGCCCCGCCCGGTCGAGCGCTATCGGCGCCTCCTCGCCCGGCCCATAGGCCAGCGCCGAGGGAGCGCTGGCGATCCAGCCGCCCGGCGCGTTGGAAGCGACCTGCAAGCCGCCCTCCCACGGCCGTGCGCTCGACGCCTTGCGCCCTGCGTGGGCGAGTTGGATCGCCAGCGGCATCGGCGAATATTTGCGGATCGCCTCGAGCACGCGGGCGAGCGCGGTCTCGTTGGCGTCGCTGTAGAGGCCGAGATCGCGCGCCGTGATGCGCCCCTCGGGCGAAACCGCCGTCGCCTCCACGATCAGCATCCCGGCGCCCGACAGCGCCAGCGAGCCGAGATGGATCAGGTGCCAGTCGGTCGCAGAGCCGTCGTCGGCCGAATATTGGCACATCGGCGCGATGACGATGCGGTTGGGCAGAGTGAGAGCGCCGAGCGTGAGGGGCGAGAAGAGGTGGGCCATGAAAGACACAGTTTCCGTTACGTTAGAGAGCGCGGAGGATGCCAGCGATTCTGAAAGTGGTCCGCGTCTGAGCGGGCATTTGACCGTCGCGCTTTCATCGCGTGGCGCTTCAAACGCTATATTC
>JANLPL010000072.1:0-18230 GCA_031367195.1 Bradyrhizobium sp.
GCCGAGATGGGCGCGATCCCTGGCCGGCATCGCCAAGAGATCGCGGTCCTCGAACAGGATGCGGCCCCCCGTCGGCGCCAGCAGTCCCGAGATGACGCGAAACAGCGTCGTCTTGCCCGCCCCGTTCGGCCCGACGATGGCGACGAACTTGCCGGCTTCGATCGTCAGCGAAACGTCAGACAACGCTCGAATCGTTCCATAGGAGGCGCTGACGCCCTCAAGCCGCAGCATGATGTTCCATCCAGCGCTTGCCGAGATAGGCCTCCACGACCTCCGGTCGCCGCATCACTTCGCCCGGCGGCCCCTGCGCGATGACCTGACCATGATCGAGGACGATGAACGTATCGGCGAGGCGCGTCATCGCGTGCATCGTGTGCTCGATGATGATGACGGTCACGCCGGCGGCCGGCAGAGCCTGAATGACCGGCAGGATCATTTCGATCTCACCGGCGCCAAGGCCCGCGAGCGTCTCGTCGAGCAGGACGAGCTTTGGACTGGAGGTCAGCGCGCGCGCCAGTTCGAGCAGACGCAATTCGACATTCGTCAGCGCGCTGATCGCGGCGTCGGATTTCATCAACAAACCCACCAGCGACAGGGCGCGCCTGGCGCGGGCAATCGCGTCGGCGCCGCTGTCGCTCGGCGCCAGAGCGCCAACGATAACATTGTCGAGCACGCAAAGCCGCGTGAACGGGCGCGCCACCTGAAAAGTGCGTCCCATGCCGAGGCGGCAGACTTCATGCGGCTGCTTGCCTGTCGTATTGGCGCCATCGAAGGTGACGCTGCCTGCGCTTGGCCTCTGAAATCCGTTGAGAAGATTGAAGAGCGTCGTCTTGCCCGCGCCATTGGGGCCGATGATCCCGACGATGCCGCCGCGAGCGACGGAGAAGCTGACGTCGTGCACCGCCTTCAGCCCGCCGAAGGATTTCGACAGACCGCTCACCGTCAGGATCGGATCGCCGCCGGCGAAGGATGCGCGGGCTGCGGCCTGCGGCGGCGTAATGGCGGCGACGGGTTCGGATTGCCCGGTATGCCGCTGCCCGCGGCTGGCGAGGATGTCGCGAATGCGCCAGAAAACGCCTTCGGGCGCGACTATGATGACGATCATGATCGTCAGGCCGTAGATCACGCCCTGGATGCCCGGCAGGATATAGCCGAGTTCAGCCCGCAGCGCTTCGGTGAAGGGCACGAGAACGACAGCGCCGATCAGCGGCCCCCACAGCGTGCCGATGCCGCCGAACAGCGACAGGATGAGCGCCTGCGCCGAGACGATCGTGCCGAGCACGCCCTGCGGCGTCGCGACCTGGATGGTCGCGGCATGGAATCCGCCAATCAAGCCCGTCAACGCGCCGCTGATGACGAAGCTGATCATCTTGACGCGGAACGTATTGATCCCGGCCGCCTCCGCCGCCGCTTCATTCTGCTTGATCGACACCATCGCAAGGCCGAAGCGCGAGCGCTCGACGATCAGCGTGCCGAACAGGACAAGGATGGTCAGCACCGCGCCGATGATGGTCGGGATGCGGCCGTCCGTGAACTGCATGAAGGTCCAGGGCGAATCGCGCCGCGTCGGAAAGGTCAGTTCCTGCCAGCCCATCCAGTCGAACAGGAAGATAAAGAGCGCGGGATAGGCCAGCATCGCCAGCGCGAAATAATGCCCGCGCAGCCGGAAAGTGACGGCGCCAATAATCACCGCCGCCAGGGCGCCGATGGCCGCCGCGACGACGAGGCCGATCCACGGGCTGACGCCCAGTTTGATCGCCAGCAGGGCAACGGCAAAGGCGCCAAGGCCGAAGAATGTCGAATGGCCGAAGGAGATCAGGCCGGTGTAGCCGCTGAACAGATTCCAGGCGAGCGCAAGCGTGGCCCAAATCGGAATCGTGCTGAAGACAAGCTGATAGTAGGGGTTGGAGACGAGGCAAGCGCCAACCAGCATCAGCATCGACACCACGGACAGGATGGCGAATTCGCGGCCTTTGAAAGGGCTGACCAACATCAGGCGCGTTCCGCGCTGGCGCCAAAAAGGCCTTGTGGACGCAGCAGCACCACGCCAAGAAACAGCAGGAAGATCGTCGCGTTCTGCAGTTGGAACGGTATGACGAAGGTCGAGAGCTGCTGGACCAGGCCGATCGCAAGGCCGCCCCAGAAGGCGCCCAGCATGCTGCCCATGCCGCCCAGAACCACTCCGGCATACATGATGATGATGAAATCGAAGCCGGTGTAGGGACTGAACGGATAGTAGGTGGCGATGAGTCCGCCAGCGAGCGCGGTGGCGCCGATGCCGATCGCGAAGGCGCCGGCGTATGCGCGATCGACATCGATGCCGACGATGATCGCCGCAGTCGGATTGTCGGCGGCGGCCCGCATCGATGTGCCGAATCTGGTCTTCTGCACGAATGCATAGAGCGCGAAACTGACGCCGATGGCGACGGCGCAACTAATCGCCCGCGCCTTGTTGACGAAGATCGTGATCTCCCCGGCCGTATAGGGCCCGATGGTCCATGAGGTTGCGGCCAGCGGCGTTTGCAACGTCTGCGATGATGAGCCGAAAGCAATCAGCGCGCCGTTTGAAAGAACCAGGCTCAGGCCGAGCGTCAGGATTAATTGTGCGAAATGGCCACCGCTGTCGTTGCCCGCGACGCGGGCGCCGCTGACGTGGGCGATCAGATACTTCTGTACGAACCAGCCGATGACGGCCAGGGCGACCGCGGCGCAGACGATGCCGACATAGGCGCCGGCGATGGGCGAAAGGCCGAACTGTGCGACGAGCGCCGCCGCGGCAAACAGGGTCGCGTACATGCCCAGGGTCATGAACTCTCCCTGGGCGAAGTTGATGATGCGTATTACCCCGAAAATCATGCCGAGGCCGGAGCAGAGCAGGCCATAGACGCTGCCGACGAGAATGCCGGTGACCAGCCGTTGCAGCAGGCTTTCGATGAAGACGGCGCTCATGCCCGCCGTTCCGCCAGGGGATGGACAAAGACGCGCTCGGCCACGCGACGAAAGCGCGTGGGAACGACAATCCGCCGCGTCGGTCTTGCGCCTATCGGAACTTGACCGCCCAGCGTTCCGTCCTCCCAGCCCAGTCCGATTGCACAACGGCGCATCTGGCTGATGCGTGCAGCAATTCAGCCATGCTGTCACTTGGTCTGATAATTTCAATGTGTGACCATTGTCAATGCTAGATATTCAACTCGTTGTCTCAGGCCGCAAAAAAAGCGTCTGAAGCGGCCCCGAAAACGGGACCGGCAAGGGAGCGAGAATCTGATTTCAGCGACGTTTTCGACCCCGGTCCCGCCGCATGAGATCCAACTCCGCGGCTTCACCGGCAGCTTCCCTCATCTTGAACGGCTTCTGGCGAAATGGCGAAGCTCCAGAGGCTCCAACGTCGCAACTCCGCCGACGGCCCGGTGCGCCGACGATCCCGCAACGGCGCGGAAATTACGCACTCCACCGTCTCGTTCGCACGATCCGGCGAGATATCGACGCCGTCGGAAACGCGCTGATCGAGGGTGGGAACATCGGCCGAACCGAAGGGCGGATCGATCGATTGAAACGGATACTCAGGGGGCAAGTTTCGGTCGAGGCGGCGCTTGACAGCACTGTAATTCCGTGAACAATACCCGTGAGAATATTTTCGATCCACTGGGTTAAGCGGACAGAGCAGCCGCGACAACGCAAAAAAGTTGTGCCGGCACGGCCTCCTTTTTTCATATGTCCCGTGGTTGCCTGCGCGACTGACCGAGCGGCGTCGCTGGCTCGATAAAAAGGCGGCCAGCGCAATCATGTGCATCGGTGGCCGAACAAGGAGGAAATGCAAAATGAAATTCACATCAATGGTGGCGGCGGCGGCGCTGTGCCTGCCGGGCATGGCCAGCGCGCAGACAGCCAATGAGCTGGCCGGCGGGTACAAGGACACGAGCAATGTCGTCAATTACGGCATGGGCTACAATCTGCAGCGCTTCAGCTCGCTCAAGCAGATCGACAAAACCACGGTCAAGCGCCTGGTTCCCGTGTGGAACTACAGCCTGGATGACAACAGGGCGGAAGAATCGCAGCCGCTGGTCTATAAGGGCGTGCTCTACATCACCACCAACAGCGCCACCATCGCGATTGACGTCAAAAGCGGCGCCCAGCTCTGGAAATCCAAGATCGAATATCCGCCGGAAACCTTGCGCGTCGCCTGCTGCGGCGTGATCAATCGCGGGGCCGCGATTCTTGACGGCAAGCTGTTCCGCACCACGCTCGACGCCAATGTCGTGGCCATCGACGCCAAGACCGGCAAAGAGCTTTGGCGCCAGAACGCGGCCGACATCAAGGTCGGCTATTCCATGACTTCGGCCCCGCTGGTTGCCGATGGCGTTATCCTCACCGGCGTTTCCGGGGCGGAATTCGGCACGCGCGATTTCATCGATGGATGGGATCCCGAGACGGGCAAACACCTGTGGCGCACGTTTACGATTGCGGCGCCGGGCGAGCCGGGCGGCGACACCTGGAAGGGCGACACCTGGAAATTCGGTGGCGGCTCGACCTGGATCACCGGATCGTTCGATCCTGAAGCGCACACCGTGTTCTGGGGCGTCGGCAATGCCGGTCCGTTCAACGCGGCGACGCGTCCGGGCGACAATCTCTACACCTCCTCGGTTCTGGCGCTCGACCCGAAGACCGGCGCCATCAAGTGGCACTACCAGTTCACGCCGAACGATTCCTTTGACTATGACTCGGTCAACGAGATGGTGCTGGCCGAAGTCAAGGTCGAAGGCAAACCAACCAAAGTGATCCTGCACGCCGACAAGAACGGCTTCTTCTATGTGCTGGACCGCACCACCGGCAAGCCAATCGCCGCCAACCCCTTTGTCGAGGTCAACTGGGCGTCGAGTATTGATTTGAAGACCGGCCGTCCGGTTGAGACAGAAGTTTCGGCCAGAGCGCGCAAGGGCGAGAAAGTCACGATGTGGCCCTCTCTCCTTGGCGGCAAGAACTGGGAACCGATGTCTTTCAGTCCCGATACAGGGCTTGCCTATGCCAATACCCTCAACATTGGCGGGCACTATAAGACCACGACGGACGCCTATAAAGCGGGCGAATGGTATGTGCAGATCGATTTTGCCGATCTCTGGGAATTCCCGAAGGGGCCGCGCGGCTCGCTCAAGGCGATTGATCCGATGACCGGCAAGGCGAAGTGGGAGGCGCCCAGCGATACGCCGCGCTTCTCCGGCGTGCTGTCGACAGCGGGCGGCGTCGTCTTCACCGGCAAGCTGACCGGCGAACTGGAGGCGTTCGACGCCGACAACGGCGCCAAGCTGTGGCAGTTCAAGACCGGCTCGGGCATCGAGGGACAACCGGTGACCTGGAGCCAGGACGGCGTTCAATATATCGCCGTCACCAGCGGAATTGGCGGAGCCTATTCGGCGGTTTCGGGTGACGAGCGCCTTGCCAATATCCCGGCAGGCGGCTCGCTCTGGGTGTTTGCCCTGGCGCCGCAATAATCGGGATCCAGCACGCGGGGGTCGCCGCAACGGCGGCCCCTTTTCATTCCAAGAGCGCCCATGAAATCCTTCCTCGTGCTGGCGGCGTTCGTCTTTGCCCCGCCGGTGTTTTCCGGCGCCGTCATGGCGGAGGACGCCGCACCTGCTGCCGCCCCGGCGGGGGTGGCGACACCCGACCCGCAACTGGCTGTTGCGGGCAAGGGGCTCTACGCCCGCCATTGCTCGCATTGCCATGGCCCCAACATGGTCAATCCCGGCACGATTTCCTATGATTTGCGGCGCTTTCCACCCGCCGCCAAGGAGCGTTTCGTCGAATCGGTGATTTTTGGCAAGAATGGTCGGATGCCGCCGTGGGGTGACAAGGTCAACCTTGAGGATATTGACGCCATCTGGGCCTATGTGCTCACCGGGGGGAAGCCATGAGGCTGAAGCGATTTCCTGCCCTGTTGGCCGCTTTTCTCGCACTGGCCAGCGGCGCCGGCCGCGCCAACGAAGCGCTGACCATATGCCTGAACGAGGACGCGCCGCCCTATTCCACACGCGGCGGCGGCGGATTTGATCTGGCCGTGGCTGAGGCGCTGGCGCAGCGACTGGGGCGAACGCTGGCGGTGCAATGGTTCGAAAGTAAGCTCGACGGCGAGTCGAGCGGCGCGCTTGAAGCCAATGCCCTGCTGTCCGACGGACATTGCCTGCTCGTTGGCGGCTATCCGCTGAGCGAGGATGGGCTCGGCAAGCCTGGCCCGGAAACAGCACGCCTGCCGGGTTTCGACGGCGCCAAGCCAGCCGACCGGCGTCGGCGCATTGCACTGGGAACGCTTCAGGCGTCAAAACCCTATCATTTCGCGCCCCTGGCGGTCATTCTGGGCGGCGCTGTGGCCGGCAAGCCGGTCAACAGCCTGGCCGATCTCGACGGTGTGAAGATTGGCGTTGAGCGCGGCACCCTCAGTGACGCCATCCTGATGATTTATGGGGAAGGCCGGCTGATTGACCGCATCACCCATTTGCAGCCCGGACGCGGGCAAATATGGTCGGGGCTGGAGCACGACGATTTCGACGCGACGCTCGCGCCCCTGCACCGCTTCGACGCCTATCGCACCGGACACCCCGACACCAAACTGCGGGCGTCCGGCTATTTCTATCCCGTCGGCTTCAACCTCGGCTTTGCTGGCCTCGCCCGCGACGCCGCGCTGCTGGAGGAGGTCGATACGGCGCTGGCGGCGATGCTGGCGAGTGGCGAAATCGCCCGGCTGGCCGCGCCCGCCGGCATGACCTATTTGCCGCCGCGCGCGCCCGACATTCGCCGGCATATCCTGGTCAGCGATCTCAAGGGACCGTGAGCCGCCGGTTGCAAGGTCGGCGCCCAAGCAGATGAACTTCGACATGATCGCAATCCACTCTCTCGACGCCTCGCGCTCGGAGCGCATCGTCTGGCGCATGGAAGCGTTGGGCCTGCCCTATCATCCGGAGATTTTCGCGCCCGAGGAGCTGAAGCGGATTCACATGCTCGGGCGCGGGCCGGTCATCCGGGATGAATGGTTAATCAAACATTGGAGGCGAAAATCACATGAGCCAAGACATTCCGCTCGACGGCTTCACCGTCTCCCTCGATGAGGTGCGTATGATCGGCTCGGGACTTTCCCGGCCCGAGTCCGTGCTGTGTTTTCGTAGCGGCGACATTTTCACTTCGCATCGGCCGGGCGGCGTGAGCCGGGTGAAGCCAGACCGAACCGTATCGCACGTCGGAACCAGCGACGACATAGTGCCCAATGGAATCGCCCGGCTGGCGGACGGCTCGTTCCTGCTCGCCAACCACAGGGATGCCGGCGGCATCTACCGTCTGACGCCGGATGGCGAGGCGCGCCCCTACCTGATGGAGGCCGATGGCGTCAAATTGCCAAGCGTAAACTTCGTCTATCGCGACCATCAGCAGCGCATCTGGCTCTGCGTCAGCTCGCCCCGCGGCGGCGACGACCAGTACCGTCACAATGTCGCCGACGGCTATATCGCGCTGATCGACAACGGCGTTGCGCGCGTCGTCGCGGGCGGCCTGTGCTGGACCAACGAATGTCGCGTCGATGCGGCCGGCGAGACCCTCTACGTCAACGAAACCTTCGGGTGCCGCCTCACCCGCTTCCGGGTCAAGCCGAACGGCGATCTCGTCGACCGCGCGGTCGTGACGGAATTTTCGCGCGACACGTTTCCGGACGGCCTGGCGCTGGATGCGCGAGGCGGCCTGTGGGTGGTCGCGGTCGGCGCTAACAGATTGATCCATGTTTCGCCGAACGGAGATCAGCGCATCGTGCTGGAGGACAGCGATCCCGAACACATGAAAAGCCTCGCCGACGCGCTCGACAACCACAAACTGACGCGTCCGATGCTGATGAACAACCAGAGCAGGAAGCTGAAGAACATCTCCAGCATCGCGTTCACCGGCGAAGATCGCAGGACCGCGGTGCTCGGCTGTCTCGGGGGAGATTCGCTGGCGACCTTCCGCCTGCCCATCGCCGGCGCCGAGCCGTCCCACTGGAACGACACGATTTGAGGCGTTCAGTCGCGCCGCGGCGTCTCCAGCACGCCCGCGTCAAGCGCCCCGATCAGGCCATAAAGCGCCCCGATATACGAGTAGTGCCTGAGCCCCATCACCACTCCGGTGGCCTGGCGGGTGATCAGGGCGCCATTCGACCAACCGACGGCGGCGATATTGGCGAAATGCAGTTCGACATAGGGCCGGCGGGAGTCGCTGAGCGCAATCGCGCAGGGCGCGCCGCGCCGGGTCAGCGCGGCGGGGTTGATCAGATAGGCGTCGACCTCGTGGCAATGTTGGTAGATGAACTCGACGATCTCTCCTTCGCGGTTGGATTGACAGGTCCGCATCGCGACGCCCAGACCCTCGGCCATCGCCGCAAGCATTGCTTGCAACTCCGCGATGGAATCGATCGTCCCGTAGGTGCGTCGATCGCGTCCGCCCTCGCCGAGATTGGACATGTTGGGACCATCGATCAACGCGAGACGCCAGCGTCTTGCGCCCAGTCGTCGGGGCTTCAGCGCCTCGCCCAAATCGCGCGCCCATTCGATCTTGCCCGAAGGGACCGCCATCAGCCGTTCCTGAACGCATAGGGCTGACCGCCCCGGCGGACGATCGGAGACTCAGGCGCGTCGGGATGCAGGAAGCTCTCGTCGTCGAGCGCAAGCACGAGGCCGAGCAAGCCGGCGACATAAGAATATTCGCGAAGGCCCATCGCGCGCCCGATCACGGTTGGCGTGAACACGGAAATCTCGCCGTTGGCGATCAGATTGTAGAAGGCGACCTCCACCACGGGTCTGTGCGTCTCCTGCAAGGCGTGACGCAGCCCCTCGCTGACCGTCGTCAGCCCGCCGGCGTCGAGCAGGTAACCATCGGTCGTCGCGGCGCTGGCGTGCACATGTTCGAGCAGATCGCCTTCATGATCGGAGACAAAGGGACGGACTTCGACGCCGAGCGCGGCGCCGAAATCGACGACCAACTTCTGCAACTCCTCGATCGAACCGATCTTGCCGAACAACCGCGGATCGCGTTTGCCCAAATGCTTCATGTTCGGCCCGTCGATCAGGCCGATGACCCAGCGCCGCCGGCCTTGTCGCGCGGCCGCCAAATCGGGAAGGGCTGGCGGATGTGGGGTTTCGGGCATGGCGGGGCACTCGGGGGGTCAATGCGGAGAACGGGCGGCGAGCGGGGAAAGCACGATGCGCCCGGTCACCCCGCCACGCTCGATCGCCTCATGCGCTTCTGGCGCAGCGTCCAGCGGCAGGCTCCGGTCGATCACCGGCCTCACCGCGCCGCGTTGAATGAGGCCGAGCGTCTGCTCCAGCTCGCGTCGCGTGGTGCTGGTCGCGCTAAGCAGCGAAATGGAGCGCAGGAAAAGCTGAGCCGGGTTGAACGGGGTGAACTCCCCGCTGAGCTGGCCGACCATGACCCAGCGACCGCCGGGCGCGAGGGATCGGCGGGTCGGCTGGAATTGCGAGGTGCCGACAGTGTCGATCACGACATCGACGCCGCCCCCCGACTTTTCGCGGACCTCGGCCGAGAAGTCGTGGCCACGCGAGACGAGGACGACCTCGTGCGCGCCGGCGGCGCGGATCGCGTCGACTTTCGCGGGAGAGGTCGTTTGAGCGATCACGAAGGCGCCGGCAAGACGCGCGAGTTGCACCGCGTGAACGCCGACTCCCCCACCGGCGCCGGTCACCAGGGCGGTCTCGCCGAACCGGAGCCGCGCGACCTCTCCAATCGCGTGCAGGCCGGTTCCCATCGCGCAGGCGGCGATCGCGGCGTGATCGAAGGCGACGCCCTCGGGAATGCGCGCGAGATTGTCGGCCTCGACGCGCACATATTCAGCGTAGCCGCCGTTGAGGCCCTTGTCGCCCAGAAACACCGCCTCGGCGCAGAGCGGTTCGCGCGACGACCGGCAATAGCGGCAATGGCCGCAGATATGGGAGCGCTGCGTGGTCGCGACGCGGTCGCCGATTTGGAAATCGCGAACGCCGGCGCCGAGCGCGACGATCTCGCCCGCGATCTCGTGTCCGGGGATCATCGGCATTTCCACGCCCGCCTTCAGCGTGCCGGCGCGGGTGACCACGTCATGAAAGCAAACGCCGCAGGCGGCGACGGCGATGACCGCCTCGCCGGGCGAGGGGGTCGGATCCGCGATCGTTTCGAGCCTCAGGACTTCGGACGCGGGACCGGTGCGTCGCACGACGACAGCCTTCAAGAGCGCGCGCCTCCCCGCGATCAGGGCGCCGGGTTCGAGCGCGACCTGCCTTACCCGGTAGTACTATATCATTCCCAATCATCCATCAAGGGGCGGTCGGGAGCCAACGCGACGCAATCTTCGGACGCTATTGACGACCAATGGTAAGAAATAGATACTGATGCGTGTTGCCGGTGGAGTGGGGCGACCGCCGGGAATGGCGGGGTTCCCCAATTACGCCGCCGCGAGGAGGAATGCAGGATGTCGCCGACCCGCATCGTCGAGGGGCTCGTTCTGGGCAAGCGGGTTGCGCTCGACGCCGCCGCGATTGAGGCGGCGGTGGCCGGCGCGCTCGCGTGTCAGCGCTCTCTCAAGGCGATGAGCAGCTTCGACCGGGCGGAGATCCTCGATCGCGTCGCCTCGGCGCTGCGTGCCGCGCGCGAGGATCTGGCAAGCGCGATGGCCGACGAATCCGGCTATCTCACATTGCGCGACATGCAACTTGAGGTCGATCGGTCGGTCGAAGTGTTCACGTTGTCGGCTGCTTTGGCGCGCGTCGGCCTGGATGAAACCATCAATATCGACGCGGTCGCGCGGGGGCGCGGCGCGATCGGATTGGTGAAGCGACGGCCGTTCGGAACCGTGCTCGGCATCACCGCGTTCAACGGCCCGATTCTGATCGCCGCACACAAGATCGCGCCCGCCATCGTCGCGGGCTGTCCTGTGATCATCAAACCTTCCCCGCGCGTGCCGCGCTCCGCCGTGCGCCTCGCCGAATGTGTGCTGAGCGCGGGATGGCCCGCGCAGGCGCTCGCGGTTCTCCCGGCCACGGACGAACAGACGGCCGCGTTGATCCACGACGAACGACTGCCCGTCATCAGTTTCACCGGCGGCGACTTCGGCTGGCGGATCAAGGACATGGCGCCGCGCAAGCGGGTGCATCTCGAACTCGGCGGCGTCGGAGCGGTGATCGTCGCGGCGGACGCCGACCTCGATCTGGCCGCCCGCGAATGCGCGTTTGGCGGCTTCGTCCGTTCCGGCCAAGCGTGTCTCTCGGTGCAGCGAATATACGTGCAGCGCCCCGCCTATTCTAGATTCATCGAGCGACTCCGGCAGGAAATCGAACGCATCGCCGTCGGCCCCGTCGCCGATCCGAGGACGCAGGTCGGACCGCTCGTCGATGTCGCCGCCGCGAGCCGCGTCGAGGAGCTGATCGAGGACGCTCTGGCGCGCGGCGCGCGCCGCCTGTGCGGCGGCGCGCGCGAACAGGGCCTGGTTCCCCCTACCCTGCTCGCCGACGCCACGGCCGAAATGGGCATCATGCGCCGCGAGGCGTTCGGCCCTGTCGTCGCCGTCGCGCCGTTCGACACGCTCGACGAGGCGGTCGCCGAAGCCAACGCGATCGGCGGCGCCATCCACACGGGCATTTTCACCAGCAACCTCGACACGGCGTTCCGTCTCGCCGACGAGGTCGATGCCGGCGGCGTCATCATCAACGGCTCGAACGCATGGCGCGTCGATCAGATGCCCTATGGCGGCGTCGGCAAGTCCGGCTTCGGCCGGGAGGGCATTCGGTCGATGGTCGAGGAATACACCGAGCCGAAGGTGATCGTCGTGCGGCGACAAGGCTGACAAAATGGCGAATGAAAGCCCGGAAGACTCCTTCGACTATATCGTGATCGGGTCCGGTTCGGCGGGATCGCTGCTGGCGGCTCGCCTCTCCGAGAACGCCGCGACCAGCGTCTGCGTGCTGGAAGCCGGACCGCGCGACTGGCATCCGTTCCTGCATATCCCCGCCGGCTACATCAAGACGTTGCAGAACCCCAGACTCACCTGGCGGTTCCGCACCGAGCCTTCCGCCGGAACCGCGGGACGGTCGATCGCGACGACGCAGGGGCGCGTTCTCGGCGGCTCCAGTTCAATCAATGGCCTGGTCCAGAACCGAGGGCAGGATCTCGACTTCGATCATTGGGCGCAACGCGGCAATCGCGGTTGGAGCTACGCCGAGGTGCTTCCCTATTTTCGCCGCAGCGAGAAGCGGCTCGGCGCCGCGGATGACAAGTATCGCGGCCGCGACGGCGGCCTCATTGTCAGCGACATCGACTGGAGCCACCCGCTGTGCGACGCCTTCATCGAGGGAGCCGTGAGCCTCGGCATCCCGCGCAATGAAGACTATAACGGCGCCGAGCAGGAAGGCGTCGGCTACTATCAGCGCGTCATCCATCGCGGGCTGCGCGTCAGTTCGGCGACGGCGTTTCTGTGGCCCGCCGCGCGACGGGCCAATTTGTCGATCCGCACGGGCGCCCTCGTTTCTCGTATCGAGATCGCCGACGGCCGCGCCAGCGCGGTGCGTTACGCCAGCAGCGGACAGACGCGCGTGATCCGCGCGCGGCGCGAAATCATCCTCTGCTGCGGCGCCATCAACTCGCCGAAACTGTTGCAGATCTCGGGCGTCGGGCCGGGCGCCGTGCTCAATTCCATCGGCGTTCCCGTGATCTTGGACTTACCGGGCGTCGGCGAGAACCTGCGCGACCATTACGCCGTCCGCATGACCGCGCGCGTTCGCAACGTCGAGACGATCAACGAGATGACGCGCGGCTGGCGTCTCGCGCGCGAGGCGGCGCGATGGGCGTTGGGCCAGCCGAGCGTCCTCTCGCTCAGTCCCTCGCTCGTTCACGTTTTCGCGAGGTCGAACGCCGTGCTGGACCGACCGGATTTGCAGCTCACGTTCACGCCCGCGAGCTACCGCGAGGGCATTGCGGGCCTGCTCGACTCCTATCCCGGCATGACTTGCGGCGTCTGGCAGCAGCGCCCCGAGAGCGTCGGCTACGTCAGGGCGACCTCGACCGATCCCGCCGCGACCCCGAAGATCCAGCCGAATTATCTCTCCGACCCGATCGATCAGCGCGTGATGATCGATGGCGTCAGGCTCGGGCGTCGCCTGTTGCGGACATCCGCGCTCGGGCGCTACTACGAAAGCGAAACCAGCCCCGATCCGAAGCTCGAAAGCGACGACGAGATCCTCGACTATGTGAGGGGGATGGCATCGACTGTATTTCATCTGATGGGATCGTGTCGCATGGGACCGGCGGACGATCCGAGGGCGGTCGTCGGTCCCGATTTGAAGGTCCGCGGCATCGAAGGTTTGAGGATCGCCGACGCTTCGATCATGCCAACCATGCCTTCCGCCAACACCAACGCAACGACCTACATGATCGCCGAAAAGGCCGCGGACCTCATTCTCGGACGCGCGGCCCCTCCGCCGGCCGAGCTGGGCCGAACCGAGCCCCGCTAGACGATATTGAAATGCACCCCCATTCCAACGCTATTTCCTTGTCGGCGCTCGTCTCGCTATTGCACCAGCGATGGCGCTTGATGACGGGTCGGGAATGTCGGGGGAAACGGGGGCAGCGACGACCAGACCGCCGCTGGAGGGCGTGCGCATCCTCGACATGTCTCGACTGGTGGTTGGTAACCTAATGACGCAGACGCTCGGCGACATCGGCGCCGACGTGATTAAAATCGAACCGCCGGAGGGCGACTCGCTGCGCGCCTGGAAGCTGGAAGGCGTGCCGGTCCAATGGAAGGTCTATGGCCGTAACAAGCGCTCCATTGTGCTCGATCTCAAGAACGAGAACGATCGCCGCACGTTCGGCGAACTGGTCCAGACGGCGCAAATTCTGGTCGAAAATTACCGCCCCGGCGTGCTTGATCGCCTCGGTTTCAGCGCCGCTGTTTTGCACGCGCTACAGCCTCGGCTGGTCATCATGCGAATCACGGGATGGGGTCAGACGGGGCCCTATCGCAACCGGCCGGGCTTCGGCACTTTGGTGGAAGCGGCATCCGGATTTGCGTTCAAGAATGGTTTTCCCGAGGGGCCGCCGCTGCTTCCCAATCTCGGTCTCGCCGACAGCATCGCGGGGCTCTACGCCGCCAGCGCCGCGCTCGCGGCATTGCGCGAGGTCGAGGTCAACGGCGGCAAGGGTCAGGAAGTGGATATTTCGCTGCTGGAGCCGATGGTGTCGATCCTCGGCGCCGACCAGGCGGTGCAGCGCGTCACCGGCCAAGCGCCCGGCAGGCATGGCAACCGAACGCCAATCTCTGCGCCGCGCAACCTCTACGAGACCAGCGACGGCGGCTATGTCGCCCTTTCCGCCTCGACGCCGAGCATGGCCGCGCGCCTGTTCCGCTGCATCGGCCGCGAGGACCTCATTCGCGATCCGCGGTTCGAGACCAACGATGTGCGTGTCCAAAACGTGGAGGCGCTCGACGCGATCGTCGGCGACTTCATTCGCAGCCTGACTCTTACGGAGAACTTGGCGTTCTTCGAACGCGCCGAAGTCACGGTCGGCCCGATCTACGACGCGATGCAACTGATGAACGACCCGCATGTGCGCGCGCGCGGTTCAATCGTGGAAGTGCCGGATGAGGACGTCGGCAGCTTGCCCATGCATGCGGTCGTGCCGAGGTTCTCAAATACGCCCGGCTCTATCCGACGGCTCGCGCCGCGGCTGAACGAACATTCCGAGGAAATACGCGCCGAGCTGGCGCTTCGCGCCCAGCGGGCTTCCCAACAAGCCGCGACAGACGCATAGTCCGGCGCCGAACGACCGTGAGGCTGACGATGAACACGCATGCGGAAATCTCGCCGACCGAGACGATCGTTCCCTACGACGCATGGATCGACGGACGCTTCGTGGGCGCTTCCGACGGTCGTCGCATCGAGGTGCTGTGTCCGTCGGACGCAAAAGTGTTCGCATCGATCCCGCGTTGCGGCGCGCTCGAAATCGACCTCGCGGTCCGCAGCGCGCGGCGGGCCTTCGAGGACGGCCATTGGCGACGGCTGTCGGCGCAAGATCGCGGGCGCGTGCTGCTGCGTTTCGCGGCGCTGATCGGCGAACGGCAGGAAGAACTCGCCGCGCTGGAGGCGCGTGACGTCGGCAAGGTGATGAAGTCGACCCGGTTCGATGTCGGCGTGCTGATCCGCTATCTCGAATTCTACGGCTCGGCCGTCGACAAGCTGCTCGGCAGCACGATTCCGACCCTCGCCGGCGTCACGGCATTCACGTTGCACGAGCCGCACGGCGTCGTCGCGGCGATTCTGCCCTGGAACTCGCCGACCCAGATGTTCGGCCGTGTCGCCAGCCCGGCGCTGGCGATGGGCAATTCGCTGGTCATCAAACCCGCCGAGGACGCGTGTCTCACGGTGATCCGGCTTGCTCAGCTCGCCGAGGAAGCGGGACTGCCGCGCGGCGTCCTGAATGTCGTCACCGGCGTCGGCGCCGAGGCCGGGGCCGCGCTTTCGGCCCACGGCGATGTCGACTTCATCAGCTTCACCGGTTCGCCGGAAGTCGGCGCGATGGTGCAGAAGGCCGCCGCCGACCATCACGCGGGGGTTACGCTGGAGCTCGGCGGCAAATCGCCGCAGATCGTGTTCGCCGACGCCGATCTCGAGGCCGCGCTGCCGATCATCGTCAATGCGATCATCGTCAACAGCGGCCAGACCTGTGTCGCCGGCAGCCGGCTGCTGGTCGAGGAAAGCGCGATTGGGCGCATCAGCGAGATGTTCGCGCATCGCTTCAACGAACTCGTCGTGGGTTCACATGAGGGCGACTACGATCTGGGGCCGCTGATCAACGCCAAGCAGCATCGGCGCGTGTGCAACATGATCGCCGCGGCCAAGAGCGAGCAGGTGCCGCTGCTCGGCGAGGGACGCGTCGCCGCCGGTTCGCCGGAAGGCGGGTTTTACGTCGCCCCCGCCCTGTTCGGGCCGGTGCCCCGCGACAACGCGCTGGCGCGGCGCGAAGTGTTCGGTCCGGTGCTTTCGCTGCTGTCGTTCAAGGACGAAGCCGACGCGATCGCGCTCGCCAATGACACGCCCTACGGGCTCGCCGCCGCCGTCTGGACGCGCGACGGAAGCCGCGCGCTGCGCATCGCGCGGGAGGTTCGCGCGGGCCAGGTGTTCATCAACGCCTATGGCGCCGGCGGCGGCGTCGAATTGCCGTTCGGAGGCTTCAAGCACTCGGGTCATGGACGCGAAAAGGGCGTGCAGGCGCTGGAGGAATTCTCCGCGACTAAAACAATCGTCATCCGTCATGGGTGATAGTTGATCGGAAAGCCTCGCTCCCGCCCTTGGCGGGAGAAGGTCAGTCGTTCATGTCTTCGCGGCATTCAACAATCGTGCGCCAGACCATCGGCCGCTCTTGATGAGATCCGTAACGACTTGCTTCAGGAGATCAACCACGGCGCCGGCGGCGCGATCGGTTGACGCGCCTTGCGGGCGGCACAGCGCGAGCGGTCGGGAAATCACCGGTTCCACTATCAGCCGCGAGCACAAGCGCCCCTCCGCCGAAAGCTCGGCCAGCGCGGAACGCGGCAGAATGACCGTCGCGTAGCCAGACGCCGCGATGCCGCGCAAGGCCGATAGCGAATCGACCTCCGCGACGATGTTCAGGTTGACGCCTTGGGCCTTGAAAGTGCGGTCGACCAGTTCGCGCATCGCGTGGGGCTGGCTCGGCGCGGCCAGCGGCACGCCCGCCAATTCCGCGAGGTGGATCGGCTGGTTCTCCGTCGCCACGTCGCTCGACACGGCGTAGAGATCCTCTTCGGCGATCGTCTCGATCGAGATGCCCTTGGTGGCGGCGTCGCGAAACAGAATTGCGCAGTCGATGCGATGATTGAGCAGCAACTCCATCAGATGTCCGGACAAGGCCTCGGCGAGCTTCAGCCGCACGCCGGGCAGCGCGACCCGAGCGCCCTGGAGCAGAGGCAGGGCCAGTATCGTCGAAGTGCTGGTGGGAAGGCCGAGCGATACGGCGCCGACCAGTTGCTTGCCGGCCGAGCCGCCGAGCGCGTCGGCGCGCGCCTGATCGACCTGCCGAAGGATGGCCCGAGCCTGCCGGTAGAGTTGCTGCCCCGCTTCCGTCGGCGTGACGCCCTGCGGCGAGCGGATCAGCAACGGGCAGCGCAGTTCGATTTCGAGATGGGCGATCTGCTGGCTGAGCGCGGGTTGAGCGACGTGCAATTGCGCGCTGGCCTTCGAGAAGCTGCCGAAATCGATGATGCCGACGAGATAGCGTAGCTGCCGAAGTTCCATCGCGCGCTCCCCGTCTATTTCGTCCGCTCACGAATTCTAGGGCGGAGATAGTGTCGGCGAATGGAGATAGAGCGTATCGCTATTACCTGTCGAGAGGCCACGCCGTTAGATGCGGGAGCGGGCGCCCGTGGGAGCGAAAATGTCGTTTGAGACCGATTACATCGTTGTCGGCGCGGGCTCGGCGGGTTGCGTCGTGGCGAGTCGCCTCAGCGAGGACGGCTCGAAGGTTCTGCTGCTGGAAGCGGGCGGGCGCGACACGCATCCGCTGATCCATATTCCGGCCGGCGTCGGCAGCCTCGTTTATCATAAGCGCCTCAACTACAACTATTATTCGGAGCCCGAACCCTTCGCGGACAATCGCAGCCTGCATTGCCCGCGCGGGCGCGTGCTCGGCGGCAGCCATTCGATCAACGGCATGCTCTATGTCCGCGGCAATCCCGCCGACTACGACGGCTGGGCGCAGACGGGCTGTCGCGGCTGGACCTATTCCGATGTGCTGCCGCTGTTCATCAAGTCCGAGAGCTACGACGGCGGCGACTCCCAATATCGCGGCCGCGCGGGCCCAATGAAAGTCTCGGATTACCGCACGATTCTGCCGCTCACGCATCTCTTTGTGCGAGCTGCCCAAGAGGTGGGGTTTCCTCTGACGCTCGATCTGAACGGCGCTGTTCAGGAAGGCGTCGCCTATTCCCAGATGACCCGCAGTGGCCGATTTCGCGCCTCGACCGCGCGCACGTTCTTGAAGTCCGCGAGCGGTCGCGCCAATCTGAAGGTCGAAACCGGAGCGACCGCCTCGCGTCTTCTATTCGAGGGCGCGCGCTGCGTCGGCGTCGAATATGTCAGGGGCGGCGAGACCCGCGTCGCTCGCGCGGCGCGCGAGGTGGTGCTCTCGGGCGGGGCGATAAACTCGCCGCATCTCCTGCA
>JANLPL010000136.1:0-16323 GCA_031367195.1 Bradyrhizobium sp.
CTTGGCGAGGTCGAAATCGAGCGTCGCGTCGTTTTTGCGCATCAGCATGATGAAGCGGACGGGATCGGCGCCAACCTCGTCCACCACCTCGCGCAAGGTGACGAAATCGCCGGAGCGCTTCGACATCTTGACCGGCTCGCCCGCGCGCATCAGCCGCACCAACTGGCACAGCCGGACTTCCAGATCGACGCGGCCGTCGGAGAGCGCCTGCACGGCCGCGCGCATCCGCTTCACATAGCCGCCGTGGTCGGCGCCCCAGACATCGACCAGGCTGGCGAAACCGCGGTCGATCTTGTCCTTGTGATAGGCGATGTCGCTGGCGAAATAGGTATAGGAGCCGTCGGACTTCTTCAGCGGCCGATCGACGTCGTCGCCGAACTGGGTGGAGCGGAACAGGGTTTGCTCGCGATCCTCCCAATCCTCCGCCGGGGCGCCCTTGGGCGGCGGCAGCCGGCCCTCGTAGATCAAGCCTTTGGCCTCCAGCGCGGCGATGGCTTGCGCCACCTGATCAGGATCGCCGGTCAGGGACGCTTCCGAGAAAAACACTTCGTGCGCCACGGCCAGCGACGCAAGGTCGTCGCGAATCATCGCCATCATGGCTTCGATTGCGCGAGCGCGCACGCGCGGCAGCCATTCCGCCTCGGCAAGGTCGCGCAAGCCTGCGCCAAACTCCGCCGCCAGCGCCTCGCCGGCGCCCTTGAGATAGTCGCCGGGGTACAGCCCCTCGGGAATGGCGCCGATCGTCTCGCCGAGCGCCTCGCGGTAGCGCAGGAAGGCCGAGCGGGCGAGCACATCGACCTGCGCGCCGGCGTCGTTGATGTAATATTCGCGCGTCACTTTGCTGCCGGAGAAGGCGAGCAGATTGGCGAGCGCGTCGCCGAACACTGCGCCGCGCGCATGGCCGACATGCATCGGCCCGGTCGGATTGGCGCTGACATATTCGATATTGACGGGGCCGCCCTCGCGCGCGGGCCCACGCCCAAAAGTCTCGCCCTGCCGCAGCGCGTCGCGCAAGACGCCCTCGAACACATTCGCCTTCAAGCGGATGTTGAGAAAGCCCGGCCCGGCGACTTCTACGCTTGCGACATCGTCGCCCTTACGCAGGCCTTCGGCGAGACTCTGCGCGAGGGCGCGCGAATTGGAGCCGACGGCCTTGGCTTCCTTAGCGTAAACCATAGCGGCGTTGGCGGCGAGATCGCCGTGGGCGGCCTCGCGCGGCGGCTCGACGACGAAGCGGCCGAGGTCGAGCCCTTGCGGCAGCGCGCCAGCGGCGACGCGCTCGGCCAAAAGCGCGGCGACGCGCGCCTCGAAGTCGGCGAAGAGGTTCATCAATTGTCCTAAGGGAGCCCTGTCGCGGCGCTTTAACGCAAGCCCGTCTCAGGGTCAAAGAGCCGGCGATATTCGCCCAGCGCATAGCGATCCGTCATGCCGGCGACATAGTCGGCCGAAGCCCTCTCGGGGCCGATTTTGTGGGCGCGCTCCGCCCAGAAGGCCGGCATTTCCGATGGCGAACGCGCATAGGCCGAGAACAGCGCGCGCACGACGCGATCGGCCTCGGCGCGCATCCGCTTGACCTGGGGGTGGCGGTACATCGACGTGAACAGGAAAGCCTTGATCTCGCGTTCGGCGGCGGCCAACGCATCGGAAAAGGCGAACATCGGCCGCCCTGCCCGCCGCGCCGCCTCTGCGGTCTCGATCCCGTCCGCCTTCAACCGCGCGGCGGTCGAGGCGATGGCGTCCTCCATGAAGCGAGTGATCACGCGGCGCGACAATTCGTGGATCTTGCGCGAATCTTCCAGGCCGGGGTAGCGGGCCTCGATCTCGGCGATCAGGCCGGCGAGGTAGGGCACGCAGGCCACGTCCGACAGCGAGAACAGGCCAGCGCGCAAGCCGTCGTCGATGTCATGCGCGTTATAGGCGATGTCGTCAGCCAGGGCGGCCGCCTGCGCCTCAAGGGCGGGATGTTCGGCAAGGCGCAGCGAATGGCTGAGGTCGTAAGCGACGATCGCCTCCGGCAGCCCGCGCGCGCGCCAGCGCGGCGCGGGCCGACCGTCCGCGTAGGTCAAGGGGCCATTATGCTTGACGAGGCCGTCCAGTGTCTCCCAGCTTAAATTAAGGCCGTCGAACTCGGCGTAATGGCGCTCCAGCTCGGTGACGAGGCGCAGGCAATGGCTGTTGTGGTCGAAACCGCCATGCTCCGCCAGACACGCGTCGAGCGCATCCTCTCCCGCGTGGCCGAAAGGGGTATGGCCGAGGTCGTGCCCAAGCGCGACCGCTTCGGTCAGATCCTCGTCGAGCGCGAAGGCGCGGGCAAGCGCGCGGGCGAGTTCGGCGACCTCGATGGTATGGGTGAGGCGGGTGCGGAAATGGTCGCCCTCGTGATGCACGAACACTTGCGTCTTGTGGGCGAGGCGGCGAAACGCGGTGGAATGCACGATTCTGTCGCGGTCGCGCTGAAACGCGGTGCGGGTCGGCGATTCCGGTTCTGGCCGGATGCGGCCGCGCGAGGCGGCGGGGTCTGCGGCGAGCGCCGAACGCGGCGCGGGAGGCGGGGCCAACATGATTGGGATTGCGGTTCCGGAACGAAGGCTTATCTTAGAGCCAACCTCTACTCCCGGACAATGACATGAGCGAGAGCCCCGCCGTCACCATCAGCGCCAACGCGGCGCGGCAATTGAACACGGTTCTCAACGGAGAGCCCGGCGCCGCCTTGCGCATTTCGGTCAAGGGCGGCGGCTGTTCGGGCTTTCAATACGCCTTCGGGGTCGATAGATCGCGCGCCGACGACGATTTCGTCGCCACCCGCGATGGCGCGACAGTCGTGGTCGATTCCGTCTCGCTGGAAATGGTGAAGGGATCGGAACTCGATTTCGTCGATGACCTGATGGGGCGCGCGTTCAAGGTGAAGAACCCCAACGCGGTCGCCTCCTGCGGCTGCGGCGTCAGCTTTACGCTTTGAGCCGACGCCCGCCGCAAGCCATCACTTCAGCGCGCTGCTGACTCCGGAGAATTCGGCGCTAAGCTGGGTTCCGAGATTGGTCAGAACAATGACGAGCGCAAGCGCGATCAACGAGCTCATCAGCGCGTATTCAATCGCGGTGGCGCCCTCTTCGGCGCGCAGGAACTTCTCGAAGTGACGCATGGCAAAAACCCCTCGCTCGGCGCCGGCAAACAGATGGCGACACCTCGGAGGGCATAAGGGGGTGGAGGCGGTTAACAGCTTCCGACTATCATTGACGTAACGTAACTTAACAACACCCAAGGTAAGCAATGGCTTTCACGCCGCGCAGAATTTTCTGCCCGGCCACTATAAGTATATTTGCGAAGGCGCTTGGACGCCGGCGGGCTCGCGAGAGGCGCCGCTAGCTCGGGGGCGCTCCGCCCCTCGCGAGCTGTCGCGCCGCATTCACTTCAGCGCGCTGCTGACTTCCGAGAATTCGGCGCTAAGTCTCGTTCCCAGATTGGTGAGGATCGTCACGAGCGCGAGCGCGATGAGCGAACTCATAAGGGCGTATTCAATGGCCGTGGCGCCATCGTCGGCGCGCAAGAACGATTTGAAACGACGCATGGCTTGGCTCCTGGATAGGTCCGACTGCGGTTCGCGTCGGCGGGATCGGGCGGTAGATGATGTTTTGGCCTCGGCCGCGGCGCCCTTGGCATGCGCCGCGGCCGACAACGGGCCGCTATTTCAGCGCGCTGCTGACTTCGGAGAATTCGGCGCTGAGCCGCGTGCCGAGATTGGTCAGGATTGTCACCAGGGCGATGGCGATCAGCGAAGCGATCAGCGCATATTCAATGGCGGTCGCGCCGGACTCTTCGACGCAGAAGGCTTTAAGACGATCCAACATGATTTTGCTCCCTGACGCTTCGCGGCTGCTCCGGCCCTTGCCAGCGCTTACGAACCCGCGGTCCGTGCTTGGTAGTTACCTCGCGTAGCCAGGAAGCGAAATTGTTGAGACTACCCAATCGACCGCAAATTCGTAGTTGATCAATCGTTTCTAGCTAGAGCCAAACGCATGAGCGCGGAAATCGACTTGGCGTCGAACTTGCGCAGAACGGCGCCGCGATGATGCTCGGCGGTGCGCACGGTGATGTCGAGTTTCGCGGCGATGGTCTTGGTGGCGCAACCTTCGCGCAGGAGTTCGAACACTTCCCCCTCGCGCTCGGTCAGGGTCGCGCGGCGTTCGCGGAACAGGGTCGCCTCGGCATTTTCTTCGGACTGTCGCTCCACGCGCGACAGCGCCTCCTCCACCATTCCGAGCAGGCTCTCGGCGTCGAACGGTTTTTCCACGAAATGGAAAGCGCCGAGTTTCATGGCGCGCACGGCGGTCGGAATGTCGCCGTGCCCCGTCATCATGATGACGGAGGCGCGTTGGGAGCGTTCAACGATACGGGCGAGCAATTCGATGCCGCTCAAAGCCGGCAGCCGATTGTCGAGGATAACGCAATAGGGTTCGTCATGGGGCGCGCTCTCCCAAAACCCCTCGGCGGAAGCATATTCCTCGGTGTCGATTCCCGCCGTGGAAAGAAGCAGGGTCAGCGCATCGCGGACCTCGGGTTCGTCGTCCACGATAAACACCCGTCGTTTCATCGCGCTCATGCCAAGGGCAACTCCAGTTCGAACAGCGCGCCATGCGGCGCAACCGGCCGCCAGCTCAGTCGACCGCCGTGCTGCGCCGCGAACTCTTTGGCGAGCGGCAATCCCAGCCCCATGCCGCGCGGCTTGGTGGTCTCGAACGGCTCGAACAGACGCTCGGCGATTTCCGCCGCGACGCCCGGACCGTTGTCCTGTACGCTCAGCGTCGCCATGCCGCCGCGCTGCGCCAGGGCGATGACGACGATACCCGTGCGAGCCGGGACCGCCTCGATCGCGTTGAGCGCGAGATTGGCGAGCGCCTGCTCTACGCCAACCCGGTCAACTCGCGCCCGCAGCGGCCGCCCGTCCGTGGCGGCCAGCCGCAGAGTCACCCCACGCTCGCGCGCAGCGTCCGTTTGCAAGCGAAGGATCGCGCCGGCGAGTTCCTCAAGGTCGACCATTTCCCGCGCGACCTCGCCCTTGGCGACGAAATCGCGCAGGCGTTCGACGATTTTGCGCGCCCGCGCCGCCTCGTTCTCGGCCTTGCGTAGCGCGCCGAGCGCCCTTTCCTCGCCCTGCCCGCTTTCCAGCAGGCGACGCGCGCCGAGCACGTAAGCGGCGATCGAGGCGAGCGGCTGGCTGATCTCGTGGCTCATCGCCGCCGCCATGGCGCCGTTGGTCGCCCGCTCCGACACTTTCGCCAGATCGGCCTGCTGGCGGCGCAACTGGGCGGTCGCCGTTTCCCATTCGGTCACCATCGCGCCCAGCGCCTGGCCGGACACTGACAGGACGAACATCATGACCTGGTAGGCGGCGAAATTCGTATCGTTCACCTCGAAATAGTCGAGCGCGATCAGAAGAGAGACCTGCGTCAACAGCAACATCAGCGCCCCGGCGTCGTAGCCGAACTTCATCCCGACCATCAGGATCGGCAGGTAGCAGAGAGTGAAGAGGTAACGGCTGTCGACGTGCGACGCGCTCACGAAGATGACGAGGGCGACGAAAATCAGCGTGACCGACAGGAGAAACAGGGGATGGCCAACCTCCGAGCGACGCCAGGGCTCGGCGCGCAGCACGCGAAAAATCGAGCAGGTGGCGGGGACGATGACGACCATCGCCGCCGCGTCGCCAATCCAGAAGCCGGCGTAGGAGGAAAGGAACTCGCCCTGCGTCACCTCTCCCGTCGCAACCAGCGCCGCGCAATAGAACAGGCCGATGACGGCCGCTCCCAGCGGCGCGACCGCCATGACGGCGACGAGATCGCGCGGCCGCATCGATCGAATTTGCAATCCAAACCGTTTGCGCAAAGTCAGCGCCATGCCGACATAGCCAAGCGCCAGCGTGGACTGGCATCCAACGGCCGCGAACAAGGTATGGCGACCTTCGCTGAACAACTGGTCGGCCGCGATCTGCGCGGCCCATAGGAGCGGCGCAAAAGCCACGGATTCCATGATCAGCATGACGCTCAGCGCGTCGTCAGGGCTCCACAGCGTGATCGCCGAACCGTTGATGCCGCGATGCGCCGTGATCCAGTTCAGCGCGAGGTAGGCGACGAGATAGACCAGGCCGAGCCGCGCGAAATGGCGCACCCGGGCGCCGTCGGCGAAGGGGTTGGTGAAACTTGGCGCAGCGAAATCCGTCACGGGCGACTCTTTTCAGGACGCTGCGGAATATTCGCCAATAGCGTTCAAAAATCGTTGCCGCGCTCAGGGTTTCTTTTTCCGCCCGCGCACGCGCCGCAAGGTATTGAGCGCCTCGACGCCGCCCGAGAACAGGAACGCCGCGTAAATATAGCCCTTGGGCACGTGCAGGCCGAAGCCGTCCGCGATCAGAACCATGCCGATCATCAAGAGAAAGCCGAACGCCAGCATCACCAACGTCGGATTGGAAGTGATAAACCGCGACATCGGGCCGGCGGCCAGCCCCATGAGCACGATGACAATGACGACGGCGATCGCCATAATCGGAAACTGGTCGGTCATGCCGACGGCGGTGACGATGCTGTCGACCGAGAACACCAGATCGAGCGCCACGATTTGCGCGACCGCCGCGCCAAAACCCAGTGGAGGTTTGGCCACGCCGTCGCCATCGTGATCGCCTTCGACGTGCTCGTGAATTTCCTGCGTCGCCTTGAACAGGAGGAAGAACCCGCCGCCCAGCAGCACAAGATCGCGCAGGGAAAAGTCATGGCCGAGCAGCGCGAACAGCGGCGCCGTCAGTCCGACCAGCCAGGCCGCCGCGCCCAGCAGCGCGAGCCGTAGAACGAGCGCCATGCCGAGGCCGAGGCGGCGCGCCACCGCCTGCCGTTCTTTCGCCACGCGCGCCGTCACCAGCGCGAGAAAAACGAGATTGTCGACCCCGAGCACGAGCTCCATCGCGACCAGAGTCGCGAGCGCGGCCCAGGTGGCCGGATCCAGCAGAAGCGAGACGAGTTCGGTCATGGGCCGACGAGATCCTGCTCGATTTGCGACAATCGCTCCTTGCCGAAATACATCTCCTCGCCGATAAAAAAAGTCGGCAGGCCAAACGCGCCGCGCGCGACGGCGCGCTCGGTCGCCTCCGCCAACGCGGCTTTCACCTCAGGCGTCTGCGCAGCGGCGATGAGCGCGGCGCCGTCCAGCCCGGCGCGGTCGAGCCGGGCTTGCAACACGGCGGGATCGCCGAGCGCAAGACCCTCCTCCCACAGACCCTGCAATCCAGCCTCCAGATAGGCCGCCCCCTGCTCCGTCGCGCGGGCGGCGACGAAGCCGCGCATCAGCAACAGCGTATTGACGGGGAAATGCGGGTTCATGCGAAATTGCGTCAGCCCGTGGCGGGCGATGAAGCGGCGCATCTCCAGGTTTTCGTATGCGAGCTTGCCTTTGACCTCAGCGAAGGCGGACATCGGCGACTGATTGCCGGTCGCTTTGAAGATACCCCCCAGCAGCGCCGGCTCGATTTCGAGCCGCGCCCCGGTTCGCGCCAATAGCGGCGCCAGCGCGCGGTATGCGAGCCAGCAATTCGGGCTGCCAAAGTCGAACAGGAATTCGAGGCGTGTGGCCATGTCTCACCAGGTCTCGCAGAACGGCCGCAGGTCCATCTCAAAGGTCCAGGCGCTGCGGCGCTGCCGATGCAGGAACACAAAATTGCGGGCGATCTCGGCGGGGTCGAGGATTTCCTCGCGCGCGAGCCGCTCGGCGGCATCGGGGGCGATCGAGCGGGCGAAGGTTCCGTCGATCATGCCGTCGATCACGAGATGCGCGACATGGATTCCCTTGGGCCCGAGTTCGCGCGCCGCACTCTGCGCCAAAGCCCGCAGCGCGTGCTTGGCGCCAGCGAAGGCGGAATAGCCGACGCCGCCGCGCAAGCTGGCGGTCGCGCCGGTGACGAGGATCGAGCCCGCGCCGCGCGGAATCATCACCCGCGCGGCCTCGCGCACGGCGAGAAAGCCGGCGAGCGCCGCCATCTCCCACACCTTGCGATAGACCCGTTCGGTGGTGTCGGTCAGACCGAAGCGCACATTGGCGCCGATGTTGGAGACGACGACTTCGAGCGGCCCGAAATCGCGCTCGATGGCGTCGAACAACGCGACCACCTCGCCTTCCTCGCGCGCGTCAAGGGGATAGGCGCGCGCCGAGGCGCCCGTCGCGCGCAAATCGCCGGCCAGCGCCTCCAGCGCCTCGGCGTGGCGCGGCCTGCGGGTTACGGCGACAGCGAGCCCGTCGGCGGCGAAGGCGCGCGCGATGGCCGAGCCCAGCCCGTCGCCGGCCCCCACGACTAGACACACGCCCCGCCGCTCGCTCATATCCGGCTCCTCGTTCACTTGCGCTTTTGGCGGTCGGCGCCGCGCGATGTCAACGGCCTTCACGGGAAATTCAGACCCGCGCCTCGACGCCGCCTTGGGCGCCGGTCTATAGCGTGGCGGCGCTTTTTTCGGAGTTGGACTGCTTGGCTCACCGTCTCGCCGCCATTGCGTTTCTGGCGCCGGACTACGACGAAGCTGTCGCATGGTTTCGCGATGGCCTCGGCTTCGCCGTGCTGGAGGACAAGCCGCTGGGGCCGGGCAAGCGCTGGGTGGTGGTCGGCGATCCCTCCGGCGAGGGCGCGCGCTTCGTCATCGCCCGCGCCGAGGGGGAACGCCAGCTCGCGGCGGTGGGCGCGCAGGCCGGGGGCCGGGTCGGCTATTTCATCGAGACCGACGATTTCGCGCGCGAATTCCAGCGTTTCAGCCAGAACGGCGTCGAATTCGTCGAAAGCGCGCGACGCGAACCCTACGGCGTCGTGGCGGTGTTCAAAGACCCCTGGGGCGGCAAATGGGATCTGATCCAGCCCAAGCGCGCGACGCCGTTCATGCCGTTGCAGCGGCAATTGACGCTTTGGGCGACGATCGTGGCGGCGATCGCCGTCATCGTCAATGCGCTGGGTTCGCAGCTTGCGCCGTTCGTGTTCGGCATCGCCATCGGCTATCTGCTCAACCCCGTCGCGCATCGGTTGCAACGGCTCGGATTCAGCCGGCTCACGGCGTCGCTGACGCTCCTGCTCGCCTTCCTCGCCATCTTCGGGCTCGCCGGCGTGACCCTCGTGCCGGTGTTGCTGGACCAGATCGCGCTGTTTTCGTCGAAGCTGCCGCAATTCATCGAGACGCTGCAAAAGCTGATAGCTGGCAGCGGCGCGGACTGGCTTGCCGCGCATGGCGGCGCATGGCTGCGAAAAGCGGGATTGGGCGAGGCCTTCACTTCGGATCAGATTCAAAAGGCCGTCAACGATCTGCTGACGCAGGGCGGCGCCTGGCTGGTGGCGGGCGTGAAGAAACTCGCAGTCGGCGGCAAGGCGCTGCTGGGCTTCCTGTCGTTTCTGATCGTGATGCCGGTGGTCGCCTTTTACATTCTGATCGACTGGCACAAGATGGTGGACACGGTCGATGGCTGGCTGCCGCGCGACCATCGCGCCGAGTTGCGTCAGATCGCCGGCGAAATCGACCTCGCGCTCGCCGGCTTCCTGCGCGGCCAGTCGCTGGTGTGCCTGTTCCTCGGCCTATGGTACGGAATTGGCCTGACGCTGATCGGGCTCGATTTCTCGCTGCTGATCGGGGTGGTCGGCGGCCTGTTGAGCTTCATCCCCTATTTCGGCTCGCTGACAGCGCTGGTGCTCGCGCTCAGCATCGCCATCGTGCAGAAATGGCCGGACATGCACATGTTCCTGATCGCGCTCGGCGTCGTCGGCGCCGGGCAATTTCTCGAAGGCTATGTGATCTCGCCGAAACTGGTGGGCGAGTCGATCGGCCTGCATCCGGTCTGGTTGATCTTCGCGCTGTTCGCGTTCGGCGCGTTGTTCGGCTTCACCGGCCTGTTGATCGCGGTGCCGACCGCCGCCGCGCTGGGCGTCATCCTGCGTCACCTGATCCGCAGCTATCAGCGCAGCCCGCTCTACCGCGGCCGAGCCGCGGTCGGCGCGTGAGCCCGGCCCGGCAACTGCCGCTGCCGCTGCCGCACGAGCCCAGTTTCGCGCGCGAGGATTTTCTCGCCGGCCCTTCCAACGCCGCCGCGCTGGCGCTGATCGAAGCCTGGCCGGAATGGCCGGCGCCGCTGATGCTGCTGGTCGGGCCTCCCGGCGCCGGCAAGAGCCACCTCGCCGCGATCTTCGCGGCCCGCGCCGGGGCGCGCCGGTTGAGGGGACGCGATCTTGGCGCGATCGACCCGGAGGCGGAAGCCCATGGCGCGGCGCTCGCGCTCGACGACGCCGACGCGGTCGGGCCGGCCGAGGCGACCTTGTTTCACCTGCTCAATTTCGCCCACGCACGCGGCGTTTGCGTGCTGATGACGGCGCGTCGGCCGCCGGATTTGTGGGGCCTCGCCACGCCTGACCTGCTGTCGCGACTGCGGCTCGCGCCCGTCGTGGAGATCGCTCCGCCGGAGGAGGAACTGGTGGCGGCGGTGCTGACGAAACTGTTCAGCGACCGGCAATTGGGGGTCGAGCCCGCGCTGGTCGCCTATCTCGCCCGCCGGCTCGACCGCTCGCTGGAAGCCGCGCGGGCTCTGGTCGAAAAGCTGGATGTCGAGGCGCTGTCGCAGGCTAAGAAAGTGACGCGGGCGATGGCGGCGCCGTTCTTGGCCTCGTTCTTGGCCTCGGACGAGGACTGACTCAGAGCGCCGGCGGGGAGAAACCGCCGAATTCGTGCGCGATGAGTTGCGCCAGCCGCAGCGGCGTGCGGTCCTCCAGCCAGGGGCCGATGATCTGCGCGCCGATCGGCAAACCTTGCGGCGAGCGGCCGATCGGCAGGGCGGTGGCGGGCAGACCGGGCAAGGTCGCGACGCCGGCCCACAGCAGATTGGCGAAATAATCCTGCGGCTTTCCGTTGACGATGAGCTTGCGCTTGTTCTGGTCCGGCTCGTGGTCGTGCGGGAAAGCCAGGGTTGGCGTTACCGGCGCGATCACCGCGTCGAACGCGCGGAAGAAAGCGCGCCACTGGCCGCGCAACGCCTTGCGGCGCAAATCGGCGTCGAACCAGGCGCGATGGGTCAGCGTGGCGCCGCGCGCTTGTTCGGCGAACAGGCTGAGGTCGTCGGCGCCAAGTTGCGCCGCCGCCGCGGCCATCTGGGCGTGGACCTCGTCGGGCCAGCGCGAGGAAAACGCCGCCGACAGGAGCCGCATGTAGAGCCGCGCGTTGGCGACAAGATCGGGGAAGAGATCGGAGCGGCGGGAGACTTTGACTCCGGCCTGTTCGAGCCCAGCCCCAAGCGTTTGCAGCGCTTGCGCCACGCAAGTCTCGGTTTCCGCGAGCGAGTGATTGTCGAGCAGCAGGACGCGGAAGTCGGCAAGCTTTTCCCCGCGCGCGGGCGGCAGGGCGAGGCGGTAGCCGACGCCCATGTCGATCTCGTCGGGACCGGCGATCACTTCCAACAGCGCTTCGAGATCCTCAGCGCTGCGCGCCATCGGGCCGATCACCGAGAGGTCGATCGTGCCCGGTCCGGCCGGCGCGCCCGGCGGCGCATGGCCGCGCGCCGGGCAAAGATCGTAGCTCGGCTTATGCGCGAAGACGCCGCAGAAATGCGCGGGGATTCGCAGCGAACCGCCGATGTCGGAGCCGAGCGAAAGCGCGCCAAAACCCGCCGCCAGCGCCGCCGAAGAGCCGCCCGAAGAACCGCCCGGCGTGCGCGCGAGATCGTAAGGGTTGTTGGTGACGCCATAGACCTCGTTGTAGCTCTGCCAGTCGGCGAGCCCGACCGGGACATTGGTCTTGCCCAGAATCACCGCGCCGGCGCGCTGGACGCGCTCCACCGCCAGCGCATCCGCCGCAGGGCAATAATCGCGCGCGGCGGGGAAACCCCAGGTGGTCGGCGCGCCCGTCAGGTTGAAGGATTCCTTGACCGTCATCGGCACGCCGAGCAGCGGGCCGGTCTCGCCCATCGCCAAGCGCTCATCCGCCGCGCGCGCGGCTCCGCGAGCCCGGTCGTAGGTTTTCACGCAGACGGAATTGATGGGGCCGTCGAGCGCGTCGATGCGGGCAATGGCGGCCTCGGTGAGTTCGGCGGAGGAGACCTTGCGCTGGCTCAGCGCAGCGGCGAGTTCGGCGGCGGTGGCGTAGGGGGACATGGGCGAGCCTGCGACAGAGTGGGACGGCGGAGCCTAGCAGCCTGACGGACTTAATTGAACCGGGACATTTTTTGAAGCGACTCAGGCGATTTGGGGATTTAGGATCGAGGCGCGGGCCAAGAAGCCGCCCGGCAAGCCGCCGGCGCCCCGGTCGAAGGGCCGACGCCAAGCGATCAGGTCAATCTGAGGGATGAGCAATCGCGCATCATGCCGGTGGCCGGAGGGGGCTTCGACCAATGCTACAACGCGCAGGCGGCGGCGGTGGCGGCGGGAAGTCTTCTGGTCGTGGCGACCGACGTGGTCCAGGCGGGCTCGAAAACGTGCGTGGCGAGTGGAGTCTCGTGACCATTTCCTGGAATTTGAAGCGAATGTTCACCCTCGCTCCCCCCTATCGAATGGCTTGAACCGCCTCGCGTCGAAAGAGCACGCGCCCAGACGCGTCGGGCGCATCCATGCGAACCCGCCAAAAATCAGATCGCGATCAATCCAAGCCGCGAACTCAAACAACGACCCCGAAAGCCAATCATAGATAGCTCAGTCCGACAGGCTGCTAGGAAAGTCGCTCGGCGGCGAAAAGCTCGAAGCGCTCTTTCCAGTCGGGATGCCAGCGCGACAAGGCCGGTCGCTTTTCGATGATGTCGCCCACGCTCCATTGCAAACGCAGCGCGTCGAGCGCCTCGGAGACGACGTTGTCGGGACAATAGACGTAAAACTCGCCCGCCTCCACCGCGCCGATCATGCGCTCGACCACCTGGCCCGGCGTCCAGGCCCCGGCGGGTTTCTCCGCCCCCTTCGCGGCGGTGAGGCCGGTGAAAGTCCAGCCCGGCACGAGCAGATGCGAGCTGACCTGGCCGCCGGGATGATTGCGCAGATCATGCGCGAGTTGCTCGGTCAGAACGCGCACGCCCGCTTTGGCGACCGCATAGGCCGGGTCGCCCGGCGGATTGGTGATCCCCTGCTTCGACCCGGTGTTGATGATGGCGGCGGGGGCGCCTTGCGCCAACATCCGCTGCGCGAACGCGTGAACGCCGTGGATGACGCCCCAGAGGTTGACGTCGAGAATCGCGGCCCATCGATCGAGCGCGCCCCAGCTTTTTGAGCCGTGGCCGATCGCGGCGTTGTTCATCAGGACGTGGACCGAGCCGAAGCTCTCATAGGCGGCGTCGCGGAGCCGTTCGACGTCCTCGTATCTGGCGACATCGCCGACCACCGCGCGCGTCCCCACAGGCAGGCTCGCCGCCAAAGCGGCGAGTTCGTCGGCGCTGTGGTCGAACAGGCACAGCCGCATCCCGCGCTCGGCCAGCATCGAGGCGGCCGCGCGCCCGATGCCGCTCGCCGCGCCGGTGATGACCGCGACATTATCCCGTTTGAACACGCTCATATATTCCTCCATCGGAAGGGCTTTTATCGGTCGCGGGAGCCCCGCGGGCAAATCACGCTTCCTCGGGCGCGTCGGCCGGGTCTATAAGCGCGGCCACACCACAGAGGTTTCGCGTATGTCCGCCAATCTCCACGATATTCTCGCCCAAGCCGCGCCCGGCGACAAAATTGCGCTGGAGACGTCCGACGGCGGCCGCATCGCCTATGGCGAATTGTTCGCGCGCGCGGGCCGCATGGCGCGGGCGCTTATCGATCTCGGCGTCGAGCCGGGCGACCGGGTGGCGGCGCAGATCGATAAATCGCCGGACGCGATCGTGCTGGCGCTCGCCTGTTTCCGCGCCGGCGCGGCGCTGCTGCCGCTCAACACGGCCTATACGCTGGCCGAACTCGAATATTTCTTAAGCGACGCCGAGCCCGCGCTCACGCTGTGCCGCCCCGCGCAACTCGACGCCATGCGGACTTTAAGCGAGCGGTTGGACCTGCGCGCCGTCGAAAGCTTCGGCGACCGCGGCGAGGGGACGTTCCTGCAACGGGTGGCGGCGACGGCGCAAGAATTGCCCAGCGTGAAGCGCAAGGCCGACGATCTGGCGGCGATCCTCTACACCTCCGGCACGACAGGGCGCTCCAAGGGCGCCATGCTGACGCATGAGAACCTTTCCTCCAACGCGCAGGCGCTGGTCGGCCTCTGGCGCTTCACCGCCAACGACGTGCTGATCCACGCCCTGCCCGTCTATCACACGCATGGCCTGTTCGTGGCGACCAATGTCGCGCTGCTGGCCGGCGCGACCATGATCTTCCAGCCGAAATTCGACGCCGACGCTGTCATGGCCGCGATGCCGCGCGCGACCTCGCTGATGGGCGTGCCGACCTTCTACACCCGCCTGCTCGAACATCCCGGCCTGAGCGCCGAGGCGACCCGGCACATGCGCCTGTTCATCAGGGGCTCCGCGCCGCTGCTCGCCGAGACGCACGAGACCTGGCGCGAGCGGACGGATCACGCGATCCTCGAACGCTACGGCATGACCGAGACCAACATGATCACGTCGAACCCCTATGACGGCGCCCGGCTCGCCGGCACGGTCGGCTTTCCCCTGCCCGGCGTCAGCCTGCGGATCGCCGAGCCGGAGAGCGGCCAGGTTCTCCCCGAGGGCAGCGTCGGCGTGATCGAGGTCAAAGGCCCCAACGTGTTCAAGGGCTATTGGCGGATGCCGGAAAAGACCGCCGCCGAATTCCGCCCCGACGGTTTCTTCATCACCGGCGATCTCGGCAGAATCGACCCGCAGGGTTACGTCCACATCGTCGGCCGCGCCAAAGATCTCATCATCTCCGGCGGCTTCAACGTGTACCCCAGGGAAGTCGAGAGCGAGATCGACGCGCTCGCGGGCGTGGTCGAGTGCGCGGTGATCGGACTGCCGCATCCCGTTTTCGGCGAAGGCGTGGGGGCGGTGGTGGTGCGTGTGCCCGGCGCCGCGATCGACGAATTCGCCATTCGCGAGGCGCTCTTAGGAAGGCTGGCCAAATTCAAGCAGCCCAAACGCGTGTTCTTCGTCGAGGCGCTGCCGCGAAACGCCATGGGCAAGGTGCAGAAGGCGGCGCTGCGCGAGGCGTATAAGGGGGCATTCGAGGGTTAGGACGCGGACGGCGCGGCGTGCTAACGGCGCGAACTTGCGGCGATAAACCGCCGCCTTCGACGCCGCCCTCCTTTGTTGCGAAAGTCGGCTCAGACAAACTGCCCGGGCGAAAAGAAAAGCCTAATTGCTTGAACCTCAGTCCGCTACGGCGCGACTGACAATTGTTGGCTTAACGCCCCAGTCGCCAAGTCCTTCCCTCCGGCGCCTCCGTGCGGAACCCCACCATCAAGATAGTGACTTTTTATCGATCCCGCCCGTCGAAGGGCTCACCCACGCGCGAATCAAAGGAAAAAAGCTATGCTTACGCTCAAACTTTCCGGACTGCTGTCCTGCCTCGCCATTCTAGGTTCCATCGGCGCGGGTCCAGCTAAAGCTGAATACATTTGCTATCCCTACGCGGACGGCGCGCCCGGCGGCTACAACAAAATAACGCATGCCTGCAACCCGCTCTACACCCAGTGGCATGGATCGCCGAACGTGCATTTTTACTGGGCTGACGGACAGAACGGCAAGCGCCATGGAACGCTGTACGGGCCAAATCTAAAGGGCAATCATCCCGTCGCCGGACACAAATACTAGGGCGCATTTCCGTGAGCGCGCCTCATAGCGGGCCGAGATTCAGAGCGAATCTGACATTTCGGCCCAAACAACCCTTCCGCGACCCAACTGAACCATGACGGGTTGGTCGCTGCCCGATTGGGAGCGAACGCCGTTCGGCGCCTTCTGTTCGCGTAAGTCGCGTTGAAGCTCTCTAACCACCCGCCAACAGCGCCTCTATCGCGGCTTTGTCGATGAGCGACCAGACTTCGGCGATCCTGACGCCGCTGAAGCGGTAGAACACGTTCTCGGCGAACGTCACGCGCCGCCCATTTACCGACAAGCCCAGAAAAATCCCGCGCGGCGCGCAATCGAACCGCAGCCGCGTGGCGACCAGCGGCGGATCGACCGCCAACATTTCGATCCGAAATGCAAGGTCCGGGATTTCGGCGACGTCGTGCTCCAGCATCGCGCGATAGCCCGCGACGCCGAGCCGCTCGCCGTTGCGGCGAACGTCTGCGTCGACGAAATCGCCCAATCGCGCCCAGTCCCGCGCATTGAGACAGTCGAGATAGGCGCGATAGGCCGCCGCCAGATCGGCCATCTCAACGCTGCGTCGTCTGGCGG
>JANLPL010000154.1:0-11831 GCA_031367195.1 Bradyrhizobium sp.
ATCGGCATCGGTCGCCATTATCGTGGCTGCGGGCTCGGGTTTGTTCGTGATGCGATTCATCTTTGTTCTCGCGTCACCGCAATTCAGTGCTGGTAGCGAACTGTCCGGCCACTCAAAATGGGGGACGGCTTGGGAGTTACGTCCATTGGCGCGGGCTGGATTCCGGCCCGGGCAACAATCTCAAAATTGTGACCTTGCCCCCGACGAACGTCTCCCAAGCTTGTTGAGTTATGCGGCTTCGGCGAGCTTTCGGACAAGCCATTTCTTCCTAAGAAACGGCGAGCTCGGCGACCGGCGCCACGGCAGCTTGCAACACGAATCCGAAGGCCTTGGCGCGCCGTTGGAGATTTTCGATGACCCGCTCCCGGTAGCGGGTCTCGTAATAAGTGGCGCCGGGGTCGACGCAATCCATGCCGTGGCGGTGACGGCCTTGGCGGTGCCGACGCGCGCCGACAATCGCCGGTATGATGCGCATGTCGGTCGCCCCCGTGATGTCGGAAACGACGTGATGAAGCTCTCAGGCTCATCTCCGTCATCGCCTTCTGCATGTGCTGGATGTGTGAAGCCGCGGTGTCCAGCAGCGGCTCGCGCTGGCGCAGATAAGCGCGTAGTTCAACAATCTCGCCGCTCGGTCGGAAGCGGGCGCGCAACAGCCCGCGGGCATGAAGCCGCTACAGCCATTGCGCATCGCTGACGTCGGTCTTGCAACCGGGCGCATGTTTGGCGTCACGGGCATTGACCAGAAACACCTCGACTCCGCGCTCCTCAAGCAGTTCGAAAATCGGAATCCAGTAAACGCTGGTCGATTCCATCGCCACTGTCCTGACGCCGCATTCCGCGAACCCGTCGGCCAGCCGTGAACGCGCCAAAGCTGCGAACCGGCTCGGATGACCGGTCCAGACCCACCGCCGCCATGTGCATGGTCGCGCCAATATCGATGGCGGCCGCGTTTTGATGGATCATCATCCCCACGGTGCGCTCGCCTACGCCTCCTGGATCCTAGCCCGAATGGGGGGATGGACCGGCTACTACGGCAAGCCCGGCCCCATCGTCATGCTCAGAAGATGGCACAAGTTCCGAGATGCAAAATACACCATAAACCTTATGCAAAACCGCGCAAAACTAGGAAACTGAAATGCGTGAATCTGCTAGCCCTTGATGGCGGAGGGAGCCGCAGGCGGCGCCGCCAAGCGGAAATGCGAACCCATCACCTGAAGACCTTATGACAGCCTTTTCGCCCTAAGCCCGGTCCGCTGCGACGGACCGGCCTCCAAACGCCCCCCACCGCTACGCCGCGCCCGTCGCCCGACCCCTCGCCGCGCGCCCGATCGCGCTTCGCCCAACTTGTCTGCGCCCGGACCCCTCCATTACAAATAACAAATTTTGTAATTCAAAACAACCAGATTTGCGCATAAATTAAATACGTTTCAAACATGCTTAAATCGCAAGTGACTGATTTTGCGTCTCTCCTGCATATGGCGAGCCTGCCGTTGCGCCACCCCGACAGCGCCTTGGCTGAAAGTTCGGCTTGCCACAAGGCGGCGATGAGACGATAGCGGCGCCGAAAACACCGCCGCCGGCGCGGCGGCCCAAGCCCAAGGAAGAAAAGCATGGCGCGAAACAAGATTGCCCTGATCGGCGCGGGCCAGATCGGCGGAACGCTGGCGCATCTGGCCGCGATCAAGGAACTCGGCGACATCGTTCTGTTCGACATCGTCGATGGCGTGCCGCAGGGCAAAGCGCTCGACCTCGCCGAATCCGCTCCGGTCGAGGGCTTCAACGCCAAGCTGAAAGGCGCCTCTTCCTATGCCGAGATCGCGAACGCCGACGTCATCATCGTCACCGCCGGCGTGCCGCGCAAACCCGGCATGAGCCGCGACGACCTGCTCGGCATCAATCTCAAGGTGATGGATTCGGTGGGCGCCGGCATCAAGGCCAATGCGCCAGGCGCCTTCGTCATCTGCATCACCAACCCGCTCGACGCGATGGTGTGGGCGCTGCAAAAGGCTTGCGGCATCCCGCACGAGCGCATCGTCGGCATGGCCGGCGTGCTCGACAGCGCGCGCTTCCGCTATTTCCTCTCGGAGGAATTCAACGTCTCGGTCGAGGACGTCACCGCCTTCGTGCTCGGCGGCCACGGCGACGACATGGTCCCCTCGGTGCGCTATTCCACCGTCGCCGGCGTGCCCCTGCCCGATCTCGTCAAGATGGGCTGGACCACTCAAGCCCGGCTCGATTCCATCGTCGAGCGCACCCGCAAGGGCGGCGGCGAAATCGTCAACCTGCTCAAGACCGGCTCGGCCTTCTACGCCCCCGCCTCCTCGGCGATCGCGATGGCGGAATCCTATCTTAAGGACCAGCGCCGCGTGCTACCCTGCGCCGCCTATCTCACCGGCCAATATGGCGTGAAGGATTCCTACATCGGCGTGCCGGTCGTCATCGGCGCCAAAGGCGTCGAGCGCATCGTCGAGATCGCGCTGGACGATGCCGAGAAGGCGATGTTCGCCAAATCCGTCGCCTCCGTCAGTGGCCTGATCGAGGCCTGCAAGGCGATCAATCCGGCGCTGGCCTGACACCGACCGCCGCATTTCCTTCCACGATATTTCGCCCGCCGGGGCCCGCGTCACGGGGATCATCTGATGAACATCCACGAATATCAGGCCAAAGCCGTGCTGCGCGCCTTCGCCGCGCCAGTCGCGGAAGGCAAGGCCGCCTTTACGCCAGAGGAGGCGGAAGCCGCCGCGCGCGCCCTGCCGGGCCCCGTCTATGTCGTGAAATCGCAGATCCACGCCGGCGGGCGCGGCAAGGGCAAGTTCACTCAAGCGTCGGCCGGCGAAAAGGGCGGCGTGCGAATTGCCCGCTCGGTTGAGGAAGTCAAGCAATTCGCGCACGAGATGCTCGGCGCCACGCTGGTGACGGTGCAGACCGGCCCCGCCGGCAAGCAGGTCAACCGGCTCTATATCGAGGACGGCTCGTCAATCGAGAAGGAGTTCTATCTCTCGATGCTGGTTGATCGCTCCGTCGCGCGCGTCGCTTTCGTGCTTTCCACCGAGGGCGGCGTCAATATCGAGGATGTCGCCCATAACACGCCGGAGAAGATCCACACCTTCTCGATTGATCCCGCCACCGGAATCATGCCGCACCACGGTCGCACCGCCGCGCGCGCGCTCGGCCTGACCGGCGATCTCGCCAAGCAATGCGAGGCTTTGATCGCAAAACTCTACGCCGCTTTCATCGCCAAGGACATGGCGATGCTGGAGATCAACCCGCTCGTCGTCACCGCGCAGGGGCAGCTAAAGGTGCTCGACGCAAAAATGTCGTTCGACGACAACGCGCTCTACCGCCACGCCGACGTGGCTGCCCTGCGCGACGAGAGCGAGGAGGACGCCAAGGAGATCGAGGCGTCCAAATACGACCTCAACTATGTCACGCACGACGGCACGATCGGCTGCATGGTCAACGGCGCGGGCCTCGCCATGGCGACGATGGACATCATCAAGCTCTACGGCGAGTCGCCCGCCAACTTCCTCGACGTCGGCGGCGGCGCGACGAAAGAGAAAGTGACGGCGGCGTTCAAGATCATCACCGCCGACCCCAACGTGAAGGGCATTCTGGTCAACATCTTCGGCGGCATCATGCGTTGCGACGTGATCGCGGAAGGCGTGATCGCGGCGGTGAAGGAAGTCGGCTTGCAAGTGCCGCTGGTGGTTCGGCTGGAAGGCACCAACGTCGAACTGGGCAAAACGATCATCCGCGATTCCGGCCTCAACGTGATCCCGGCCGACGATCTCGACGACGCCGCGCAGAAGGTGGTGAGCGCGGTGAAGGGGGGAGCATGAGTCCGGAAGCCTATTGGTGGTTTGAATGGGCTGTCGCCAACGGAACGCCCGTCTTCATAGTTATTGTGATCGTCATTTGGATGCGCAAACTGTGGCGTCAACAAGCGGATCGAGCCGAGGTTATTGTATCCGCCACGCGTGAGAACATCGACCTGCTGCGCCAGGCAACGGCGCACCTTGAAGAAATTCGCGATATCCTGAAGGCCAAGCCCTGATGTCTATCGTCATCTACGCCTCAACCAAGATCATAGCCCACGCCATTACCGGCAAGATCGGCGGGTTCCCTTTACGTGGGACGCCTCACCGCGGCGAAGAAAGCAACTTCCGAATTCCTTTGACGCGGAGCCGATCTTGAACTACACAGTTTACGTGTAACTGTGGAGTCTGGTATGAAAAACATCACCTTGGCCATAGATGACGAAATTCTCGACCGCGTACGTATCCTCGCCGCCGAAAAACGCACGTCGATCAATGCGATGGTGCGTGAGTTCCTGACCGAGATCGCCACCCGTGACGACAAATTGGCCAAGGCCCGGCGCGAATTGCACGACTTGATGGATCGATCGACGGGCGACATGGGGCCCGATTGGAAATGGAGCCGCGAGGAGACCTATGAAAGATAAGTCCTTCCTCGACACCAATGTCTGGATTTACGCAGCGACGGGCAAATTCAGCGCGCCCGACAAATACGAGATCGCGCGCGGACTGCTCGACGCGGAGTTCTATGCCGTGTCCGGACAAGTCATCGGCGAGTTCGTCGTCAATGTGACTAACCGCAAGAAAATGAAAACTCCCCTCGGAGCCGCCGAGCTCGCCGATTGGCTACGGATAATGGATAGTTTCGAGTTCGTGGAAATCGACCGGCTGATCGTGAAAAGCGCCCTGATCGGCGTCGAGCGATACAATATCCACTACTGGGACAGCGCCCTGCTGGCGCAGGCCGAACGGTTCGGGGCAGCGACGTTCTTTACCGAAGATCTGAATCACGGCCAGATGTACGGAATGGTCCGGGCGCACAATCCATTCCGGCTCGGTTAAGTCGCATCCAACGAAAGCTCTCGCATGTCCATCCTGATCGACGCCAACACCAAAGTCATCACCCAAGGCTTCACCGGCAAGAATGGCACGTTCCATTCCGAGCAAGCGCTCGCCTATGGCACCAAAGTCGTCGGCGGCACCTCGCCCGGCAAAGGCGGCGGCCGGCATCTCGCCCTGCCGGTGTTTGATACCGTCGCGGAAGCGCGCGAGAAAACGCAAGCCGACGCTTCGGTGATCTACGTGCCGCCGCCCGGCGCGGCCGACGCGATCTGCGAGGCGATCGCGGCGGAAATGCCGCTGATCGTCTGCATCACCGAAGGCATTCCCGTGCTCGACATGGTGCGCGTCAAACGCGCGTTGCAGGGCTCGAAATCACTCCTGGTCGGCCCCAACTGTCCCGGCGTGATGACTTCAGGCGAATGCAAAATCGGCATCATGCCCGGCAATATCTTTGCTAAGGGCAGCGTCGGCATCGTCTCGCGCTCGGGCACGCTGACCTATGAAGCGGTCTATCAAACAACCCGCGAGGGCCTCGGCCAGACCACCGCCGTCGGCATCGGCGGCGATCCCGTCAAAGGCATGGATTTCATCGAGGTGCTCGAACTGTTCCTCGCCGATCCCGACACGAAATCGATCGTGATGATTGGCGAGATTGGCGGCAGCGCGGAGGAAGACGCCGCGCAATTCCTCAAGGACGAGGCGAAGAAGGGGCGCAAGAAGCCCGTCGTCGGCTTCATCGCCGGCCGCACCGCGCCCCCGGGGCGCCGCATGGGCCATGCCGGCGCGATCATCGCCGGCGGCAAGGGCGGCGCGGAGGACAAGATCGCGGCGATGGAAGCGGCCGGCATCCGCGTCTCGCCCTCGCCGGCGCGGCTCGGCAAGACGCTGGTCGATATGCTGAACGGCAAATAAGGAGGCGGTCATGACGCGGCAGGACATCAACCAGAATTTTCTGCGCACCGCCTTTCTCGACGGCGCCAACGCGACCTATGTCGAGGCGTTGCAGGCGCGCTTCGAGCAAGACCCGAACTCGGTCGAGCCCGGCTGGCGCGCATTCTTCGAATCGATTGGCGACGATTCCGACAGCGTCAACAAGGCGGTCAGCGGCCCGTCGTGGGAGCGCCCGCATTGGCCGCCCATGCCCAGCGATGAGTTGACCCATGCGCTCGACGGCAACTGGCCGGCGGCGGAAAAGGCGATCTCCTCCAAACTGAACACGAAGGCCGCCGAGCACGCGGTCGAGGCCCCGAGCGAAGACTCGGTCCTGCGCGCGACGCGCGATTCCGTGCGCGCGCTGATGATGATCCGCGCCTATCGCATGCGCGGCCATCTGCACGCCAATCTCGACCCGCTCGGCCTCGAGCCGCGCCGCGATCACGAGGAGCTGCATCCCGGCAATTACGGTTTCGATGAGGCCGACTACGACCGCAAAATCTTCATCGACAATGTGCTCGGGCTTGAATTCGCGACCATCCGCGAGATGATGTCGATCCTGCGCCGCACCTATTGCGACACGATCGGCTTCGAGTTCATGCACATCTCCGATCCCGCCGAGAAGGCCTGGATTCAGGAGCGCATCGAGGGGCCGGACAAGGAGATCCAGTTCACCAAGGAGGGCAAGCGCGCTATCCTGTCGAAGCTGGTCGAGGCCGAGGGCTTCGAGAATTTCTTCGACATCAAATATCCCGGCGCCAAGCGCTTCGGCCTCGATGGCGCGGAGGCGATGATCCCGGCGCTGGAGCAGATCATCAAACGCGGCGGTCAGTTGGGTCTGAAGGAGATTTGTCTGGGCATGGCCCACCGCGGCCGACTCAACGTGCTGTCCCAAGTGATGGGCAAACCGCACCGCGTCATCTTCCACGAGTTCAAGGGCGGCTCGGCCTCGCCCGACGCGGTGGAAGGTTCGGGCGACGTCAAATATCACCTCGGCGCCTCGTCCAACCGCGAGTTCGACGGCAACAAGGTGCATCTGTCGTTGACCGCCAATCCCTCGCATCTGGAGATCGTCGATCCCGTCGTGCTCGGCAAGGTGCGCGCCAAACAGGATCAGCTCAACGATTATATCGAGCGCGTCAAGGTGATGCCGGTGCTGATCCACGGCGACGCGGCCTTCGCCGGCCAGGGCGTGGTGGCGGAATGTTTCGGCCTGTCGGGCCTGCGCGGCCACCGCACCGGCGGCACGATGCATTTCATCGTCAACAACCAGATCGGCTTCACCACCTATCCCCGCTATTCGCGCTCCTCGCCCTACCCCTCCGACGTCGCCAAGCTGGTCGAGGCGCCGATCTTCCATGTCAACGGCGACGACCCGGAGGCCGTGGTTTACGTCGCCAAGGTCGCCACCGAGTTCCGGCAGAAATTCCACAAGCCGGTCGTCGTCGACATGTTCTGCTATCGCCGCTTCGGCCACAACGAGGGCGACGAGCCGGGCTTCACGCAGCCCTTGATGTATCGCACCATCAAGACCCATCCCACGACCTTACAGATCTACAGCAAGAAGCTGGTCGAGGAAGGCGTGATCGGCCCGACCGAATCCGACAAGATGCGCGCCGACTGGCGCCAGCGGCTCGACGCGGAATTCGAGGCCGGCCAGGCCTATGCCTCCAACAAGGCCGATTGGTTGGACGGCCGCTGGGCCGGCGTCAAATCCGCCAGCGAAATCTCCGACGACGACCGCCGCGGCGAGACCGCCGTCGACGCCGATCGCCTCAAATGGCTGACCGAGCGCATCACCCGCGTGCCGGAGGGCTTCAACGTCCACAAGACGATCCAGCGCTTTCTCGACAACCGCCGGGCGGCGATCGAATCGGGCGACAGCATCGATTGGGCCACCGGCGAGGCGCTCGCCTTCGCCTCGCTGCTCGACGAGGGCGTGCCGGTGCGCCTGTCGGGACAGGACAGCGAGCGCGGCACGTTTTCGCAGCGACATTCCGTGCTGATCAATCAGGACAGCGAGGCGCGCTATCTCCCCTTCAACAACATCAAGGACGGGCAGGCCCGCTACGAGGTCATCAACTCGATGCTGTCAGAGGAAGCGGTGCTGGGCTTCGAATATGGCTACACGCTGGCCGAACCCAATGCACTGACGGTGTGGGAGGCTCAGTTCGGCGATTTCGCCAATGGCGCGCAGGTGCTGTTCGACCAGTTCATCTCGGCCGGCGAGCGCAAATGGCTGCGCATGTCGGGCCTCGTTTGCATGTTGCCGCACGGCTACGAGGGGCAGGGGCCGGAGCATTCCTCCGCGCGGCTGGAGCGCTTCCTGCAAATGTGCGCGGAAGACAATATGCAGGTCGTTAATTGCACGACTCCGGCGAATTTCTTCCATGTGCTGCGCCGGCAGATCAAGCGCTCGTTCCGCAAGCCTCTGATCGCCATGACGCCGAAGTCCATGCTGCGCAACAAGCGCGCGGTTTCGGCTTTGTCGGCGATGTCCACCGGCTCGTCGTTCCATCGCCTGTTGTGGGATCACGCCGAGACGCACAAGGGCGAGAAGATCAAGCTCGCGCGCGACGAAAAAATCCGCCGCGTCGTCATCTGCTCGGGCAAGGTCTATTACGATCTCTACGACGATCGCGAGAAGCGCGGCGTCGATGACGTCTATCTCCTGCGCGTCGAACAGCTCTATCCCTTCCCCGTCAAGGCGCTGGTCAAGGAGCTGAGCCGGTTCAAGCGCGCCGATATTGTCTGGTGTCAGGAAGAGCCGAAAAACATGGGCCCCTGGAGCTTTGTCGAGCCTTATATCGAGTGGGTGCTCGGCCAGATCGGCGGCAAGTCCAAGCGCGCCCGCTACGCCGGCCGCCCGGCGGCGGCGGCGACCGCCACCGGTCTGATGTCCAAACATCTGGCGCAGTTGAAGGCCTTCCTCGACGAATGTTTTGCTTAAAGCGAGCGTGCGATGGCCTATTTCCTGTGCAAGCTGATCCCGCCGCGCCCCACCTTTCTCGCCGACATGAGCGAGGAGGAGCGCGCGGCGATGCTAGCGCGTCAGGATTACTGGCTGCCTCAGCTCAACGCCGGCCTCGTCCTCGCGATGGGGCCGGTCGCCGACCCCGCCGGCTCCTATGGCGTGATGATCGTCAACGTTCCCTCGCTGAAAATGCTTGAGGACTGGCAGACGATGGACCCGGTCTCGGTTTTGCGTTTCGTTTATGAGAATTATCCGATGCCTTCGGTCCGCGTCGCGCCGATCGAGCCGCTGGCGCCGGTCTCCTCCATCTCTCCTTGAACCCAACAGAAGGGCGCCCGGAGCGGCGCAAATCGCATGGCGACTGACATTCGCGTTCCCACTCTCGGCGAGTCGATCTCGGAGGCCACCGTCGGCAAATGGTTCAAACAGCGCGGCGATTCCGTCAAGGCCGACGAACCGCTGGTTGAACTGGAAACCGAGAAAGTGACGCTGGAAGTCAACGCGCCCGCCGCCGGCGTGTTGTCGGAGATCGTCGCCGATTCCGGCGCCACCGTCGCTATCGGCGCCCTGCTCGGCTCGCTCAGCGCCGCCGCCGCCGCCGGCGCGCCCGCCAGGCCGCAGGCCGCCGCGCCGAAAGCCGCCATGCCGCCCGCCCCCGCGGCGGCGAAGATGGCGGCCGAGAACGGGGTCGATCTCGGCGCGGTCGCCGGCAGCGGCAAGCGCGGGCAGGTGCTGAAAGGCGACGTGATCGACACGCTCGCCAAGCCCGCCGCCCCCGTCGCGCCGCCTATCCCCGCTCCTGCCCCCGCCCCGGCTCCCCAGCGCGCGCCCTCCACGCACGACGACGCCTCGCGCGAGGAACGGGTGCGGCTGACCAAACTGCGCCAGACCATCGCCCGGCGCCTGAAGGACGCGCAGAACACCGCGGCCATGCTGACGACCTTCAACGAGGTCGATATGTCCGAGGTCATGGCGATGCGCTCCAAATACAAGGACGCATTCGAGAAGAAGCATGGCGGCAAGCTCGGCTTCATGGGCTTCTTCGTCAAAGCCTGCGTGCAGGCGCTGAAGGACATTCCCGCCGTCAACGCCGAGATCGATGGGGCGGATCTGGTGTTCAAGAATTATTATCACCTCGGCATTGCGGTCGGCACCGACAAGGGCCTCGTCGTGCCGGTGGTGCGCGACGCCGACACGCTCTCCATCGCCGGCATCGAGAAGAGAATCGCCGATTACGGCAAGCGCGCGCGCGACGGTCAGTTGAAGATCGAGGAAATGTCGGGCGGCACCTTCACCATCACCAACGGCGGCATCTACGGTTCGCTGATGTCGACGCCGATCCTCAACGCGCCGCAATCGGGTATTCTCGGCATGCACAAAATTCAGGAGCGGCCGATCGCCGTCAATGGCAAGGTCGAGATCCGGCCGATGATGTATCTGGCGATGAGCTACGATCATCGCGTGGTCGACGGCAAGGAGGCGGTGACCTTCCTGGTGCGCGTCAAGGAGGCGCTGGAGGACCCGGCGCGGCTGGTGCTGGATTTGTGAAGCAGGATGATGCCAATCGTGGCGGTCGTCGAGGGCGTGAAAATCGCCTTCTACGCATACGAACATTTGCCAGAGCATTTTCATGCGCTCATCGCGGAGCATCGCGCTGTGGTTGACATCGCTTCCGCATCGATTTCGCAGGGCTCGCTGCCCGCGCCGAAGCGAGCTAGAGTGTTGAAATAGGCGGCGGCGCGGCGGGAGGTTCTGCTGGCTCGCTTCGCCGCCGCCATCGCCCACGAGAAAGTGGAGCCGGTCGAATGAAGACGTTGCCTCATATCGTTTTCGCAGAGCCTGTCATTCACGGCGTGCTCAAGATCGCATTCGACGACGGATTCGAAGGCGTTGTCGATCTTCGGCCGCTCATCGCCAAGGGCAAAGTGTTTGGGTGGCTGGAGACGCCCGCGCATTTCGCGGCCATGAGGATCGACGAGCACGGGCATTCCGTCTCATGGTCGGACGCGACCAATTATGTCATCGACCTCAGCGCCGACTCGTTGCGGCGAGACGCGGAGCGGCAAGCCGAGGTACATCGTTTGATGGTGGGCTAGAGACGATTGCATGAGTGACGACGAGACGAATTGGCGCCCTTCTTGGGATCAGAAGGTCGCGGAGGAGGCATTGGGCAAAGTCATATTGATAGGCGTTACCCGCCTTTCGCCGGACGGCGTCACGGTGCTGCGGCAGGAGCAGCTTTTCGGCGTTGTGGGAGTGGTGGACGAACAGAGCGGCGTCACAATTGAGCGGCAAGGCGTCCATGCCGGCGAACGTTTAATTTTACCCCCGGACCTGTCCCTCTTCAAGGCGGCGTCACCCGGCGAATACCGTCTCCGTTCGACCGGCGAAGTCGTCATCGACCCTGATTTCATCTCCCAATAGGCCGTCACTGAACCCGTCAAACACCGAAGCGCCCGCGCGCGCTGGTTTTCGAAGAGAGCAACCACATGTCCTACGACCTCATTGTCATCGGCGCCGGCCCTGGCGGCTACGTCTGCGCCATACGCGCGGCGCAGTTGGGGATGAAAGTCGGCGTGGTCGAGAAGCGCGAGGCGCTGGGCGGCACGTGCCTCAACATCGGTTGTATCCCGTCGAAGGCGCTGCTCTACGCCTCCGAAATGTTCGCCGAAGCCGGGCACGGGTTTGAACATCTCGGCGTGATGGTCGAGCCCAAACTCGATCTCGCGCGCATGATGAAACACAAGGACGAGACCGTCGGCGCCAACGTCAACGGCGTCGCCTTCCTGTTCAAGAAGAACAAGGTCGACTGGATCAAGGGCGAAGGTCGCATCGCCGCCGCGGGCCAGGTGATCGTCAAAGGCGCAGACGGCGCGGAGACGACGCACGCGGCCAAGCACATCGTCATCGCCACCGGCTCCGATGTGGCGCGGCTGCCCGGCGTCGAGATCGACGAGAAGGTGGTTGTCTCCTCGACCGGCGCGCTCGTGCTGCCCGCCGTGCCGAAAAAGCTGCTCGTCGTCGGCGCCGGCGTCATCGGATTGGAG
>JANLPL010000159.1:0-8282 GCA_031367195.1 Bradyrhizobium sp.
ATCCAATCCCCCGCCGCGGCCGACGCGTACGCGCGCTGATCCCTCAATCAGGATCCGGGTTTAACGACTGGCTTCGTAGAAAGCCCTCGCCGTCTGACATCGCACAATCCGGGAAACCGAATTCCGCGCGCAGAGACTGACGGTCCCATGCGCGCGCAAAACTCCGAAATGTCTCCTGGATTCCGTTCGGAGACCGGAATACGTGACGTTAACCGTCGGGAACTTCGCAGTATTTTAGAAAGTGGGAAACCGGTGTGGTTTGGCTGGACGGCATGGTGGGCGATACAGGGATCGAACCTGTGGCCCCTCCCGTGTGAAGGGAGTGCTCTACCGCTGAGCTAATCGCCCGCCGACGCCCCCTCTAAGCCTCGCGCCGGATCTAAGTCAAGGCGCGCACGGCCGCGTCGAGCGCGTCGAAATGCGAGATCACCCGGTCGGGGCCAAGCTCCGCCACGGGAACGTCGGTATAGCCGAAATCCACGGCCACGACGGGCATTCCCGCCGCCCGCGCGGTGCGGATGTCGGTGAGGGAATCGCCGATCATCACGCTGCGATCGAGCCGCCCGCCGGCCCGTGCGACCGTCTCCCGCAGCGGTTTGGGATCGGGTTTGGCGACGCCGAACGTGTCCTGCCCGCAAATGAAAGCGAAACGGTCGCGCACGCCGAGTTTTTCGAGCAGCAGGATGGACGAATATTCAAGCTTGTTGGTGCAGACGGCGAGCCGCCAGCCCGCCGCCGCGCAACGGTCGAGGCACGCCTCGACGCCGGGAAACAGCGCCGATTTGTCGGCGATATGCGCGTTGTAGAAGCCCAGGAATTCGGCGAAAAGCTGATCGAGCCGAGCCGGCGTCAAGTCGCGCCCGGCGCGCGCGTAGCCGCGCGAGATCAGCGCCCGGCCGCCGGCGCCGAGCATCGAGCGCGCGGCCTCGACCGGCACGGGGGCGACGCCGTCCCCGGCCAGCACGAAATTGAGCGCGCCGATCAGGTCCGGCGCCGTCTCGGCGAGCGTGCCGTCGAGATCGAACACGAGGGTCAGCGACATCAGCGCAGCGAGGCGGTGAAGGTCTGGATCTTCCTGCAGGCCCTTTCCAGATTGCCGAGCGAGGTGGCGTAGGAAATGCGCAGATTCGGCCCCTGTCCGAAGGCCGAGCCATGCACGGTCGCTATGCCTTCCGCCGCCAGCAATTCGCCGACGAAATCCTCGTCCGTGCCGATCACCTTGCCTGAAGGCGCCGTGCGGCCGATCGCTTGCGCGCAGGAGGGATAGACGTAGAACGCGCCTTCGGGCTTGGGGCAGGTCAGATATTTCGCCTGACCGAGCATCGACACCACGAGATCGCGCCGCTCCTCGAACGCCTTGCGGCTGCGGGGGATGAAATCCTGCGGTCCGTTCAGCGCCTCGACCGCCGCCCATTGCGCGATGGTGCAGGCGCCGGAGGTCTGTTGGCCCTGCACCATGTCCATCGCCTTGATGAGTTCGGCGGGGCCGGCGGCGTAGCCGATGCGCCAGCCGGTCATGGCGTAGGCTTTTGAGACCCCGTTCATGGTGAGCGTGCGCGGCTTCAACGCCGGCTCGACTTGCACCGGGGTGGTGAATTCGAAATCGCCATAGACGAGGTGCTCGTACATGTCGTCGGTCAGCACCCAGACGTGGGGATGCTTTATCAGGACGTCGGTCAGCGCCTTGAGTTCGGCGCGCGTATAGGCTGCGCCGGAGGGGTTCGAGGGCGAATTGAGCACGACCCACTTGGTCCTGGGGGTGATGGCGCGCTCCAGATCCTCGGGGCGCAGCTTGTAGCCGTCCTCGACCCGCGTCGGCACGATTTTCGGCTCGCCCCAGTTGATCGCCACCATTTCGGGATAACTGACCCAGAACGGCGCGGGGATGATGACCTCGTCGCCGGGGTTCATCGTCACCAGAAACGCGTTGTAGAGGATCTGCTTGCCCCCCGTTGCGACGATGGTGTCGGAGGCCTTGTAGTCGAGGCCGTTCTCTCTGGCGAATTTTGCGGCGATCGCCTCGCGCAGCGGCGGGATGCCGAGCACGGGCGGATATTTCGTCTCGCCGCGGCGGATGGCGTCGATGGCGGCGTTCTTGATGTTGTCGGGGGTGTCGAAATCCGGCTCGCCGACGGTCAGCGAGATGACGTCGCGGCCGCTGGCCATCAGATCGCGCGCTTTCTGCGTCAGCACCATGGTCGCAGAGGGTTTGATGCGATTGAGCACATTGGCGAGAAAGGCCATCTCTTTAAGTCCTGGGGGTTGGAACGAGTCCTGGGGGTTGGAAGGCGCGGCACCATAGTTTTGTGCGGCGCGGGACGCAACCGGGGAGCGCGAGGGGCTATTTCTTAAGCCCGCGCTAGCGCCATCGCGGCGGCGCGGTCGAGATGGGCGCGCATTGCGGCGGCGGCCGCGTCTGGGTCGCGGGCGCCGATTGCCTCGGCGAGCGCGCGATGCTCGCTGACCGAGGCGGCGAGTACCTCCGGCGTCAGCACGTCGCCGACCTGCGCCATGATCAGCGGCAGCTGCAATTTGAGCGCGAGATCACGCAATTGCGCATTGCCCGCCAGCGTCAGGATCGCGTCGTGGAACGCGTTGTTCTCGGCGAGATATTCGCAGGCGACGCGAGGCGCTGGCGAATAGATCGGCGCGATGGCCGCTGCGAAGCGGGCGCGGGCCTGCGCGTCGTTGGATTGCGCCGCAAGCCGGGCGGCCAGCGATTCCAGCGCGACGCGAATCTGGAACAGTTCGGCGATTTCCCTGGCGCAGAGCCGGCGCACCAAGGCGCCGCGATGGGGGACATGGACAATCAGGCCCTCGGCGGCCAGGCGCCGCAGCGCCTCGCGCACCGGCCCGCGACTGACAGCGTAACGCAAAGTCAGATCGCTTTCGACCAGACGCGCGCCGGGCGCGAGTTCGCGCGTCAGGATGGCGTCGCGCAACCGCTCGACGATATGAGCGACCGTCGCGCCATGCGCGGGCGCAGCGCCCGGTTCGAGAACTTCGGTCGCGGACATGTCCTGGTGCTTCGGGCGCCGAGGGAAAGAGGCACTAAGCTAGCACGTTTCGCGTCCCGCCCAAGGTCGATTGACGCGTTATGATAATTGTCCTACAATTTTGCCAGTCAAAGCGCGGGGGAGAGTCGGGCCATGATGATCGGCAAGCGTGGCGCCGCGACGACGGCGATCTCCGCCGCGAAGGCCGACCGCGTAACCGTGCGGGGTCGCGATCTCGCCGGCGACCTGATGGGCGGGGTGAATTTCACCGAGTTCTTTTTCCTGCTCTGCACCGGCCGCGCGCCGACCGAAAACCAGCGCTTCTTTCTCGATCTCGCTTTGATTGGCATCGCCGAACATGGGCTGACGCCTTCGATCCAGGCCGCGCGCATGACTTACGCCGCCGATCCCGCCGCCTTGCAGGGCGCGGTGGCGGCCGGCGTGCTCGGCTGCGGCACGGTGATCCTCGGCGCCGCCGACCTGTGCCGCAAGCTGATCGAGGACATTCTCGCAGGCGTCGACGCCGGCGCTGCCTTACCCGAGGCCGCGCTCGCCAGGGCGCGGGCGCTGCGGGAGGCGCGGCAGTCCGTTCCCGGCTACGGCCACCCCCTGCACAAGCCGCTCGACCCGCGCGCGGAGCGCATGATCGCGCTCGCCGAGGCGCGCGGCGCCGCCGGGCGCGCGGTCGCCGCCGCGCGCGAAATGACCAAAGCGGTCGCGCAGGTCTGGGGCAAGCCTTTGCCGATGAATGTCTCGATGGCGATTGCGGCGACCTTGATGGACGTCGGCGCGCCGGCGTCGCTGGTGCGTGGCATTCCGATCCTCGCCCGCACGGCGGGGCTGATCGCGCATCTGGGCGAGGAGGCGGAGGTTCCCATCGGTTTCCTGCTCGCCGCCAAGGGCGAGGAAGCGATCGAGCACACCGCCGAGCGGAGCGGAGCGCCGGCGTGATCGAGCCCGAGATCGAATCCGCGCCGTGGGAGCGTCAGGCCGCGCGGGACGCGCCGGTCTATCTCCAGCAGATCGAGCATCTGTTCGACCGCTCAGACTTCTACCGCGACAAGCTTTCGCGCGGCGGCTTCGCCAACCCGCGCGCGGTTGCGGGGCTCGATGAAATCGCCAAGCTGCCGTTCACCGAGAAGGACGAATTGCGCCAGTCGCGCTCGCCCGAGGAGCCGATTGGAAGCCATTGCACCGCCGCGCGCGCGGATATCGTTCGCATCTATTCAACCTCGGGCACGACGGGAACGCCGAGCTATATTCCGCTGACGGCGGGCGATCTCGAAGTCTGGATCCGCACCTCGTCGCGCTCCTACGCCGCCTCCGGCGTGCAGCGCGGCGAGCGCGTCGTCTCGACCTACAACGCAGGCCCCTTCGTCGCCGGCGCGGCGCTGGCCTCGTTCGACCGCCTGGGGCTGTGCCACATCCCCATCGGCACGGGCAACACCGAGCGGCTGATGACGGCGATCGATCTGCTTAAGCCGACGGCTGCGGTGATGACGCCCTCCTATGCGCTGCATCTGGCGGAATGGGCGCGCCAGCGCGGGATGGATCTCGCCGCTTCGAGCGTCCGGCGCGTGCTGGTCGCCGGCGAGCCGGGCGGCGGCGAGCCGGCGATGCGGGCGCAGTTGGAAGCCGCCTGGGGCGCCAGCGTGACCGAGGCGATGGGCATCGGCGACATATCAATCTCGCTGTGGGGCGAGTGCGAGCAGAAGGCGGGTATGCATTTCAGCGGGCGCGGCTTTGTGCATTTCGAGTTGATCGACCCCGCGACGGGCGAGCCCGTGCCGATGACAGACGGCGCGACGGGCGAACTGGTGCTGACGCATTTGGTCAATCGCTCGACGCCGCTGTTGCGTTTCCGTACGCGCGATCACGTGCGGCTGAGCGTGGGACCATGTGCCTGCGGGCGGACCGCGCCGCGCGTGCGCTGCATCGGCCGCACCGACGACATGCTGATCGTGCGCGGGGTCAATGTGTTTCCCTCCGCCGTGCGCGAGATCGTCAACGAATTTTCGCCCGCCGTGACGGGCGTGCTGATGATCAAACCGCGCGAGAAGGGTGTGCGGCAGGAGCCGCCCGTTCCGATCACGGTTGAGACCGCGCCCCGCGCTGATATAGCGGGGCTGGCGGAGCGCATCCGCGCACGATTGCGGGAAAAGCTGGTGTTCACGGCCGAGATCGCGCTGGCCCCGGCGGGAACCTTGCCGCGCAGCGAATATAAGTCGAAACTGATCGAGAAGCCCTGAGGAGAGAACGCGATGGAGAAGCTGCAAACTCAAGGGCTGCATCACATCACGCTGGTCGGCGCGGACCGCCAGACCTCGATCGATTTCTGGGAAGGGTTGCTCGGCATGCCCTTCATCTTCGAGCAGCCCAACCTCGACAATGCGCGCGAAAGCCACATCTACTTCGATCCCGGCGACGGGCGCCTGATCACCATCTTCACGCGCGAGGATCGCAAGCCCGTGCAGCGCCGCACGCCGACCGAGCCGGGCTGCGTGCATCACATCGCCTTCAACGTGTCGCGCGCGGTGTTCATGCAGGCGGTCAAGCGGCTCGATGCCCGCGGAATCAAACATACGGGCGTGCGCGACCGGCACATCTTCGATGCGATCTATTTCGAGGATCCAATGGGCCTGCTGATCGAACTGTCCTGCTACAAGTTCGAGCCGCCGGTCGGGGCGACGCACGCGGAAGTCCTGATCGAGGCGCATCTGTTGCGCGTCGAGCGCGGCGACCGCGAGATTCACGAGGTTCATCTCGCCGACGCGATCGAGCGGATCGTTGCGCGCTCCACTCGCAGTCTGTCGCAGGATCGCTCGCCGAAAAACCCCTACGCGAGCTAGCCGCGCGGAGGGCTAGTGTAAGACTCGTCAACCGGGAGAAACGCCATGTCTGCGATCAAACTGCATGTCATCAAGCCGAGCGTGAACAACATGACCGCGCGCGTGTTCGTGCGCGCCGCGCGGCTCGACTTCACCGAGGACGACGCCTACGGCAAGACCCGTTCGCCGGAATTCCTGGCCAGGAACCCGGCCCATCTGACGCCGATGATGGAAGGCGATGGCCTGCCCAGGGGCGTGATGTTCGAGAGCTGCGCGATCATGCAGTATCTGTGCAATCATCATCACCTGCATCATTTCTATCCCACCGCGCCGGCCGAGCGCGCGATGATCGACAGCGCGATGTTCTATATCGTGGGCACGCTCTATCCCTATCTCGCCCGCGCGACCTATCCCGCGCTGGGCTTCCCGCAATATGCGGGCGAGGTCGGCGCCAGCGAGGCCGAACCCCACGCGAAGGAAACCGCGCAAAAGGCCGCCACAGAGGCGCTGGCCGAACCGCTCGACGTGTTGCACAAGTTTTTCATGAGCGGCAAAGCCTTCATCGGCGGCGACCACCCCTCGATCGCCGACATCCGCCTCGCCTGCTCGCTCGAATTCCTCGCCATGATCGACTATGCGCTGCCGGCCTGGGCGTCTCACTATATGAAGGAGATGGAGACCCGGCTCGGCGCGGCTTACAGCGAGCCGGCGGCCGACGTTCGCGGCTATATCGGCTGGGTGAAGTCGAACAAGAAGTGAGCAAACAAACCTCGGCGCGCGGCCTGGCGGCCGCGCTCATCGGCTGAGCGTGCGGCCGACGGCTCGCCTCCAGCCGCTCCATTTGCGCGCGCGGACGACGGCGTCCATTTGTGGCGTGAAGCGGCGGTCGAGCGACCAGGATCGCGCGAATTCCGCCGGCTCGGGCAACAATCCGCCGGCGAGGCCCGCGAGATAGGCGGCGCCGAGCGCGGTCGTCTCCATCACCTTCGGTCGGTCGACCGGCGCGTCGAGAATGTCGGCGAGAAACTGCATCGTCCAGTCGGACGCGGTCATGCCGCCATCGACGCGCAGCACGGTCTGCGCCGCTCCCGGCCAATCCGCCCGCATCGCCTCGATCAACTCGCGCGTCTGGTAGGCGACGCACTCCAGCGCGGCGCGGGCGAGTTCGCGCCGCGTCGTCCCTCGCGTGAGGCCAAAGATCGCGCCGCGCGCGTCGGCGTCCCAATACGGCGCACCGAGACCGACGAACGCCGGCACCAGATAAACGTCCTGCGCGGGATCGGCGGCGGCGGCGAGCGCGCCCGTTTCGCTCGCCTCCGCCACAAGTCCAAGGCCGTCGCGCAACCATTGCACCGCCGCGCCCGCGACAAAGATCGCGCCCTCCAGCGCATAAGTGCGCTTGCCGCCGAGTTGATAGGCGATCGTGGTCAGCAGACGATTGTTGGAGACGACCGGCGTCGCGCCGGTGTTGAGCAGCGCGAAACAGCCGGTGCCATAGGTCGATTTCATCATGCCCGGCGCAAAGCACGCCTGCCCGACGGTCGCCGCCTGTTGATCGCCCGCGACGCCGCGGATGGGGATGGCGCGGCCGAACAGTCCCGGCGTTGTCGCGCCGAAGTCGCCAGCGCTGTCGCGCACCTCCGGCAGCATCGCCATCGGCACGTTGAGCAGGCGGCAGAGATCGTCGTCCCAGCCTCCGCGTTTGATGTCGAACAACAAAGTGCGCGATGCGTTGGTGGCGTCGGTCGCGTGGGTCGCGCCTCCCGTCAAGCGCCAGATCAGGAAGCTGTCGACCGTGCCGAAGGCAAGTTCGCCCGCTTCGGCCCGGGCGCGCGCGCCGTCCACATGATCAAGCAACCAGGCGATCTTGGTTCCCGAGAAATAGGGATCGAGCAGCAGGCCGGTTTTGGCCGCCACAGCAGGCTCGGCGCCCTGTTGTTTCAACCGCGCGCAGGTCGGCGCGGTGCGCCGATCCTGCCAGACGATCGCCGGCGCGACCGCCTTTCCGGTCTTGCGGTCCCAGACCAGGGTGGTCTCGCGTTGATTGGCGATGCCGATGGCGACGATTTGTTCCGCGCTCGCCCCGGCGCGTTCGAGCGCCTCGCGCATCGTCGCAAGCGAGCTGCGCCACAGATCCTCGGGATCGTGCTCGACCCAGCCGGGGGCGGGATAATGTTGCGGAAACTCCTGCTGCGCCGCCGCCACGACCGACAAATCTTCACGAAAGACTATGGCGCGGGTGGAGGTGGTGCCCTGGTCGAGGGCGAGCAGATAAGTCATGATCGCGTCCGGCGGGGTTGCTTCGATGCACCATACGCCGCCGCCTTCGACAGGGACAGCGGGAGGGCGCAGCCGACTTTCCCGTTCGGACGCTTCGGGCGTTGTGCAAACGATGGGCTTCGCGGGTTGCGGCGGGGGGGGGGTGGTGAGGGGGGGCGTGACACGGGGGGGGGGGGGG
>JANLPL010000161.1:0-5501 GCA_031367195.1 Bradyrhizobium sp.
GACGCCGGTCGGCTTCGTCGTGCTGCGCGATGAGATCGACCCGGAGGCTTTGCGGGCGCGCGTCAATGCGAGCTTGGGCAAGACGCAGCGTCTGGCGGCGCTGCGCGTGGTCGAGGCGCTGCCGCGCAGCGCCATCGGCAAGGTGTTGAAGCGGGAGTTGCGCGAGGCGGCCGGCGCGATGCCTTAACGATGAGGCCGTGTTCGAGAGGTCCACCGCGCGCGCTGATAGGGCGCCGATCTTCGGAATGTTTTTGGGGCGGAGCAGATGAAGGTCGCTGTCAACAACGTCGAAGCTTCGCCGTCTTCGAATGCGGACGGCGACGCGCAGCGGCCGGGGCTGGCAGTTGCTGCGGTCGTGGCGGTCACCGTCCTGACGTTCGTTTGCGGGATTCCGGGATGGGTCAGCTTCTTGGCTATCCCGCTCTCGCTTTTCGCTTACGCGGTCGCGGCGTTGACAATCTTGCTATGGGTGCTCTTTCTTGGAGTGAGGCGGCGACCGCGTAAGGCGGCCTCTGTCCTGCTCGCGCTGCTGGCGCCCGTTGCGCTTTGGACGCCGATCGCCTGGACAGCCGACTACATGCACTTAGCCCTTACCGTCGGATTCGGATTGGGAACAATTGGACCTACGCCCAAGGATGGCGGCGCCTTTGTGGTCTATGACTGGTCAACCGGACTGGCTGGCGGTCCCGTGACGTTCCTCATCTACGATATGACCGACGAGATCGCGTTGCCGCCGCTGGTACAAAAGCGCCCCCTTGCGCTCCAGAATGGCTTTGGCGAGGAATGCCGGGGGAAATCGAGGCGCTTGCTCCGCCACTATTACGTCTGCACGTTTTGAGTTCGATCGACTCGGCATGGAGAAGGCGTGACTCCATGCCGCCGATCGCAGACTGCCCACGCGCCTTAAGCCTTCACGGGCGCCTTCACCGCGACGCCGGCGTCGGTCAGCATGGAGGCCAGTTCGCCCGACTGGAACATCTCGGTCGCGATATCGGCGCCGCCGACGAACTCGCCCTTGACGTAGAGCTGCGGAATGGTCGGCCAGTTGGCGAATTCCTTTACGCCCTGGCGCATTTCGGCGTCCTCAAGCACGTTGACGCTGACGATAGGCGCGCCGAGATAATCGAGGATCTGCACAATCCGGCCGGAGAAGCCGCATTGCGGGAATTGCGGCGTGCCCTTCATGAACAGCACGACCGGATTGTCGGCGATCAGCTTCTCGATGCGTTGGCGGGTCTCGGACATGATTTGCCTCATAGAGCGGGGGTCAAGGCCCCGCAGCCTGCCCAATATAAGGCGCCGACGGCCTCGCCGCTAGCCGCCGGTGACACTCATATGGCGCCGGGTCGAGGCGTGGCTCTGGCCGCGCTCGATCAGGAAGTCGTGGCCCTTGGGCTTGCGGGTGATCGCGGCGCGGATCGCCAGCTCCAGCGGTTCGTCGCTCTCGGAGCGGCGCAGCGGGGTACGCAGGTCGGCGGCGTCGTCCTGTCCTAAGCACATATACATCGTGCCGGTGCAGGTGACGCGGACGCGGTTGCAGCTTTCGCAGAAATTGTGCGTCAGCGGCGTGATGAAGCCGAGCCGGCCGCCGGTTTCCGCGACGTCGAAATAACGCGCCGGGCCACCGCTGGCGTAGAGCGAGGGATTTAGCGTGTAGCGCTGGCTAAGCGAGGCGCGCAGCTCCGTCAACGGCAGATATTGGTCGAAGCGCGCGTTTTCGATCTCGCCCAGCGGCATCACCTCGATGAAGGTGAGGTCGTAGCCGCGCCCATGCGACCAGGCGAGCAATTCGCCCGCCTCGACGTCGTTGACGCCCTTCAGCGCCACGGCGTTGATCTTGACCTTGAGGCCGGCCGCATCCGCCGCCTCTAACCCCTTCATCACCTGCGCCATATCGCCCCAGCGGGTCAGCGCGCGGAATTTTTGGGCATCGAGCGTGTCGAGCGAGACATTGATCCGCTTGACGCCGCAATCGCGCAACTCGGCGGCGTATTTGGCGAGCTGCGAGCCGTTAGTGGTGAGGGTGAGTTCGTCGAGCGCGCCGGCGCCTATATGGCGCGACAGCGAGCGAAACAGCGCCATGATGCCGCGCCGCACCAACGGCTCGCCGCCGGTCACGCGGATTTTGCGCGTGCCGAGACGCACGAAGGCCGAGCACAGCCGGTCCAGCTCTTCTAGCGACAGAAGATCCTGCTTGGGCAGGAATGTCATATCCTCCGACATGCAATAGACGCAGCGGAAGTCGCAGCGGTCGGTCACCGACACCCTGATATAGGTGATGGCGCGGCCGAAGGGATCGACGAGAGAGTTCATCGATCTAATGTAGGCGCCAAGCGGCGAAAAGGAAAGCCTTTTGGCGCTATGTCTTTCTGGCTACAACGAGTAGCGGCCCGTCAGTTCTGCACAAAGACCTTGGCGCCGACCGCGACGCGCTCGTACAGGTCTTTCACGTCGTCGTTGGTCATGCGGATGCAGCCCGAGGATACGGCCTGCCCGATCGTGTCGGGCTCGTTGGAGCCGTGGATGCGATATTCGGAGCTGCCGAGATAGAGCGCGCGGGCGCCGAGCGGATTGTCGATGCCGCCCTTCATGTGGCGCGGCAGATCCGGGCGGCGACGCAGCATCGCGGGCGGCGGCGTCCAATCCGGCCATTCCTTCTTCATGCTGACATGCAGCGCGCCGCCCCAGGTGAAACCGGGGCGTCCGACTCCGATGCCGTAGCGCAGCGCCTGATGGCCCTCCAACACGAGATAGAGCCGCCGTTCGTGGGTCGAGACGACGATCGTGCCCGGCGCATAGGAACCGGAATAAGAGACCGTTTCGCGCGGGATCGAGGCGACGAACGGGCGCACGCCGTAGGACATCGGCGAATTGTTGACGTCGGGTCCGCCCATCGTCAGGAGCAGAGCGGACGCCTGGGAGGCGGAGGCTAGGCCGGCGGCGACGAGGCCGAGGCGAAGAAACGAAGCGAAGCGCATAGTTAAGATCCTCGTATTCGGGTCGCCCTTGGGGCGGCGTTTGGATGCGCCGTCCCCGCGGACCACCGTGCCGCATATAACGCAGAGCTGTCCACCTGGCGCCCGGCCCAGCCGCAAAAATGACGGACGGGCGTTAAAAATGTGGTGAGACAGGCCACAATCCGGGAGCACGGTCAAAAGAGCGCGCCCGACGGGCGGGCGCCGTAAACTACGCTCGCAATCGCGCGATTGAATTCGCCGCCGCGACCTGCCAAACAGCGCCGCCATTGGAGAGGCGCATGTCCGTGACCCCGAAATCCCGCACCGGCGGGCAGATCCTTGTCGATCAACTGGTCGCGCAGGGGGTCGCCCGCGTCTATTGCGTGCCCGGCGAATCCTATCTCGCCGCGCTCGACGCGCTGTATGATTCGGGCGTCGAGGTGACAATCTGCCGCCAGGAGGCCGGCGCCGCGATTATGGCGGGGACGGTCGGCCGGTTGACCGGGCGCCCCGGCATCTGCTTCGTCACGCGCGGCCCTGGCGCCACCAACGCCGCGCATGGAATCCATATCGCCGAGCACGATTCTTCGCCGATGATCCTGTTCATCGGCCAGGTCGAGCGCTCGATGCGCGGGCGCGGCGCGTTTCAGGAGATGGATTATCGCGCTTTATTCGGCTCGACCGCGAAATGGGCGACCGAGATCGAAAGTCCGGCGCAAATCCCCGAAGTGATTCAGCGCGCCTATCATTTCGCGATGCAGGGCCGGCCCGGCCCAGTGGTGATTTCGCTGCCCGAGGACGTGCTGACGGAGACGGCGCAAGCGCTCGACGCGCCGCGCGCCGAAGCGGTCGCGATCTGGCCGGGCCAGACGCAGATGGCGGAGTTGCAGAAGCGGCTGTGGGCGGCGCAGCGCCCACTGGCGGTCGTCGGCGGACCCGGCTGGACGGAAAAGTCCACCGCCAGCGTGCTACGCTTCGCCGAGCGTTTCGACCTGCCCGTAGCGGCCCAGTTCCGCCGCGCCAGCGCGCTCGACGGCGAGCATCCCAATTATTGCGGCGAGATCGGCCTTGGCGTCAATCCGAAGCTGAAGGCGCGGGCGGAAAACGCCGATCTGCTGTTGCTGATCGGCGGCCGCATGTCGGAGGCGGCCTCGCAGGGATACACGCTGCTCGCCATTCCCCAGCCGAAACAGGCGCTGATCCATGTCCACGCGGAGGCGGAAGAGATCGGCCGCAATTACGCGCCGACGCTCGGCATTGTCGCCACCTCGCCCGCCTTCGCCGCCGCGCTGGAAAGCGTGCAGCCGCCGACGAGCGTGCCCTGGGCGCAAGCGACGCGGGAAGCGCGCGCGGATTATCTCGCCTGGAGCGAGCAGGCGCCGCGCTCGCCCGGCGCCGTGCAACCGGCCGAGATCATGCTGCATCTGCGCCGGCGCGTTCCGGAGGCGATCTTCACCACCGGCGCCGGCAATTTCTCGCTCTGGGTCAACCGCTTCCTGCGTTTCCGCCGCTTCGAGCAGCAGCTAGGCCCGACCGGCGGCTCGATGGGGTTCGGTCTGCCCGCCGCCATCGCGGCCAAGCAGCTTTATCCCGACCGGGTCGTGGTCGCCTTCGCCGGCGACGGCGATTTCCTGATGAACGGGCAGGAATTCGCCACCGCCGTTCAATATGAACTCGCTGTCGTCGTCATCGTGATGGACAACGGCATCTACGGCACGATCCGAATGCATCAGGAGCGCGAATACCCCGGCCGGGTGGTCGGCACGCAACTGAGAAACCCCGACTTCGCCGCGCTCGCGCGCGCCTTCGGCGGCCATGGCGAGACGGTGGAGAAGACCGAGGAGTTCGAGGCGGCGTTCGCGCGGGCGTTGGACTCGAAGGGGCCGGCGATCATTCACGTCAAGATCGATCCGGAAGCGATCACTCCGACCACGACGCTGACCGCCATCCGTCAAGCCGCGCTCGCCAAGCGTGCCTGACAACGGGCAAGCCTGGGCGCTGCTCATCGCGGGGGCGGGGCTGGCGGGGCTCGTCCAGGGCATGACGGGTTTTGCCTTTTCCATCGTCGCGCTGAGCTTCTGGGCCTGGGCGCTGGCGCCGGAAGTGGCCGCGCCGCTCGCGGTGCTCGGCGCGCTGCTGGGGCAGTTGACGTCGTTGTTCTCGCTACGGCGCGGCTTTGAATGGTCGCGCATCGCGCCGTTCGTGATCGGCGGCGTGTTCGGCGTGCCGATGGGCGTGTTCGTGCTGCACAACATCGATCCGCTGCGTTTCCGGCTGGTGCTGGGCGTGCTGTTCACGCTGTACGGGATCTATGGGCTGACGGCGCCGGAGGGCCGCAAGCTCAAATTCGGCGGGCGCGGGCTCGACGCCGCGATTGGCGGGATCGGCGGGGCGCTCGGGGGCCTGGGCGGGCTTTCCGGCAGCGTGCCGGCGGTGTGGACGCAGTTGCGCGGCTGGAAACGCGATCTGCGCCGCGCCACCTCGCAGGTTTACAACATCGCGATGCATGGACTGACGCTGGCGATCTACAGCCAGACCCACGCG